>NZ_BAABEV010000038.1:0-92429 GCF_039540335.1 Actinomadura verrucosospora | reverse complement strand
GACGCAGACCGCGTCGTTGTGGATGCGGACGGGCAGGCCGTGGACCACGGCCGCCCGGCGGGCGGCGGCCCGGCCCGCGGCGGCGGGCGCGGCGGCCGACAGCACGGCCGCCGGGATCCCCACCGCGTCCGGGACCGGCCGGTCGTCCCCGAACAGCGCCCACTCGGGGACGTGCGCCGCCGCGGACGGGGCCAGCGTCGCCGCGTAGTTGACGGCCACGAAGAAGCCGGTGCCGAGCGCGGCCACCGCGGTCAGCGCGCCGGTGGTCGCGAGCAGCCGCGCCGACCAGGACGGATGGAGCCGTGACGGCGCCTTCGCCAGCGCGGCGCTCAGCGTCAGCATGATGGCGAGGGGCAGGAAGGTGAACCAGTTCACCCGCCGGCCTCCGGAGGGTCGAGGAACTCGCGCAGCTTGCGCGCCTCCTCGGCGCTGAGCGACCGCGCGAACCGGTTCAGCACGTTCCCCGGGTCGCTGGCGTGCCGCAGGTGGTCGCGCATGCGCCCCGCCACCAGCTCGGACTCGTCGACGGCGAGCCGGTACCGGTAGTGCCGGCCCGCCCGGGCGCGCGTGACCAGCTTCTTGTCGTGCAGCCGGTGCAGGATGGTGTTCACCGTCGTGTAGGCGGGATCACCGTCCAGCCGCTCCACCAGCTCGGCGGTGCTGGCCGCCCCGCCGAGCCCGGCCAGCGCGGCGAGCACCTCCGCCTCCAGACGTCCGAGCGGCCTGCGCGTCACCGTCCTCAGCCCTCCTTACGCAGCACGTCCGGCTCAAGATAGACGAGCCGGGCGATCGGGACCGCCGCGCGGATGCGGGCCTCGGCGTCGTTGATCGCGTCGGCGACCTCCCGCGCGTCGTCCCGCAGATCCACGGCGATCTTCGCGGCCACGAGCAGCTCGTCCGGCCCGAGGTGCATGGTGCGCATGTGGATCACCGCGGGGACGTCGCTGCCCTCCACGATCGCCCGCCTGATCAGCCGCAGGTGCTCCGGCGTCGCGGACTCCCCGACGAGCAGGCTCTTGACCTCCGTGGCCAGCACGATCGCGATGGCCGCGAGCAGCACGCCGATCGCGGCGGTGCCGATCCCGTCCCAGACGCCGTCGCCGGTGACCAGGGTCAGGCCGACGCCCGCGAGGGCGAACACCAGCCCGACCAGCGCGCCGGTGTCCTCCAGCAGGATCACCGGCAGCTCCGGCGACTTGGACCGGCGGACGAACTGCACCCAGCCCGCCCGTCCGCGGCTGCGGTTCGACTCCCGGACGGCGGTGCGCAGCGCCGCCCCCTCCAGCGCGATCGCCACCAGCAGGACGGCGATCGGCACCCACTGCCACTCCTCGATCGGGTGCGGATCGCTGATCTTGTGCCATGCCTCGTACAGCGCGAACAGCCCGCCCAGGCTGAACAGGACGATCGCCACCAGGAACGCGTAGATGTAGCGCTCGCGCCCGTATCCGAACGGGTGCTCCTCGGTCGCGTCCCGCTGCGCGCGCTTCCCGCCGATCAGCAGCAGCGCCTGGTTGCTGGAGTCGGCCACCGAGTGGATCGCCTCCGCCAGCATGGACGACGAGCCCGTCAGCGCGAACGCCACGAACTTGGTGACCGCGATCCCGAGGTTCGCGGCCAGCGCGGTGATGACGGCCCTGGTACTGCCTTCGGCGCTCACGAACTCCCCTGTCGTGCGGTCTGCAACCACACTTGTAGCAGAAAGGCGGAGGCCCGGGAGAACCGGTCCCCCGATTTGCGATCATTGACGGCGGCAGGGGGGAGTCCTGCCGTACGCCGCGGTGTCCGGCAGGATCCGGGTGGACGAGACTGCGGCCGATCGGAAGGGCTGGGGGCATGGACGAGTTCGATGTCGTGGTGGTGGGGGCCGGGCCGACGGGTGAGAACCTGGCCGAGCGGGCGCACGCCGGCGGGCTCAGCGTGGCGGTCGTGGAGAGCGAACTGGTGGGCGGTGAGTGCTCGTACTGGGCCTGCATGCCCAGCAAGGCGCTGCTGCGCCCGGCCGCCGCGCTGGCGGACGCGCGGCGGCTGGCCGGCGCCCGCCAGGCGGTGACCGGGCCGCTGGACGCCGAAGCGGTCCTCAGGCGCCGGGACGAGTTCACCTCGCACTGGAAGGACGACGGCCAGGTCGAGTGGCTGGAGGGCGCCGGGCTCGTCCTGGTGCGCGGCCGCGGGCGGCTGGACGGGCCCAGGCGCGTCGCGGTGCAGACCCCGGGCGGCGGGCGGCGGGTCCTGACCGCCCGCCACGCCGTCGCGGTGTGCACCGGCACCCGCGCGGCCCTGCCCGGCCTGCCGGGCCTGGCCGAGGCGCGCCCCTGGACCAGCCGCGAGGCGACGTCCTCCGAGCGGGTGCCGCCGCGGCTGGCCGTGATCGGCGGCGGCGTGGTGGCCTGCGAGATGGCCACCGCCTGGCGGGCGCTCGGCAGCGAGGTGGTGCAGCTCGTGCGCGGGTCGCGCCTGCTGCCGCGCATGGAGCCGTTCACCGGCGAGGCCGTGGCCGAGGGCCTGCGCGCGGCCGGCGTGGACCTGCGCTTCGGAACGTCGGTCACCGGTGTCCGCCGCGACGGACCGGTGACGCTCACCCTGGACGGCGGCGACACCGTCACCGCCGACGAGGTCCTGTTCGCCACCGGCCGCACGCCCGCCACCGACGACCTCGGGCTGGACACGGTCGGGCTCACCCCGGGCCGGCCGATCCAGGTCGACTCCACCGGGCTGGCGGTCGGCGTGCCCGGCGAGTGGCTGTACGCCGCCGGGGACGTCAACGGCCGCGCGCTGCTGACCCACCAGGGCAAGTACCAGGGCCGGATCTTCGGCACGGTCATCGCCGACCGCGCCGCCGGGCGCCCCCTCGACACCGCCGCCTGGGGACGCAGCGTCGCGACCGCCGACGAGCGGGCGGTCCCGCAGGTCGTCTTCACCGACCCCGAGGTCGCGGCCGTCGGCCCCACCCTGGAGGAGGCGACGCGGGAGGGGCGCCGGGTGCGGGCGGTCGACTACGAGCTCGGCAACGTCTCCGGGGCCTCGCTGTACGCCGACGGCTACCAGGGCCGCGCCCGCGCGCTGGTCGACCTGGACAGCGAGACGCTCCTCGGCGTCACCTTCGTCGGGGCGGGGGT
Organism: Actinomadura verrucosospora; assembly: GCF_039540335.1. NCBI lineage: Bacteria > Bacillati > Actinomycetota > Actinomycetes > Streptosporangiales > Thermomonosporaceae > Actinomadura > Actinomadura verrucosospora. The sequence continues at coordinate 89,310 of NZ_BAABEV010000038.1, read as the reverse complement.
GGCCGAACTGCTCCACTCCGCCACCATCGCGGTCACCGCCGAGGTCCCCCTCTCCCGCCTCTGGCACGCCGTCCCCTCGTACCCCACCATCAGCGAGGTCTGGCTCCGCCTCCTGGAGACCTACCGCGGCTGACCGGCGGCGGGGGCGCTCTCGGACAGGCGGCCGTCGGTCATGGAGTACACGCGGTCGGCGGCGGCGAGCCTGGCCAGATCGTGGGTGACCATGACCGTGGCCAGCCCCCGGTCGCGGGTGAGGCGGTCGAGCAGCTCGACGACCTGCTCGCCGCGGACGTGGTCCAGGGCGCTGGTGGGCTCGTCCACGAGCAGCACCTCCGGGCCGTTCATCAGGGCGCGGGCGATGTTGACCCGCTGGCGCTCGCCGCCCGACATCTGGTGCGGCCGCTTGTGCTCCAGCCCCGCGAGGTCGACGGCGGCCAGCAGGTCGCGGGCCCGGCCGGCGGCCCGCCGCGGCGACCGGCCGGCCATGTGCGCCATCACCGTCAGCTGGTCGAGGGCCGTCAGCGAGGCCGGCAGGTTGGGCTGCTGGAAGACGATGCCGATGTGGTCGCGGCGCAGCCGGGTCCGTTCGGCGGGGCGCAGCCCGGCGGTCTCCCGGCCCGCCACGGCCACCGTCCCGGAGTCGGGGGACACGAGCGTCGCGGCCACGGCCAGCAGGCTCGACTTGCCGGATCCGGAGGGGCCGACGACCGCGGCGAACTCGCCGGGCCCGACCGCCAGGCTCACCCGGTCGAGCGCGGTCAGGGTGCGGTCGCCGTCGGGATAGGTCAGGACGACGTCGGCGAGGGCCAGGCTCATCGTGCGGCTCCCAGCGCGGTCAGCGGATCGACGGAGGTGATCTTGCGGATGGCCAGCGCGGCGCCGGCCGCGCCGAGCACGACCAGCACCGCGACGGGCAGGACGGTGGTGGCGGCCGAGACCACGAACGGGACGCCGTCCCCGATCGCGAGGCCCGCCAGCCCGCCGGCGGCGCCGCCGAGCCCGGCCCCGGCCAGCAGGACCAGCACGGCCTGGGCGAGCGCGTCACGCAGCAGGTAGCCGGTGCTCGCGCCGAGCGCCTTGAGCACGGCCACGTCGCCGCGGCGCTGGATCGTCCAGACCGTGAAGAACGCGCCGATGACCAGGGCCGAGATCGCGAAAAGGAACCCCCGCATGAGCTGCAGCGACCCGTTCTCGGAGGAGAACGACGGGATCGCGGACTTCGCGTCCCCCTGGGCGATCGTGGTGGTGCCGAGCCGCCGGTCGGCCGCGTCCAGGTCGGGACGCCCCGTCTCGCGCAGCAGCAGGACGGTCGCGGCAGGGCCGCCGCCCGACGGCTCCAGGGCGCGCCAGTCCTCGATCCCGAGCCAGGCGACCGGCGTGTGGCTGTAGGACGACGCGGCGCCCGTCCCGGCCACGGTGAGCCGGTGCCCGAGGACGTCGACCCTGGCGCCGGCCGCCAGTCCGGTGCTGTCGGCCAGTTCCGCCGACAGCACGATCTGCCCGGACGCGGGCGGGTGCGCCCGGTCGCCGGGAGCGACGCCGAAGAGCGCGGCCGGTGCTCCGCGCGCCCCGGACGGGCCGAAGGTCATCCGGCCCATCGAGACGCCGAGCGGCTCGGCCCGCACCCCCGCGACGTCCTGCCAGGCCCGCGCCGTCGCGTCGCTGATCCGGCTCCCCGCGAAGGACGTCTCCCCGCCGAACACGACATGGTCGGCGGGGAGGTCCTCGATGGCCGAGGCGCTGTCGCGCGCCAGGCCGGCCGTCAGGCCGGACAGCAGGGTCACCAGCAGCGTGATGAGCAGCACGACCGACCCCATGAGCGCGAACCGCCCCTTGGCGAACCGCAGGTCTCGCAGCGCCACGAACACGTGGGCCCCCGTTCCCGTCATCATCCGAACCGACGTTTCCCAGCGTGCGCCGCGGGCCCGTCCCGGCGCATCGTGCGGCGGGACGGGCGGAGCGCCTTCTTCCGGACACCGGGACATCAACCATTCGATCGATGCGGCCCGGGCGCCCCGTCGCCTACTGTGAGTGAGAAATGCCGAACGATCTGTTCTCGCCCGCGATGCGGTTGCTCGGCTGGGCCGTGCACGGCACCTTCCTGGTGCTGCTCGCGATCGCCCTGGTCCGCACGCTGCACGACGCGCGGGCGGGAATCGCCGCGGGCGGCCTCGCCCTCGGGGTCCTCTACGCCGCCGGGGTGGTCTGGGCCCGGCACGAACGGCGCCCTCGCCCGCTCCCGGCGCGGCTGTGGCTCGCGCTTCTCACCGCGGCCTGGGCGGGGCTGGCCCTGTCCTCCCCCGACTTCGTCTGGCTGGCCTTCCCGCTGTTCTTCCTCTACCTGCACCTGCTGCCGCTGCCCGCCGCGCTGCCCGGTGTGGCGCTGCTGACCGCCGCGGCGATCGGGGCCGTGGCCTGGCACGGCGGCGGGGTCACGCTGGCGGAGGTTCTGGGCCCGAGCGTCGGCGCCTCCGTCGCCACCCTCATGGCCCTGGCCTACCGGGCGCTCTACCGGGAGAGCGAGCAGCGCCGCCTGCTCATCGAGGACCTGGTCAGGACCCGCGAGAGGCTGCTGCGCGCGGAGGCCGACGCGGCGCGGCTCACCGAGCGCGAGCGCCTGGCCCGGGAGATCCACGACACGCTCGCCCAGGGGATGTCCAGCATCATCCTGCTGCTGCGCGCCGCCCGCCGCGACCTCGACAGCGACCGCGACGCCGCGGTGGGGCGGCTGGCGGAGGCCGAGCAGGCCGCCGCGGAGAACCTGGAGGAGGCCCGCAACTTCGTGCGCGCGCTGGCCCCGCCCGCCCTGCAGCGGTCCTCCCTGCCGGACGCGCTGCGCCGCATCACCGAGTCGGCGGACGCCCGGTCGACCGCCCGGATACGTTTCCAGGTCTCCGGGTCCCCCGCCGATCTCCCGGTCGACCACGAGGTCGCGCTGCTGCGCATCGCCCAGGGCGCTCTCGGAAACGCCGCCGGCCACTCCGGCGCCGAGAACGTCGGGGTCACCCTGACCTATCTTGACGACATGGTGGTGCTGGACGTCTTCGACGACGGCCGCGGCTTCGATCCCGCGGCGGCCGGCGGGCGCCCGCCGGAGAGCGGGGCGGGCACCGGCTACGGGCTGCGGGCGATGCGCGACCGCGCCCGGGCGCTGGGCGGCGCGCTCACCGTAGAGTCGGCTCCGCGGGAGGGGACGGCCGTGGTGGCGACCCTGCCGCTGCCCGGCGGCGGGGAGCGGCGGTGAGCGGGCCGATCCGCATCCTGCTGGTGGACGACCATCCCGTGGTGCGCTCCGGGATCCGCGCCATGCTCGCCGACCAGCCCGGCTTCGCGCTGGTCGGGGAGGCGGCGACGGGGCGGGAGGGCGTCGAGGAGGCGCGCCGGCTCCGCCCCGACGTCGTGCTGATGGACCTGCAGCTCGGCGCCGGGATGCACGGCAGCGAGGCCACCCGCGAGATCACCGCCGCGGGGGCGGGCGCGCCGCGCGTCCTCGTGCTGACCACGTTCGACACCGACTCCGACATCCTCGCCGCCATCGAGGCCGGCGCCACCGGCTACCTGCTCAAGGACGCGCCCCCCGACCGGCTGTTCACCGCGATCCGGTCGGCCGCCGCCGGGGACAGCGCGCTCGCGCCGAGCGTCGCCTCGCGCCTCCTCGGCCGGATGCGCTCGCCCACCGCGACGCCGACCGCGCGCGAGCTGGAGGTGCTGCGTCTGGTCGCCGAGGGCCTCTCGAACCGGCAGATCAGCAAGCGGCTGTTCCTCAGCGAGACCACGATCAAGACGCATCTGGTGCACCTCTACGCCAAGCTCGGCGTCGACTCCCGCACGGCCGCGGTCGCCGCCGCCTCCCGTCGCGGCCTGATCCGCCCACCCTGACCCGGCGTCGATCGGGTCCGGCCGTCCCGTCCGGGACGGCCGGACGCGAGCGGCGGCCTCCCCTACCGGACGGGCCGGTAGGTGATCGAGACCGAGCCGGACGGGAACGCGCGGGACGCCGCGCGCTCGAAGGAGACCGGAGCGTCGAAGAGCCGGCCGCCGGAGCCGGCGGCGATCGGGTCGATCACGAGGCGGAGCTCGTCCAGCAGACCGCGGGCGAGCAGGCCGCGCACCAGGGTCGGGCTGCCGGTGACGAGGAGCGTGCCGTCCAGCCCCGCCACCTCGTCGAGTCCGGGGAGCGGCTCGGAGTTCGCCCACTCCAGCGGGGCGTCCGACGAGGTGACGACGTACTTCCGGAAGGCGTTCATGCGCTCGGCCATCGCACCGTCGGCCGTCGGCCAGTAGGCGGCGTGGTCCTCGTAGGTGCGGCGGCCGACGAGGAGGGCGTCCGCCTCGTCCATGCCCGCCATCACGGCCCGGTCCACCTCGTCGTCATGGTGAGGGCCGTGCCACGTCTCCGGGCCTTCGACGACTCCGTCGAGCGTGCTGAACAACTCCGCGACGATCCTTCTCATGAGACCGCTCCTTCGAGGACGGGGTCCGGCGCCGGGGCTTCGGCGGGACCGGGGACGGGCAGGTGCCGGAGCGTCCGCGCGACGAGAACGGCCACGGCGGCCAGCAGGACCGCGCAGACCAGCGCGATCACGTGGAGTTCGGTGGTGAAGGCCGCGCGCGCCTCGGCGACGCCGGAGCCGCGCGCGACGGCGTGGGCGAGGCCTTCCCGGGCGGCGGGCGGCAGGCCGGGCGCGGCCCGGTACACGATCGTGCCGACACTGCCGAGCAGGGCGACGCCGAGGGCGGTGCCGAGCTCGTTGCCGGTCTGCGAGAGCCCGGCCGCCGACCCGGCCCGCTCGGGCGGCAGCGAGCCGAGGACGATGGCGGTGCCGACGCTGACGAGGGGGCCGCTGCCCAGGCAGGTGACGGCGAACGCGGCGGCCAGCGCCGTCGCGTCCGGCGCCGCGGCCACGCCCAGGAACCCCGCGACCGCGACGGCCATCCCGCCCGGCAGCAGCAGCCCCGGCCGGACCCGGCGGCCGAGCAGCGGCGCGGCCTGGAAGGACGCCAGCGCCGCGAGCATCCCGGGCAGCATCACCGCCCCCGTCTCCAGCGGCGACAGGCCGTCCACCAGCTGGAAGCGCTGCGCGATGAACGTCATGGCGCCGCCGGACGCCAGGGGGAAGACGGTCAGCGCCGCCATGACGACCGCGAAGACCCGGCCGCGGAACAGCGAGACGTCCAGCAGCGGGTCGGGCAGGCGCCGCTGGCGGCGGACGAACAGCGCCCCCGCGGCGATCCCGGCGGCCAGCGCGGCGGCGGGCAGCGGGCGCGGCCCGTGCGCGGCCAGCTCCTTGACCCCGTAGACGGCGGGCAGGATCGTCGCCAGCGACAGCGCGACGCTCGCCGCGTCGAGCCGTCCGGCCGAGGGGTCGCGGTGCTCGGGCAGCAGGAACGGGCCGGCCAGCAGCAGCGGGACCATCGCGGGCACGCCGAGCAGCAGCACAGAGCCCCACCAGAAGTGGTCGAGCAGCAGCCCGCCCGCCAGGGGCCCGGCGATCGCGCCGAGCGTGAAGCAGCCCGCCCACACGCCGATCGCGCTCGCCCGCTGCCGGGGATCGGCGAACATCGTCGTGATCATGCCGAGGGTGCAGGGGGTGAGCGCGGCCCCGGCGACGCCGAGCACCGCGCGCGCCGCGATCAGCGCCGCCGTGCGCGCGGCGATCGCGGCCGCGCAGGAGGCGGCCCCGAACGCGGCGGCGCCGGCCAGCAGCAGCCGGCGGCGGCCGATCCGGTCGCCGAGCGCGCCCATCGCGACCAGGAACCCGGCGACCATGAACCCGTACACGTCCATGATCCACAGCTGCTCGGTGCCGCTCGCGCCGAGGGCGACGCTCAGCTCCGGCAGCGCCATGATCATGACGAACATGTCCACCGAGACCAGCAGCGCCGGCAGGGCGAGGACGGCCAGCGCGATCCACTCGCGGCGTCCGGCGCGGGGCGGGGTCATCGGACGCTCCTCTCCTCGACGGGGACGCCCGCGGCCCGCAGGCGCCCGGCGTAGGCGCGCCCGTCGTCGTCCGGGCCGGTGACGACGGTGGCGGCGGCGACCCCGGCCAGGTCGGGCGCGAACCCCGCGGGCAGCCGCGGGCGCACGAGGATCTGCCGCTCCAGCGGCGGCCAGCCCTCGTCGCGGGCCAGCAGGGCGAGCCGGGCGGCGATCGCCGCCCCGCCGCCCTGCCCCGCGACGACCAGGCGCGCGGGCGCGGCGCCGAGTTCGGCGGCGTGGTCGGCGGCCCAGCCGAGCGCGGCCGCCGCGTCGTCCAGCGCACCGGGCCGGGCGGCGTCGAGTTCCGGAGAGAGGGCGACGGCGTGCGGGCCGAGGTCGCCCGGCGTCCCGTCGAAGTGCAGCAGCAGGCGCGTGTCGTCCGTACCGGACCAGCGCACGCCGGCCCGCAGCGGGCCGGACGCGCCGCGCAGGTGGATGTCCACCCGTTTCGTCGTGGTCATGGGTCGACCGTGGCAGCGCGGCCCCTCCGGAGGGAAAGGCCGTTCGCGCATGACGGTCGTGCATGATCGGCATCACCACCGGGGGCGCGGTGCGGCGACAATGGCCGCATGCCGGACGACACCCCGCCGCGCGTGCTCAGGCTGCCCCAGGCGCCGGACGCGATCGAGCTGCGCCATCTCCGCGCGTTCGTCGCCGTCGCCGAGGAGCTGAACTTCGGCCGCGCCGCCGCGCGCCTGTACCTGTCGCAACCCGCGCTGAGCCGCCAGATCAAGGGCCTGGAGCGGCTGGTCGGGTGCGACCTGCTGAACCGCTCGACGCACCGGGTGGAGCTGACCCTCGCCGGAGAGGCCCTGCTCGACCGCGCGAGGACCCTGCTGTCGGGCGTGGACGACGCGATCGCGACGACCCGCTCGATCGGCGGCGAGGCGTCCGGCCGCGCGGGCAGGCTGTGGCGGCCGATCGCCGACCACAACCGCGCGGGCGGCGACCTCGGTCAGATGGGCGTCGAGTACGAGACCCTGCTCGCCGAGTTCGAGCCGCCGCCGGAGGTCGCGGTCAGGCCGGTGAAGGCGGGCGGAGTCCCGGCCCTGCGGCTGGCGCCGCCGGACGCCTCACCGTCGCGCGTCCTCTACCTGCACGGGGGCGGCTTCGTGATGGGCTCGGCGTACGGGTACCGGCCCCTGGCGGGGGCGCTCGCGGTGGCGGCCGGGTGCGAGGTGGTCGTCCCGGACTACCGGCTCGCGCCGGACTTCCCCTTCCCTGCCGCCCTGGACGACGCGGCGGGCGCCTACCTCTGGCTGCTCGAAGCGGCGCCGCCGGAGCGGGTCGTGATCGCCGCCGACTCCTCGGGGGCGAGCCTGGCCCTGTCCCTGCTGCTCGCGCTGAAGGACAAGGGTCTTCCCCTGCCCGGCGGCGCCGCCCTGTTCTGCCCGTGGATCGACCTGGCGCACACCGTCCTGGAGGAGGAGCCGGCCGGCCCCCAGCTCGTGGTGACCGGCCGGATGATGCGCCAGTGCGTCGACCACTACCTCGCGGGCCGCTCCCTGGACGATCCGCTGCTGAGCCCGCTGGCCTCCCCCGGCCGCCTGAGGGGCCTGCCGCCCCTGCTGCTCCAGGCGGGCACGGGCGACCACCTGGTCGGCGACGCCCGCCGCCTGGCGGAGGAGGCGAGCGAGCAGGACGTGGACGCGCGGCTGGAGCTCTACCCGGTGGCCACCCACGGCTTCCACCTGTTCTGGACGTTCCTCCCGGAGGCGGCCCGCGCCCTGGACCAGGCGGGACGCTTCGTCCGCGACGTGACCGCCGCGTCCGCCCGGCACCGCACCGGTTCCTGAGGCAGAGGCGCCTCCGGCACGGAGGCGGGCGGGGCGCGGCGCCGCCCGCCTCCGTGACCGGCGGTCCTCACTGCTTCAGCAGGGACCTCATCTTGGCGATCTCGGCGGTCTGCGAGGAGATGATGGTCGCCGCCATCTGCTTGGCCGGGGGGAACTGCCCGGAGGACTGCTCGGCCTTGGCCATCGCCACGGCGCCCTCGTGATGCTGGATCATCATCGTGAGGAACGCCCTGTCGAACGCCGCGCCCTTGGCCGCCTCCAGTTCCTTCATGTCCTTCTCGCTCATCATGCCGTCCATGCCGTCCGTGCCGCCGTGGTGCATGCCGCCCATGCCGGTCGTGCCAGGCGAGGGGACGGGGGCGCCCCAGGCCTTCAGCCACGCGCCGAGCTGCTGGATCTCCGGTCCCTGCGCCTTCTTGATGTCGGCGGCCAGGGTCTTCACCTCCGCCGACGAGGCGCGGGTGGCGGCGAGGTCGGCCATCTCGATCGCCTGCCGGTGGTGCGGGATCATCATCTGCGCGAACATGACGTCCTGGCCGTTGTGCGGTCCGGCCTGCGCGCCGCCGGCAGGTGCCGAGTGGGCGGGCATGGAGTGGGCGGGCATCGAGTGGCCCGTCGAGCCGCCGTCGTCGCCGTCGCCGCACGCCGCCAGGGCGATCGCCAGGGCCGGGACGGTGATGAGCGCGAACGCTCGCTTCATGGTGGTGAGCCTTCCGTGTCGAGTGCTGTGATCGGTGGTCGGCGGCGGCGCCCGTTTCCGGGCGCCGCTGGACCTGTCACAGCCTCAGCACGCTCAACCTGTGCAGGGAGGGTCTCGGCGGGGGCCGTCCGACCAGGAGGATCCGCACCCGCGGCGGCCGCGACACGGCCATCGGCGGCGACCTCCGCAGGCGCAGCGCCAGGAGGGCCGCGACGAGGGCGAGTGCGAGCAGGGTCAGCATGGCCAGGCAGACCTGGCCGCCGGGGTGGTCGGGGTGGCGGTCGGAGTGATGGCCGCCGGGCCGGTCGCCCCGGGGCGGACGGTGCCCCGCCATCGCTTCGGCGGCGGGGGCGGCGTGCCCGGCGGCCATGGACGTCAGCGGAACGCCGCCCATCTCCGCCGGGCTCGCCGTGGACTGGAAGCCGTGCATCGCCAGCAGCCCGAGGAGCACGAGCAGGCCGGACGCCAGCCGGAGGACGTCCGGGCGCACGGAGCGCCTCGGCCGTCCCACCGGCCGTTCCGCGTGCGCGCCGTCCCGTGCGGGGAGGCCGCCGACGTGCGTGCTCATCTCGCGGACCAGGGTAGCGAAGGGTGATCGGCGGTCACCGGCGGGTCACCGCTTCGAGGGGTCAGGCGACACGGACCCCGCCCGCGAACGGGCGGCCGGCGATGGGGGCGATCTTGACGACGTCGCCGGTCTGCGGCGCGTGGACCATGTTGCCGTTGCCGATGTACATGCCCATGTGGTGCAGGTCGCTGTGGAAGAACACCAGGTCGCCGGGCTTGAGCTGGCTCATGCTCACGTGGGTCCCGGCGTTGTACTGGCTGCCGGTGTAGTGGCCGAGCGTGATGCCGACCTGCGCGTAGGCGTAGAGGGTCAGCCCGGAGCAGTCGAAGCCCTTGATGTTGGCGCCCTGCGCGGTGCCGTAGCTCGGGCCGGACGCGTTGCCGCCGCCCCAGGAGTAGGGCACGCCCTGCTGGGCGAGGGCGGCCCGGACGGCCGTCATGGCCTTGGCCGAGGCCCCGCCGGAGTTGAGGTTGGGGATGGAGGCGGGACCCGTGCCCGCGGTCCTGAAGGTGCCGAGCTGCTTCTCGACCTTCTTGAGCTTGATCTGGAGTTCCCGGCGCTTCTTCCTCGCCTCGCCGGTGAGCGCGCGCACCTGGGCGGCGCGCTGCTCGGCGGCCTTGCGGGACCGGTCGGCGCCCTGCATCACCTGGAGCATCTGGGTGATGCGGACGTCGTTCTGCTTGGCGAAGTAGTTGAGGGTGGCCGACTGGTCCAGGACGGCCTGCGGGTCGGACGACGAGGCGAACGTGATGGCCGGGTCCGCCGGGCCGTTCTTGTAGCTGTCCGCGGCGATCTTCGCCATGCGTTCGCGCGCTTCGTCCAGCGCCTTCTGCTGGCGCAGGGCGCTGCTCTTGGCGAGCTTCGCGGCGTGCTCGGCCTGCTTGAGGCGTTCGCGCAGGCCGTTGTACTGCTCGCTGAGCTTCTCGGCCTCGTCGGCGAGCTTCTCCTGCTGCGCGGTCAGTTGCTTGCGCGTCGGCTTCGGCTCGGCGTGGGCGGGCGCGGGCGCGAGAAGCCCGGCGGACAGCGCGAGGGCGGCCGTCCATGCCGTGACGTCGCCGAGCCGGCGGGTGCGGATCCTGCGGCGGGCTGTCGTTCGGGGGCCGGCAGCTCGTCGCTGCATGCGGTGTCCTCTCCTGTACCGCCTACCGGGTCAGCTGACGGGTTCGGGCCGGAGTCGCCCTACCGTCCCGCGGGACGGACTCACCCCTGAAGATCGGGTCCCCGGTTCCCCGGACGGAGACGTCCGCGGGATTCGGCGCGGTCGCCGGCCGTCCCCGGCGGGGACGTCGGACCGTGACCTCCTACGGAGCGTAGGAGGTTTACGGTCGGTTCGCCACCGAAGCGGCAGATTTCCCCAAATGCCACATTCCGCCTCAGCAGGCCGCGGCGAGCTCCACGACCGCCGCGGCCCCGGCCAGGAGCGGCGCGGCGACCGCCGCCACCGCGAACAGGCCCGCCGCGAGCCGGACGGCGCGCCGCGGCCTCGCCGGGGCGCCCTCCAGCCGCAGCACCCGCTCCATCAGCGCACCGGCGGCCGGCGTGCCCGCCGCGCCGAGCGCCCCCGCGCCGGCGGGCGCCGCCGAGAGCCGGCACAACGCGTCGACCAGCGGCTTCCTGCCGTGGACGCGGACCGCGGCGTCGTCCGCGGCCATCTCCAGCAGCAGCGGCAGCCGCGCCTTCGCGCGCCGGACGGTCGGCAGCCACGGCAGCATGGCGTGGACCAGGTCCAGGGCCAGCAGGAAGACATGGTGGCGCTGGCGCAGGTGCGCGCGCTCGTGCGCCAGGACGGCCCCGAGCTCCTCGGCGCTGAGCGCCCGCTGGGCCCCGGTGCTGACCACGATCGCGCGGTGCCGGGACGGCAGCGAGTACGCCACGGGCACGGGGTGGTCGAGGACGAGGACGTCCGGATGGCGGCGGTCCTCCCGGGCGACCAGCCGCAGCATCTCCCGGTGCCGCCGGCGGTGGCGCACGGCCCGGCCGAGCCTCGGCAGGCCGCGGGCGAGCACGGCGGCGCAGGCCGCGGCGAGGACGGCGGTCGCGACGGCCGCGGCGGCGGTGGCGAGACGGCCGTGATGGGGCAGGCAGTCGCGCAGCCGGGACAGCAGTCCGTGCCCCGGACCCGGCGGCGCGAGCAGCCCCGCCGCCGCGATCCCCGCCGCGGCGATGAACGTCCCCGCGAGGGCGGCCGTCCAGCAGGCGATGGCCGTCCCCGGGCCGACGGCGGAGCGCCTGAGGAGGTCCAGAACGGGCCCCGCGGCGCATCCCAGCAGGACCACCGAGACGACGAGCCCGACCACCAGCGGGATCACGGGATCACGCGTCCTCGCCGGCGGTCCGCCGCCGCAGGGCGTCCAGGAGGTGCCGGGCGTCCTCCGGCGGGACGCTCTCGGCGAACCTCGCCAGGATGGCGCCGTGGTCGGAGGCCTCGCTCAGGGCGTCCAGCATCAGCTCGACCGCGTACTCCTCCCGCGGCCGCGTGGGGCTGTAGCGGAAGGCCGTGCCCTCCTGCGTACGCCGGAGGAGGCCCTTCTGCGCCAGGCGTTCGGCCACGGTCTGCACGGTGTTGTAGGCCAGTGCCCTGTCCGCGTCCTCGTTCAGCTCGGCCAGCAGCTCACGGACCCGCAGCGGGCGGGGCGCCGCCCAGAGCACGTCCATGATGGAGCGTTCGAGCGATCCTCCGAGTGCGGACACGCGGTCACCTCCGTACCGCCCCCATTGTGCCGGACGTCTCCTGGGGGCCGGCCTCCTGGAGCGGGGTCTCTCCAGCGTGGGCGGGTTCCCGGCGGCCCGGCATCCACCAGTTGGCCCTGCCGCACAGCTCCATCACCGCGGGGACGAGGACCATCCGGACGACGGTGGCGTCGACGAGCACGGCGACGGCCATGCCGAGGCCGATCTGCTTGACCGACACGTCGGGGCCGAGCAGGGACGTCGAGAAGACGGCGATCATGATGGCGGCCGCGGCGGTGATGACCTTGGCGGTGCGCGCCAGCCCCCGGGTGACGGCCGTCCGGGTGTCGCCGGTGCGCTCGTACTCCTCCCGGATCCGCGAGATCAGGAAGACCTCGTAGTCCATGGACAGGCCGAACAGCAGCGGGAACATCATCATCGGCACCCAGGTCGTGATCGGCATGGTGGTGGGGAAGCCGAGGGCCTTCCCGAGCCAGCCCCACTGGACGACCGCGACCAGCACGCCGTAGGCCGCGCCGATCGACAGCAGGTTCATCACCGCGGCCTGCAGCGCGATCGTGACCGACCGGACCAGCGCGACCAGCAGCACGAGCGACAGCGCGACGACGACCGCGATCATCAGGGGCAGGCGGGAGCCGACCTCCTCGGCGATGTCGATCGCGCCGGCGTTCGGGCCGCCGACCTGGACGCCGGCGCCGCCGGGCGCCGCGGGCAGGACGTCGTCGCGCAGCCGGTGCACCAGGTCGGCGGTGGCCTCGTCCTGGGCGCCGCTCTTCGGGAAGGCCATGAACGTGGCCGCGCGCCCGTCCTCGCTGATCCGGGGCGGCGTGACGGAGGCGATGCCCTCGGTCCGTCCGACCGCGTCGACGACGGGGCGCAGATCGGCGTCCGGGGATCCGATCCGCGCGGCGAAGATCAAGGGCGCGCCGTAGCCGGGCCCGAAGCCCTCGGACAGGATCGTGTACGAGGTGTGGCTGCTCCGGTCGTGCGGCTGGACGCTGGCGTCGGGCAGGCTCAGCCGCATCGACAGCACGGGGGCGGCGAGCACGAGCAGGCCCGTCCCGGCGAGGACCGCCGCGACCAGCGGCCTGCGCTGCACCACGCCTGCCCAGCGTTCGGCGGGGGGACGGCGCTCGCCGGGGCGCGGGCGCGGCGCGCGGCGCGGCAGCCGCAGCGAGTCGATCCGGCGGCCGGTGAAGCCGAGGAGCGCGGGCAGCAGGGTCACCGCGGCGATCATCGTGACCAGCACGGTCACCGACGCGGCGACGGCCACGCCCGTCATCAGCCGCTGCCCCATGACGACCAGTCCGAGCAGCGCGATCACCACGGTCGTGCCGGCGAACAGCACGGCGTGCCCGGCGGTGGCGATGGCCGTGGCCGTGGCGCCTTCGGGGTCGTCCCCGTCCCGCAGGGCCTCCCGGTAGCGGGTCACGATGAACAGCGCGTAGTCGATGCCGATGCCGAGGCCGACCAGCACGGCGACGAGCACGGTGAAGTCGGGCGCGGGGACGAGGTGCCCCACCAGCTTGATCAGGGCCATTCCGCCGAGGATGGCCGTCAGCGCCGTCGCGATCGGCAGGCCCATCGCGACCAGCGACCCGAAGGAGATGAACAGGATCACCGCGGCGGTCAGCAGGCCCACGCCTTCGGCCGGGCCCTGCTGGGGCGTCTCGGCCTTCTCCGCCCGCTCGCCGCCCAGCCCGAGGAGCAGGCCGTCGCCGGAGGCGTCCTTGACCGCCTCCACCAGGGGCTTGATGTCGGTCTTCTTGGCCGCCTCCTCGGTCAGCGGGATCGTCGTCCGGGCGATGCGGCGGTCGCGCGTCACCAGGTTCGGGTCCTGGTAGGGGGAGGTCACCGGCCCGGTCACGGGCGAGGCGTCCAGGACGGCGACGACCTTCTCGATCCGCCGCCGGGCGGCGGGGTCGTCGATCCCCCGGTCCGCCTTGATCGCCAGGGTCAGGGTGTCGCCCCGCCGCTCGGGGAAGTGCCTCTCGATCAGCTTCTGCGCCTTGGCCGATCCGGAGTCTCCGCCGGAGAAGTCGTTGTCGGGCGCGGCGCCGAAGCCGAAGCCGGCGAACGCCACGGCGACCACGCCGACGAGCCAGGCCAGGAGCACCAGGCGGCGGCGCCGGTGGCAGAAGCGGGCCAGCGCCGCGAGGGCGCCGTCCGGTCGCGGGTCTGCGGAATGCTCGCTCATGGCGGCGATCGTCGCGCCGGCGGGGCGCCCGCCGCGTCTGCCGGACGACGGCGGCGTCTACGCAGTCGGGCGTACGCCGCTCCGCGGGCCGCTCCACCTGGCGGAGGAGCAGGTCGCGCGCCTGAGCGCAGGAGCGTTCGCGCACCACGACAGTAGGATTCCGGCATGGAACGCCGTACCGGGACGTTCTCCCTGCGCGCGGTGACGCACGACACGCTGCTCGCGCTCCTCGTCACCGTGATGCAGGTCCAGGGAACGCTCGGCCGCATCGCCGCCGAAGGGGCGACGCGGCCGCTCGCCGACCTGGGGAACCTCGGATACGCGCTGCTGGTCGTGAGCGGGCTGGCCGTGGCCCTGCGCCGGCGGTGGCCGGCGCCGGTCTTCGCGGTCACCGCGCTCGCCAGCCTCGTGTACTACGGGCTCGACTTCCCGGACGGGCCCGGCTGGCTCGCGCTCTTCGTCTCCCTCTACACCCTCGCGGCCTACGGCGACGGACGCCGGTCACTGGTGATCGCCGGTTCGGGGATCGGCGTGCTGGCCGCCGTATGGCTGTACACGGCGCACGACATCGAACCGCGCGCCGCCATCGGCTGGGTGTTCTTCCGCATCGGCGCGTCGGTCATGAGCGCGGCCCTCGGCGAGTCCGTCCGGTCCCGCCGGGTCATCGCGGCCGAGGCCGAGAAGCGCGCGGAACTGGCCGAACGGACCCGCGAGGAGGAGGCCCGGGCGCGCGTGGACGCGGAGCGCCTCCGGATCGCCCGCGAGGTCCACGACACCGTCGCCCACGCGGTGGCCATCATCAACGTGCAGTCCGGGGTCACCGCGCACGTGCTCGACAAGCGTCCGGAGCAGGCGCGCGAAGCGCTGCGGACCATCGAGCAGACCAGCTCGCGGGCGCTGCGGGAGATGCGCGCCGTCCTCGGCGTCCTGCGCGAGGACGGCGACGGGCGCGCACCGCAGCCCGGCCTGGAGCAGATCGGTGAGCTCACCGCGAAGGCGCGCGAGGCGGGACTCGACGTCACGCTGGAGGCGTCCCCTCCCGCGACGCCGCTGCCGAGCGCGGTGGGAGGCGCCGCCTACCGGATCCTCCAGGAGTCGGTCACCAATGTGATCCGCCATGTCGGCCCCACCCGCGTGACGGTCGCGCTGACCTCCGGGACCGACGCCCTGGAGATCCGCGTGACCGACGAGGGCCGGACCGGGAACGGCACCGCGGGCGGCGCGGCCGCCCCGGACGGCCCTGGCCACGGGATCCTGGGGATGCGCGAGCGCTGCCGGCTGCTCGGCGGCGAGCTCGACGCCGGCCCCACTCCGGGCGGCGGGTTCGAGGTGACGGCCCGGCTCCCCCTCGCCCCGACCGGGCCGCTGCGGGAGGCGGCGCCGTGAGCGCGCCGGCCACGGAGCCGATCAGGGTGCTGCTCGCCGACGACGAGGGGCTGGTGCGGTCGGGGTTCAGGCTGCTCATCGACGTCGAGGACGACATCGCCGTGGTCGCGGAGGCGACCGACGGCGCCCGGGCGGTCGAGCTGGCCCAGGCCACCCGCCCCGACGTCGTCCTCATGGACATCCGCATGCCGAGGCTGGACGGCATCCAGGCCACGGCGCGGATCACCGCGACGCGCGGGCTGGAGGACGTCCGGATCCTCATCCTCACCACCTACGACACCGAGGCCTACGTCTTCGAGGCGCTGCAGGCCGGCGCCAGCGGCTTCCTGCTCAAGGACGCCGGACCGGCGGAGCTCCTGCACGCCATCCGGGTGGTCGCCGCCGGCGAGGCCCTGCTCGCGCCGCGCATCACCAGGCGTCTCATCAGCAAGTTCACCGCGTGGCACACGGCGTCCGCGGACGCCCTGGACCGGCTCGCCCCGCTCACCGAGCGCGAGCGGGAGGTGCTGGCCCTGATCGGACGGGGGCTGAGCAACCAGGAGATCGGCGCCGAGCTGTTCATCAGCCCGGCGACCGCGCGCACCCACGTCAGCCGCACGATGACGAAGCTCGGAGCGCGCGACCGCGCCCAGCTGGTCGTCATCGCCTACCGGACGGGCCTGGTCACCCCCGACGCGTGACCGGGAGCCCCCTCGCCCGCCCTCATCTCGGCGACCGCGGTGACCTCCATCGCGGTCAGCCCGCGGGGTCGCCGAGACGGCGGACGATGCGGACGAGTGCGGCGCGCTGGCCGTCCGGGTCGTCGTCGAGGTCGGGCATCAGCATCCGCCGGAGCTGCGGGGTGGCGAACCACCAGCCGGCCAGGACGATGACGGAGTACAGCAGCTCCCGGGCCGCCAGCCGGGCGTCCAGGCGTCCCGACTCCTGCGCCCGCGCCAGCGCGGCGATCTTCCCGGCGTAGTGGGCGGTCCGCTCGGCCTCGGCCGCCACCGGCTCGCCCTCGGTGGTGTGCAGGCCCTCCCAGTGGAGCAGCCGGACGAAGTGCGGGTGCGCGCGGTGGTAGTCGAAGACCTGCCCGGCGTACTCGCCCAGGTCGGAGGCCGCCTTCGCGTCCAGCGGCACGGCCTCGGCCAGGCGCTCCAGTTCCGTGGTCAGCACGATCGCGAACATCTGCCGCTTGTTGCCGAAGTAGGAGTAGATCCGTTCCTTGTTCACCCCGGCCGTCGCGGCGATCCGGTCCATGCGGGCCGCCTCGGGCCCGTGGGCGGCGAACTCGCCGACCGCGGCGTCCAGGATGAGCCGCTTGGTCCTCGCGGTGTCCCATGCCATGCCCGGAGCCTACCGCAGATTCCAACTAGCGAGTTGGAATCTGCGGCCGGGCGTGGTTAACTCCAACTCGCAAGTTGGATTTACCGGACCACCAGGAGACGCCATGCCATCCGTCCGCACCCCCGCCCCCGCCGTCGCGGCCCCCTCGATCCACCTGCGCGCCCTGTTCACCTGGCTGGCCGTGTACCTCATGATCATGGCCACGCAGATGCTGCTGGGCCCCCTGCTCGGATCGCTCTCGCTGCCGCTCCGGACTCTCGTGGTGACCGGCGTGGTCGTGCCCACCGTCGTGTACGCGCTCGTGCCCGCGATCCTGCGCGCCTACGGCGCGCTGCGCCGCCGCGGCTCCCGCGCCTAGCGGCGTGAGGAGGACGACACCCGGCCGAGGTCGCCCGATCCGTCCGTTCCCGTGTGGGAGTATCCCCACCAGATGGGTCCATGGTCGATGGTGCGCTGGGTGCGCGCGGCGGGCTTCGCCGCCGCGTGCGCCGGGCTGGCCGCGCTCGGGCACCTGGCCGGCGGCGGCGGCTTCGACCGGGCGGCGACGCTGGCCGGGTTCCTGCTCGTGCTCGGCCCCGCGCTGGCGCTGACCGGCCGGGAGCGGACCTTCGCGTCGATCGTGCCCGCCACCGCCGCTTCGCAGGTCGTCCTGCACGTCCTGCTCATGCGCGCCGCCGGGCATCCGCTGGTGGCGGCCCGGCCGGACGCCGCCGCCATGGACGGCGGCGCGGAGCCGATGGCCCACGGCGGCGGTCCCGGTCTGGCGATGCTGCTCATGCACGCGGTGAGCGTGCTGGTCACGTCCGCCTGGCTGGAGTGGGGCGAGGCGCGGCTGTGCGCGCTCGTCCGGGTCCTGGCCGGCTGGGTCCTGCGACCGCTGGTGTTCCTGCTCGCGGTCGCGGCCGGACGATCCCCCGGCCTTCCGCGCCCCGTGCCGCGCGGCCGCTCCGATGAGCGGGCTCCGGCCCGGGACGCCCTCCGGTACGCCGTGGCCCGTCGCGGGCCTCCCGGGACGACCACCGCCCTGGGCGCCACCGCGTGAACCACTGATCTCCCACCGCTCTCAGGGCGACGCATGTCGCCGGGCCCGGCACGACGCCGCCCGGATGTCCTCCGCATCCCTCCCGAGGAGCCGCCGACGGCTCCCGCTGGAAAGAGAGCACGCCCATGAACCGTCCCCTCCTTTCGCGTGCCCTCGCGGCGGCGATGTCCGCCGCGCTGGTGGCGGCGCCGGCCGCCGCCTGCGGCGGCTCCCCCGCCGGCCCCGGCCCGGACGCTGCGTCCGCGACCGGACCGGCGCGCAGGACGTCCTATCCCCTGTCGTTCGACAACTGCGGGACCAGGGTCGCCTTCGCGCGGCCGCCGCGGCGGGTGCTGATCCTCAACGGCACCTCGGTCGGCGAGGTGGAGAGCTTCCTGATGCTCGGCCTGGAGAAGAGCGTCCTCGCCAACGCCCAGACCTACGGCGTGTCCGACGACCCGTCCATGATCGGCCGGATCCGGGCGCTGCCGACCGGCGGGCTGACGATGAACAGGAACTTCGACGTCCCCGCCGAGCAGGTGCTGAGGCTCAAGCCCGACCTCGTGGTCTCCACCTGGTCGGGAGGCTTCGACGCCAAGCGCGGATTCGCCACCCGGGAGCAGCTGGCCGCCGCGGGGATCCCGTCGCTGGTCAACCCGGTCAACTGCGCCAACGGCAAGCCGGACGCCACCGAGGCGGAGAAGCGGGCGTACCGGGCGCAGTCGATCAACTCCTCGCTGGAGTTCCTGGCGCTGCTCGGCCGGATCTTCGACGTCCAGCAGCGCGCCCTGACGGTGATCTCCGGGCTGCGGGCCCGTGTCGAGGCCGTGCGCGCGCGGACGGCCGGCCGGCCCGCCAAGAGGGTCGTCATCGCCTACCCGGGCATGTCCATGATGAACGCCAACGGCCTGCCCGCCGTGATGACCGGAGGCGTCTACGACGACGTCATCCGGGCGGCCGGAGGGGTCAACGCGTTCTCCGGGCGCGGTGAGGACGCCACCCGCACCCTCAACAAGGAGCAACTCGCCACCGCGCGGGTGGACGTCCTGGTGGTCGGGCTGTTCACCCCGGAGGAGAAGGGCGACGCCGAGGCCGCGAAGCTGTTCGCCGCCTACCCGCAGTGGAACGCCTCCAAGACCCGGACGTACACGGTCGTCTCCGACAGCGTCTACCTCGGCCCCCTCAACGCCCTGGGCGTCGAGAAGATCGCCAAGGTGATCGGCGATGCCTGACATCCTCACCCGCGAGGCTCCGGCCCGGGCGCGCGGGCCGCATCTCGTCTCCGGCGCCGGCACCGGCGTCCTGCTGGCCGCGCTCGGCGCCGCCCTGGTCGCGTCCATGGTGCTCGGCATCTCGGTGGGCTCGGTGAACCTTCCGTTCGGGACGGTGTGGAGCGTTCTGTGGGCCCACCTGTCCGGGCGCGGCGACAGCGCCGACCCGCTGCTCGGCCAGGTCGTCTGGGACATCCGCACGCCCCGCGTGCTGCTGGCGGCGCTGTCGGGCGCCGGCCTGTCCGTCGCGGGCGCGGCGCTCCAGGCCCTGGTCCGCAACCCGCTCGCCGACCCCTACGTCCTCGGCGTCTCCTCCGCGGCCTCCCTCGGGGCCGTGCTCGTGCCCGCGCTCGGCGGCACCGCCCTCGGCGGCGCGACCGGCGCGCTGGGCGTGACCGGCGCCGCCTTCGCCGCCGCCCTGCTGTCGGCGCTGCTGGTGTACGCGCTGGCGCAGCGGGCGGGGCGGCTGCTCGACTCGTGGCTGGTCCTGACCGGCGTCGCCGTCGGGTACCTGTGCACCGCCGCGACGACGTTCGTCCAGCTCCAGCTCAACCCGACCGAACTGCAGGGGATGATGTTCTGGCTGATGGGCAGCGTGGCCGGCGCCACCTGGACCGACCTCGGCCTCCCCGCCGCGCTCATCGCGGCCTGCCTGGCCTGCCTGATGCTCCGGGCCCGGCCGCTCAACGCGCTCCTGGCCGGGGAGGACGCCGCGACGGGGATGGGCGTCCCGGTCGCGGCGCTGCGCGTCACGCTGCTGCTGATCGGCTCGCTGCTCGCCGCCACGGTGGTGAGCGTCGTGGGCGGCATCGGGTTCGTCGGCCTGATGGTCCCGCACATGGCCCGGTTCGCGGTCGGCTCCGACCACCGCCGCGTCCTGCCCGTGGCGCTGCTGGGCGGTGCGGTGTTCATGGTGCTGGTGGATCTGGCCGCCCGGATCGCCGACCGTCCCAACGAGCTGCCGGTCGGGGTCTTCACCACGGGGCTCGGGGTCCCCTTCTTCCTGTTCCTGCTGCGCCGCCGCGCCACCGGAGGCACCCATGCGCCTTGATCTGGAAGGGGTGAGCGTCCGGATCGACGCCCGTCCCATCGTCACCGGCGTGTGCCTGAGCGCGGGGCCGGGCGAGTTCGTGGCGCTGGTCGGCCCGAACGGCAGCGGCAAGTCCACCCTGCTCAGGACGGTGTACCGGTCGCTGCGCCCGTCCGGGGGCGTCGTCCGTCTCGGCGGCGAGGACCTGTGGCGGATGTCGCCCCGGCGGGCCGCGCGGCGCCGTGCCGTCCTGCCGCAGCACGGCGGGGCCGGGGGCGACTTCTCCGTCGCGGAGGCCGTCGCCGTCGGCCGGACCGCCCACCAGGGGCCCCTCGACCGCGAGACCCGCGCCGACCGCGCGGCGATCACGGACGCGCTGAGGCGGGTCGGCATGGACCGGGCCGCCGACCGGCTCGTGTCGACCCTCTCCGGAGGAGAACGGCAGCGCGTGCTGCTGGCCAGGGCCCTCGCGCAGGAGGCCCCGCTGCTGATCCTGGACGAGCCCACCAACCATCTCGACGCCGGCGCGCAGTTCGCCCTGCTCGACCTGATCCGCTCACTCGGGCTCACGCTGCTGGCGGCCCTCCACGACCTGGACCACGCCGCCGCCTACGCCGACCAGGTCGTCGTCCTGCGCGACGGCGCGGTCGCCGGGCACGGTCCGCCCCTCCAGGTGCTGACACCCGAGTTCATCCAGGACGTCTTCGGAGTGCGCGCCCACATCGGCCCGCACCCCATCACGGGCCGTCCCCACATCGCCCTGGCCTCGCCCGGGCCCGTGGAGGTGAGCGACGCGGGCGCGTGACGTCACGGCCGGCGGGGTCGCAGGGCCGAGTCGGCAGGCCGGCGCGGTACCGGCCGAGGGTGGAAGGCCCGCCGCCGGAGGTCGTCTCGTCCGGCGGCGGGCCGGTCCCGGGCCCTCAGCCGACGGCGAGGGTCAGGATCGGGGCGCCGCTCGGCCGGGCCGAGCCGCCGGCGGGCTCGACCGTCACGCCGATGCGCCGGGCGCCGCCGAGTCCGGTGGCGATCACCGGGCGGTCCGACTCCGCCGGGTTCATCGTCCCGGCCGAGCGCGGAGCGGCCGGGCCGAGCCACCACATCTGGTACGTCCTGGCCGACGGCAGGGGCGGCATCCGGTTCGTGGTGACGACGGCCTTGCCGAGCGAGCGCGACGAGACGACCGTGACGGTGGCGGCGTCCGGCGTCCGGACGGTGGAGGTGCGCGCGTCCGGCGCGCTCATCACCGCGGCGACCTGCCGGTTCAGGGACTGCTCGCGTTCCGCGGACCGCTGGACCCGCCATGCCGCGCCGGCGCCCGCCAGCGCCAGCACCAGCACCAGGCAGGCCGCGGCGGCCAGCCAGACCGGCCCGCGCGCCCGGGGGGACGGCAGGCGCCGGGCGAGCGGCGGCGACTGCCGGGTCCGGGCGATCTCCGCCATGACCCGTCCGCGCAGCTCGTCCGGCGGGCGGCGCGCGGCCGCCAGCGCCAGCCGGGCCGCGGTCTCGCGGAATCCGGCGGCCTCGTCGGCGCAGGCCGCGCAGCCCCGCAGGTGGCGCTCGAACCGGCGCCGCTCGGTGTCGGCGAGGGCGTCCAGCGCGTAGGCGCCGGCGAGGCGGTGCGTGTCGAGGTCGTGGGTCATGGCTGCACTCCCAGGCAGTCACGCAACCGGATGAGTCCGTCGCGCATCCGGGTCTTGACGGCGGCGAGGCCGACGCCGAGCAGTTCGGAGACCTCGCGGTAGGTGTAGCCGCCGTAGTAGGCGAGCGTGATCGACTCACGCTGGGTCCCCGTCAGGCCCCGCATGCAGCGGCGCACCTGCTGGTGCTCCAGCCGGACCCCGACCTCCTCGGCGACCTCGTCGTACTCGCGCGCCGGCGCGCCGGCGCGCTCCTCGCGGTCCCGGTCGGCCTGGCTGGAGCGGACCCGGTCAACGGCGCGGCGGTGCGCCACGGTCAGCGCCCACGACGTCGCGCTGCCGCGTTCCGGACGGTAGTGCGAGGCCTTGCGCCACAGCTCGACCAGCACGTCCTGGGCGATCTCCTCCGCCTGCGCGGGATCGCGGACGACCCGCAGCGCCAGCCCGTAGACGGGCCCGGACAGGCGTTCGTACACGTCCCCGAACGCTTCCCGGTCGCCGCGGGCGACGCGGCCGAGCAGCTCGGCCAGGTCCGGCGGCTCCACGCCGACCGCCCCCGCCGGGCGCGGTCCGATGCCCGCTTCGCTCATCTCCACACTGATGATTCGATGCGGACGGCCTGCCGGATGGGTCCGGATCTCGAAAAAATCGCGACCCATCCACCTGCCGTCCGGCCCCGAACACCGGTCGTGACAGACGAACGAGCGACCGGGCCCCTGCGGTGGGCCGCCGCCGGGCTGAGCGGCCTGGCGGCCGCCGCGGCCGCGATGGGCGTCGCGGAGCTGACGGCCGGCGCGCTCGGACGGGTGTCGTCCTCGCCGCTGCTCGCGGTCGGCGCGGGCTTCGTCGACCTCACCCCGGGGTGGCTCAAGGACTTCGCGATCCGCCGTTTCGGCGGCGACGACAAAACGGTCCTGCTGGTCGGGCTCGGCATCGGAGTCGTCGCGGCGGCCCTGGCCATCGGGGCGCTGAGCCGGCGCCGGCTCGCGTGGGCCCTGATCGGGCTCGGCGCGTTCGGGGCCGTCGGGGCCGTCGCGGCGCTGACCCGGCCGGTCGCCGGGCCCGCCGACGCGGCGCCGTCCGCCGTCGGCGCGCTGGCGGGCATGGCCGCGCTGACCGCGCTGGTCCGCGCCGCCCGCCCCGAGGACACCGGCCCCGGAACGGAGGTGGATCGGCGGCGCGTGCTGCTGACCGGGGCCGGAGTGATCGGCGTCGCCGCGGCCGGCGGTGCTTGTGGGCGGGCACTGCTGCGCCGCGGCGACGTCACCTCCGTCCGGGCCGGCCTGCGGCTGCCGCGTCCGGCGAGCGCGGCGCGTCCGGTGCCCCCGGGCGCGCAGGTGCGGGCGGCGGGGATGACGCCGTTCCAAACGGCCGTCCGGGACTTCTACCGCGTCGACACCGCGCTCACCCTGCCCCAGGTCGACCCGCGCGACTGGACGCTGCGCATCCACGGCATGGTCGGCCGCCCCGTCGAGATGTCGTTCGACGACCTGCTGCGTGAGGCACTGATCGAACGCGACATCACCCTGGCGTGCGTATCCAACCAGGTCGGCGGCGACCTCGCGGGCAACGCGCGCTGGCTGGGCGCCCCGCTCGCGCCGCTGCTGCGCAGGGCGGGAATCCACTCCGGCGCCGACCAGATCCTGTCCCGCTCGGCCGACGGCATGACGCTGTCCACCCCGATCGAGACGATCCTCGACGGCCGGGACGCGATGCTCGCCGTCGGCATGAACGGCGAGCCGCTGCCGATCGCCCACGGCTTCCCCGCGCGCATGGTCGTCCCGGGCCTCTACGGCTATGTCTCGGCCACCAAGTGGGTGGTCGACCTCAAGGTCACGCGCTTCGCGACCGACCGCGCGTACTGGACGGAGCGCGGCTACGCCGAGAACGCGCCGGTCAAGACGTTCTCCCGGATCGACGTGCCGAGGCCGCTCGCCGCCGTGAAGGCGGGACGCGTCGCCGTCGCGGGCACCGCGTGGGCGCAGCACCGCGGCGTCGACGCCGTCGAATGGCAGGTCGACGACGGCCCCTGGCGGGAGGCGCGGCTCGCGCCCGTCCCCGGCCTGGACACATGGCGGCAGTGGGTCGCCGACTGGGACGCCGCTCCCGGCTCCCACACGCTCCGCTGCCGCGCCACCGACGGGACCGGCCGCACGCAGCCCGGGCACCGCGCCCCGCCGTCCCCGGACGGCGCCACCGGATGGCATTCGGTGGTGGTCACCGTGACCTGAGCCCGTCCGCATCCGAGCCAGTGAAAGTCACCGACGAGAAGTCACCGACAAGAGGAGTTCCCCATGTACCGCAACCGCATCGTCGCCGGCGTCCTCGCGGCGACCGCCCTCGCCACCGGCGCGGCGGCCTGCTCCGGCGACGACAAGGGCGACGCCGCCGCCGCTCCGGCCGGATCGTCCGCGCCGGCCGCCTCGCCGAGCGGCGCGCCGTCCGCCGGCGGGCCGTTCGGGCCCGCGTGCTCGGCCGTCCCGGCGTCCGGCAAGGGCAGCTTCCAGGGCATGGCCGCCGACCCCGTCGCGACCGCCGCGTCCAACAACCCGGTGCTGTCCACGCTGGTCGGCGCCGTGAAGAAGGCCGGCCTGGTGGACACGCTCAACTCGTCGAAGAACATCACCGTGTTCGCGCCCACCAACGACGCGTTCAAGAAGATTCCGAAGGAGACGCTCGACAAGGTCCTGTCGGACAAGAAGACGCTGACGGGCATCCTCACCTACCACGTGGTCGGCCAGCAGGTCGCGCCGGACGGGCTGGGGGCGGGCGACTTCAAGACGCTGAACGGCGCCATGCTCAAGAGCAGCGGCTCGGGCGACTCCTACACCGTCGGCGACGACGCCAAGGTCGTCTGCGGCAACGTCCAGACCGCCAACGCGACCGTCTACATCATCGACAGCGTCCTGATGCCGCCCAAGTGATCCCCCGGCCGCAGAGCCCCCGGGCAATGCCCGGGGGCTCTGCCATGCCAGGCGCGGGCAGCGCCTTTACAGACGGGTTTCGGTACCCGGAGCGACAGGGATATATCTCGGTCGAGATATGCGGCGCGCTCGCCGGCCGGCCCCTTTCAGGAGGCGTCCTGGCGCGCGTTGGGCACCAGCGGCGAGGGCCGCGCGCCGCCCTGACCGTCGACGATCCTGGCCAGCGCGTGCCGCAGCGTCGGGCTGATCAGCATGTGCGCGTCGAGGCCCGTGCGTTGCAGGATCCGCTGGCACACCGGGCTCGGACGGCTGAGGACCAGCCGGCCCTGCCGGGCCGTGACGGTCTTCCACACGCCCACCAGCGCCCCCAGTCCGGAGGAATCGCAGAACCTCACGTCCTGGAGGTCCAGGACGATCCGCCCCACACCCTCCGAGTGAGAAAGGACATGTTCCCGGAAGGCATCGGCCGTCAGGTAATCGATTTCACCTTCCACGCTGAAGAGAATGCAGGTGTCGCGGTTCTCGACGCGCATTCGGAGTCGGTCTTGAGAGTCGTGCCACAGCCGAAGCGACGTATCATTTCCGTCGTGCACCGCGTCCATCACCAGACTCAACCTCCCGTTGGGCCGAGGCTACCCCGGAACGCGGAGAGCATTCATGAGGCGCCGGTCACGGGCCTCCGATCATGCCGCTGAGCTGGTCGTCCTCCCGCCGAACAGGGTCCGCGGACAAGATGGAACGAATCTTTGCCTTCCGGCAACTGTCTTGTTGCGGTTAGGGTGGTGGCGAGGACAAGATCCTCGTTTGGCGGCTCAGCTGAGGAAGGAAGTGGTCCCGCCGCAGGCTGCGACGTGATGGAACTGACTCAAGGCATCGACGGCACTCGGCGCGTTCTCGACCCCGCGCTGGGGCCCGGCCCGTACCCCGCGCTCGCGGTGAATCCGAGCGGTACCGTCACGCGGCTCAACGACGCGGCGCGCCTGCTGCTCGGCATGATCCCGGGCGCCGTCCTGGACGACGCGGCACCGGCCTGGCTGGCCGAGGCCCACCACGCACTGGCCATCGATCCCCTCCCCGAGATGACCGCGGCCGAACTGTCGCACCCCGGCGCCCCTCGGCCGGTCGCGCACGGTCCGATCGGCGACCGCGCCTACGAGGCCCACGGCGTGCCCGACGAGGTCCACGACGATCCCGGCACTCCGCCGGGCCCCCCGGCCGGGACGGTCTGGTGGCTGTTCGACGTCACCGAGCACCGGCGCCTGGAACGGGAACTCGCCGACGAGCGCGAACGCACCGCCTTCCTGGCGGAGGCGTCCGGCCAGCTGCTGGCGTCGCTGAACCTGGAACGCTGCATGGAGGTGACGGTCCAGCTGGCGGCGCGGCACCTCGCCGACGCCGCGCTGGTGATCGCGCCCGCTTCCGGACGCGCCTACCCCGTCTCCTACTGCGGCCCCGACGGCCAGGTGGACCATCAGGAGCTCGTGGTGGACCCCTCGGAGGTCCCCGGCCTCGCGGAGGCGATGCAGGGCTTCCCGCCGATGCCGTCCCGCTGGCTCGACCCGATGGGCGCGCCTCCCTGGATCCTCCGCGCCGACCTCGGCGGTCTCGGCGCGATGGTGGTGACCGCGCTTCCGGGGCACGGCGTGCCCGCGGGGGCGCTGGTGCTGCTCCGGCGCGGCGGGCAGCGCGCCTTCTCCGAGGGCGAGGAGTTGATCGCGCGCCTGTTCGCGGCCCGCGCCGGCGCGGCGATGTCGGCCGCCCGCGTGTACGCCGAGCAGGCGTCCATCACCGAGACGCTGATGCGCGAGCTGCTGCCGCCGCGCACCCAGCACCTCGACGAGGTGGAGCTGGCGGCCCGCTACCGGCCGTCCGGCGCCGGAGAGCGCGTCGGAGGGGACTTCTACGACCTGCACCCGGCGGCCGAGAGCTCCGACGCGGAGCAGGAGTCGATGGTCGTGCTGGGCGACGTGTGCGGCAAGGGCCTGGAGGCCGCCGTGCTCACCGGCAAGATCCGCAACACGCTGCAGGCGCTGCTCCCGCTGGCCGACGACCACAGGCGCGTGCTGGAGCTGCTGAACGGGACGCTGCTGAGCAGCGAGTCCACCCGCTTCGTGACCCTCGTGCTGGCCTCGATCCGGCGGGAGGGCAGTCACGTGCGGCTGCGCCTCACGAGCGCGGGCCACACCCGCCCGCTGATCGTGCGGGCCGGCGGCCAGGTCGAGACCCCCGACACCGGCGGGTCGCTGATCGGCGTGCTGGACAAGATCTCCTCCAGGTCCGCCACCGTGCTGCTGGAGCCGGGCGACACGTGCCTGCTCTACACCGACGGCATCACCGAGGCCTTCGGCGGCCCGCTGGGCGACGAGATGTTCGGCGACGAGCGACTGCGCGCCGAGCTCGCCCGCTGCGGCGGCATGCCCCCGGAGGCCCTCGTGGAACGGGTGCACATGCTCGCCGCGGAATGGGTGGGCGGCGGCAAGCACGACGACATGGCCGTGGTCGCCATCACCGCTCCCCGGCGCTTCCACCTGAGCGCCGTAGGAGGGCAGGGCCCGGGGAGGTTCACCGCGTGACCGCGACCGCACGGACTCCCGCGGCTCCCCCCGGATCCGACGGGTGGGCGGACGGACTCTGGGACGCCGTCATCGCCGGCGACGAATACGCCGCCGCCGACGCCGTCACGACCGCGCTCGACCGGGGAACGGACGCCGAGACCATCCTCCTGGAGATCATCGCGCCGCTCCAGGCCCGGGTGGGCCGGGAGTGGGCGGCGAACCGGCTCACCGTCGCCCAGGAGCACACCGCGACGGCGATCAACGAGCGGACGATCGCGGCGCTGGCGCACCATCCGGCCGTCCGCGAGTCGCCGGCGCGCCGCGGCGAGGGGTCGCGCGGCCGGGTGGCGGTCGCGTGCATCGACGGCGAGTGGCACGCGCTGCCCGCGCGGATCCTGGCCGAGGTGCTGCGGCTGCGCGGCTGGCGGGTCGACTACCTCGGCGCCCAGGTGCCGACCGCGCATCTGATCGCCCACGTGCACCGGACGAACCCGGCCGTGGTGGCGCTGTCGTCCTCGATCGCCACGCGGCTGCCGTCCGCGCACGCCGCCATCACCGCGTGCCAGGCGACCGGCACCCCCGTCCTGGTGGGCGGCGCCGCGTACGGGCCGGACGGCCGGTACGCCGCACTGCTCGGCGCCGACGGCTGGGCCGCCGACGCCCGCTCCGCGGCCGACCGGCTGGCGGAGGGGCCGCTGCGCAAGCCGCCGCCCGTCCACCAGGTCATCGACGACCTGCCGCACCTGGCCGACCAGGAGTACACGCAGATCAGCCGGACCGCGCGCGGGCTCGTGCGGCACGTGATGACCGAGCTGCCGAAACGCTTCCCGGCGATGGCGGACTACACCGACCAGCAGCTCCGCCACACCGCCGAGGACATCGCCCACATCGTCGACTTCCTCGGCACCGCCCTCTACGTGGACGACCCGGACCTGTTCACCGGATTCATCGGCTGGACGGCGGGCATCCTCTCCGCGCGCGGCGTGCCCGCCCGGAGCCTCCTGCCGGGTCTGGAGCTGCTGGCCGAGCAGCTCGTCGACTACCCCCGGGCCGCCGACCTGCTCTCCCGCGCCTGCGACACCCTCCAGCACCCCCCGCCGACCACCGACGATGCCGCCGCCGAAGGAAGGAATGCTTGACTTCCTCCTCTGCCTATGGGCGGGAGGTTCCAGCGATCGCCCGCTGGGTTTCCTGCTTCGCCGACGACCGCCTCGTCCGGGAGGCGTCCCGTTGAGGTCTTACACCGTCTCCACAGGCGGTCACCGCCAGCCCGGCGGCCAGGATGTTGCGCGCGGCGTTCACGTCGCGGTCATGCACGGCTCCGCACTCGCACGTCCATTCGCGGACGTCCAGCGGCAGCTTCGCGCGCACCGTGCCGCAGGTTCCGCACAACTTGGAGGAGGGGAACCAGCGGTCGACCACGACCAGGTCGCGGCCGTACCAGGCGCACTTGTACTCCAGCATCGTGCGGAGCGCCGCCCACGCCGTATCCGAGATGGCGCGGGCGAGTCTGCGGTTCTTGAGCAGGTTGGCGACGGTGAGGTCCTCGATCACGACCGTTTGGTTCTCACGGACGAGACGAGTCGACAGTTTGTGCAGGAAGTCGCGGCGCCGATCGGCGATCCGCGCGTGCACGCGGGCGACCTTGCGGCGGGCCTTGTCCCGGTTCGCCGAACCCGGGGCCTTTCGCGACAGCTCCCGCTGCGCCTTGGCCAGGCGGGCGCGGTCGCGCCGCTCGTGCCGGGGGTTGGCGATCTTCTCCCCGGTCGACAGGGTCACCAGCGAAGTGATCCCGGCGTCGATCCCGACCGCCGCGTCCGTGGCGGGGGCGGAGGCGACGGAGTCCTGGCACAGCAGGGACACGAACCAGCGCCCGGCACTGTCGCGCGACACCGTCACCGTGGACGGCTCCACACCCTCGGGCAGCGGACGCGACCAGCGGATGTCCAGCGGCGCGGACATCTTCGCCAGGGTAAGGCGCCCGTCGCGCCAGGTGAAGGCGCTGCGGGTGTACTCGGCCGACGCACGCGACCGCTTGCGCGACTTGAAGCGCGGATAGGCGGCCCGCTTGGCGAAAAAGTTGGCGAACGCCGTCTGAAGATGGCGCAGCGCCTGCTGGAGCGGGACGCACGACACCTCCGCCAGGAAGGCGAACTCCGCCGTCTTCTTCCACTGTGTCAACGCGGCCGACGACTGCACATAGGAGATTCGGCGCCGCTCGCCATGCCAGGCCCGGGTGCGCTCCTCCAGCGCCATGTTGTACACCAGCCGCACACACCCGAACGTGCGCGACAACTCAGCCGCCTGCTCACCGGTGGGATAGAAGCGGTACTTGAACGCCCGCCTGACCTGGCGCGCCATGCACCACGTTCTAGCAGCCGCGGAGCCCGCCGACCCCGCGGACACCGAAACGTCCTAGCTTTCCAACCCTGCTCCCTAGGAGTCCGTTTTCTCCCTGGCCTGAAGGCCGGGGCATCCACGGAGGAACCCTGATGACCGCCTTTGTTCCCGATACTCCGCTGCGCGTGGTCGCCACCCTTTCCGGGGCGCGCTCGCTGCGGATCGAGATTGAGGGTGATCTGGACTTTCACACCGCCGACAGGCTGGTGGCCACCGTCCGGACGCAGATGGAGGACAACCCGGACGTCCGCGAGCTGGAGCTCGCCTGCGGCGGGATGGGCATGTGCGACTCGGCCGGCCTGGCCGCACTGCTGATGGTGCACCGCCGGACGTCCGCGGCCGGCGTCCACCTCGCGCTGACCGGCCGGAGCGCGCAGCTCGACCGGCTCCTGGACATCACGGGGACGCTGGACCACCTCACCGGCGCTTCGGCCGAGACCGTCAAGAACGAGGACCAGGAACTGCCCCAGCGGTGACCGCGGGGGCGTGCGGGGGCCGGACGCCGTCCACGAGTGCGTCGCCGGTGGCCGTCCGGTAGTAGAGGACGGAGCGGCCGGCGCGGCGGCGGTCGACCAGGCGGGCGTCGAAGAGGACCCGGAGGTGGCGGCCGACCGAGCCGAGCCCCTGGCCGGTCAGCGCCACGAGCTGCGTGGTGCTCAGCGGCGTGGCGAGGAGGACGAGGACGCGGGCGCGTCCCGGGCCGAGGAGGCGTTCGAGCGCTTCGGGGACGGCGGCCTCGCCCGCGCCGGCCAGCGGGGCCGAGCAGGGGTAGACGATCGCGTACCGGTCGGGGTCCGGCTCCTGCCAGGCCACCCATCCCGTCCGGGGCGTGACCGGGACGAAGAGCAGCCGGGCACCGGAGATGTCGCGCGGCGGGAAGTCGAGGGCGTCGATCTGGAGGCGGCCGTCGCCGAGCCAGCGCATCCCGGGGCGCATGTCGTCCAGGGCCGCGGCCCATCCGCCCTGGCCCAGCTGCCCGGCGCGCGCGACGGCGTCGGCCTCGACGACGCGGCGGCGGCGCTCCCAGTCCGGCTCAACGGCGTGCGTCCACACCCACTCCAGCAGGCCGGCGATCCGCTGGGGCGCGTCGGGGCGGCGCAGCGCGGCGGGCAGCGGGCCGCCGGACGAGACCTCCAGGTCGGCGTAGGCCCGCTCGGGCGGAGTCCGGCGGACGGTGTCGAGCTCCTCCTCGAACGACGGCGAGCCCACGCCCGGGTGCGGCGGCGTCAGGAAGTCGGCGCTCCACCTGGTCCTGGCGCCGAGGGCGGCGTCCAGCAGCGCGGCGGTGACCGGTTCGCGCCGCAGCATCCGGCGGTAGGCGGGCAGGTGGGCGTCGAGCCAGGACCGCTCCCCCGGATGCGCGGCGGCGCCCTTCTCCAGGAGCTTCACGCAGGCGGTGGTCTCCGCCAGGGCGGAGATGACGAAGCGGCCGCTCGCGAGGGTGTCCGCGTTGACCTGCCACAGGCTCACGTTTCGCCTCCTCGCGAAACTCTACCGGCCCTCCGGCGGCGGCCCTGAACCTGGCGGGCATGCGCACGTATCGGGATCTCTTCCGCGCCCCGGAGTACACGCCGCTCCTCACGTCGTTCACGGTCCAGGAGTCCGCGCAGACGGTCAGCGGCCTGGCGCTCGGCACGCTGGTGTACGAGTCGACCCGCTCGCCGCTGCTGTCGGCGCTGAGCATGTTCGGCGGCTCGTTCGCCCAGATGGCGGGCGCGCTGACGCTGCTGTCGGCCGCCGACCGCCTGCCGCCGAGGACCGCGCTCGCCTGCATGGCCCTGCTGTTCGGCGCGGGGACGGCCGTTCTGGCGGTTCCCGGCCTTCCGCCGGCGGCGCTCCTCGCCGTCGTGGCGGGGCTCGGGCTGGTCGCCTCGCTGCGGAGCGGCGTCTGCTACGGCCTCCTGAGCGAGATCCTGCCGGACGAGGGGTACCTCCTCGGGCGCTCCGTGCTGAACATGGCGGCGGGGACGACGCAGATCGGCGGCTTCGCGGTCGGCGGCGTCCTCGTGGTCGCGCTCTCGCCCCGGGGCGCCCTGCTCACCGGCGCCGCGCTCTACCTTCTCACCGCCGTGGTGGCGGTCACCGGCCTGGGCCGCCGGCCGCCCCGGGCCGCCGGGCATCCGAGCCCCGGCGAGACGTGGCGGACCACGGCGCGGCTGCTCTCCTCGGGGCCGCGCCGGTACGCCTACCTCGCGATGTGGGTGCCGAACGGCCTGATCGTCGGCTGCGAGGCCCTCTTCGTCCCCTACTCGCCGCGGCACGCGGGGCTGCTGCTCGCCGCGGCGGCCGTCGGCATGCTGGTGGGCGACACCGCCGCGGGCCGGTTCGTCCCCCGCCGCCTGCGCGAGCGGCTGAGCCCGCCCCTGCTGCTCCTGCTGGCGGGCCCCTACCTGCTGTTCGCCGTCGACCCGCCGCTCCCGGTCGGCGCGGCCGCCGTCCTGCTGGCCTCCGTCGGGTACGGGTCGACGCTGCTGCTGCAGGAGCGCCTCATGGCGCTGACCCCGGTCCGCATGCACGGGCACGCCCTGGGGCTGCACTCGTCCGGGATGCTCACCATGCAGGGCGCCGGGGCGGCGCTGGCGGGCGGCGCCGCCCAGGCGACCTCGCCCGCCGCCGCCATGGCGATCATGGCCGCCGCGTCGGTGGCCGTCACCCTCGCCCTGGCCCCGGGGCTCCGCCCACACGGGATCTCCACACGATCCGCACACGGCGGACGCCACCGCGGCGGCGGGGAGGCGTCCAATGAGACATGCGCGTGAAGATGATCCTCCCGGCCCTGACCGAGGCGACCTCGCCCTTCTTCCGTCCGATCAAGTACTCGCTGTTCCCGCCGCTCGGGCTGGCCACGCTCGCCGGGTACCTCGACCCGGACGACGAGGTGACGGTGACCGACGAGCACGTGCAGAAGGTCGACACCTCCGACGAGCCCGACCTCGTGGTGATCCAGGTCTACATCACCTCCGCGCGGCGGGCCTACGAGCTCGCCGACCTCTACCGCGCCCGGGGCGTCCACGTGTGCCTGGGCGGGCTGCACGTCACCTCGCTCCCGGACGAGGCCGCCCGGCACGCCGACACGATCTTCTGCGGGCCCGGCGAGGACACCTGGCCCCGCTTCCTCGCCGACCTGCGCGCTGGCCGCCCGGCGGCACGCTACGACTCCACCGAGCGGACGCTCGCGGCGCTGCCGCCCATCCGCCGCGACCTCATCGCCCGCGAGCGCTACCTCGTCCCGAACTCGATCGTGGTGTCGCGCGGCTGCCCGCACGTGTGCGACTTCTGCTACAAGGAGGCGTTCTTCGAGGGCGGCAAGTCGTTCTACACCCAGACGGTCGACGCGGCGCTCGCCGAGATCGACCGGCTGCCGGGGCGGCACCTGTACTTCCTGGACGACCACCTGTTCGGCAACGCCCGGTTCGCGTCCGCGCTGTTCGACGGGATGCGCGGCATGGGACGGCTCTGGCAGGCGGCCGGGACGGTGAAGGCGGTGCTCAACCCCGGGCTGCTGGAGAAGGCCGTCGAGTCGGGGCTGCGGAGCCTGTTCGTCGGCTTCGAGACCGTCAACGCCGGGAACCTCACCGAGCAGCGCAAGTGGCAGAACATCGACCGCGACTACGGCGCGGTGGTCCGCCGGCTGCGCGACAACGGCGTGATGGTCAACGGCAGTTTCGTGTTCGGGATGGACGAGGACGACCCGTCGGTGTTCGACCGCACCGTCGAGTGGGCGATCGGCCAGGGGATCGAGACGGCCACCTTCCACATCCTGACCCCCTATCCGGGCACCCGCCTCTACGACCGGATGGCCAAGGCCGACCGCCTCCTGCACTCCGACTGGGACCGGTACGACACCCGCACAGTCGTCTTCAAGCCCGCCAAGATGACCGCGCAGCAGCTTGAGGACGGCTACTGGCGCGCCTACCGCGACTTCTACCGCTGGGGTTCGATCCTGCGCGGCGCCTCCACCAAGCCGACGCTGCGCGGCAGGACCCGGCACGTCGCCTACGCCGGAGGTTGGAAGAAGTTCGAGCCCGCGTGGGACCTGGTCATCCGCGCGAAGAGGGCGGGCCGCGCGCTGCCGCTGCTGGAGGCGATCCTGTCGGGCTTCGGCAGCCGGCCGGCCCGCTCCGGGCCTCGCCGGGAACCGGAGCCGGTTTCCGTATCCTGATCCTTTCGCGCGTGCGGCGGGGGCGACCGGTTTTGCAGGTTTCCTACAACTACAGCGGCGCAGCGTGCGTTGTCGGCGGCATGGCGCCTTCGCCCTCTGGGCGGAAAGGTGAGTGTGTCCGGGTGCGCCGCGTCCCGGCGCCGCACGTCGTCCAACAACGCGCATCGCCAGACAGCGCGCATCGCCAGACAGCGCGCACCGTCTAACAGGAGGGCTCGGTCGGGTGTTCAGTCGTGTCGCCATCGTGAACCGGGGTGAGGCCGCCATGCGGCTCATCCACGCCGTACGGGACATCGCCGCGGAGAGCGGGACGCGGATCGAGACCGTCGCCCTGTACACCGATGTCGACCGGACGGCCACCTTCGTCCGCGAGGCCGACCTGGCCTACGACCTCGGCCCCGCGTCCGCCCGGCCGTACCTGGACCTGGAGGTCCTGGAGCGCGCGCTGGTGGAGACCGGCGCCGACGCCGCGTGGGTCGGCTGGGGCTTCGTCGCGGAGGACCCGGCGTTCGCGGAGCTGTGCGACCGGATCGGGGTGGCGTTCGTCGGGCCGAGCGCGGAGGCCATGCGCCGGCTCGGCGACAAGATCGGCGCGAAGCTGATCGCCGAGGAGGTCGGCGTGCCGGTCGCGCCGTGGAGCCGCGGCGCGGTCGAGACCCTGGACGAGGCGATCGCGGCGGCGGAGCGCATCGGCTACCCGCTGATGCTGAAGGCGACCGCGGGCGGCGGCGGCCGCGGCATCCGAGTGATCACCAGCGCGGCCGAGCTGGCGGACGCCTACGAGCGCACCAGCCAGGAGGCGGCGCGGGCCTTCGGCAGCGGCGTCGTGTTCCTGGAGCGCCTCGTCACCGGTGCCCGGCACGTCGAGGTCCAGGTGATCGCCGACGGCGAGAGCGCGTGGGCGCTCGGCGTGCGCGACTGCTCGGTGCAGCGCCGCAACCAGAAGATCATCGAGGAGTCGGCGTCGCCGGTGCTCGGCGCCGAGCAGACCGCCGAGCTGAAGGCGTCGGCCGAGCGGCTCGCCGTCGCGGTCGGGTACCGCGGCGCGGCGACCGTCGAGTTCCTGTACCACCCCGGCGACCGGATGTTCGCGTTCCTGGAGGTCAACACCCGCCTCCAGGTCGAGCACCCGATCACCGAGTCCACCACCGGGTTCGACCTGGTCAAGGCGCAGCTGCACGTGGCCTCCGGCGGACGGCTCGACGGCGCTCCGCCGGTGGAGCGCGGGCACGCGGTCGAGGCGCGGCTGAACGCCGAGGACCCCGACCGCGACTTCGCCCCCTCGCCGGGCCGCATCGTCCGGCTGGACCTGCCCGCCGGGCCGGGCATCCGGGTGGACACCGGCGTCAGCGAGGGCGACACGATCCCCGCCGACTTCGACTCGATGATCGCCAAGATCATCGCCTACGGCCGCGACCGCGACGAGGCGCTCGGCCGGCTGCGCCGCGCGATGACCCAGACCACGGTGATCATCGAGGGCGGCGCGACGAACAAGAGCTTCGTGCTCGACCTGCTCGACCGGCCCGAAGTGATCGACGCGAGCGCCGACACCGGCTGGATCGACCGCGTCCGCGCCGAGGGCGGCCTCGTCACCCACCGGCACTCCGCCGTCGCGCTCGCCGCCGCCGCCATCGAGGCCTACGAGGAGGCGGAGGGCGCCGAGCGGCGGCGGCTGCTGTCGACGGCGTCCGGCGGGCGCCCGCAGGCGCGGCACGAGAGCGGCCGGCCGCTGGACCTCAAGCTGCGCGGCGCCGGCTACCGGGTGCGGGTGGCCCGGGTCGGCGCGGACCGGTTCCGCGTCGCCGTCGAGGCGGGCGGCGAGGTCCGCACCGCCGACGTCGAGCTCGAACGCTTCGACCGGCACCTCGGCCAGATCACCGTCAACGGCTCCCGGTACCGCCTGCTCACCGGCACCCACGGCCCGGTCCACTTCGTCGAGGTGGACGGGGTGGCGCACCGGGTCAGCCGCGACGAGGGCGGCGTCGTCCGCTCGCCCGCGCCGGCGCTGGTCGTCGCCACGCCCCTGGAGGTCGGCGCCGAGGTCGAGGCGGGCGCGCCGGTGCTGGTCCTGGAGAGCATGAAGATGGAGACGGTGCTGCGGGCGCCGTTCAAGGCGCGGCTGAAGGAGTGCGTCGTCTCCGTCGGCAGCCAGGTGGAGACGGGGGCGCCGCTGCTGCGGCTGGAGCCGCTCGCCGACGAGGCCGAGGCCGCGGACGTCGCGGCGACCGGCGCCGTCGAGC
Source organism: Actinomadura verrucosospora (assembly GCF_039540335.1). Classification (NCBI taxonomy): domain Bacteria; kingdom Bacillati; phylum Actinomycetota; class Actinomycetes; order Streptosporangiales; family Thermomonosporaceae; genus Actinomadura; species Actinomadura verrucosospora. Next base: position 53,420 of record NZ_BAABEV010000038.1, on the reverse strand, counting down.
TCGATCTGCCCGCCGCGCCGGGCGCCGTCCCGGCGCGCGAGCGCGCGGCCCGCGGCCAGGAGGACCTGCGCAGCCTGCTGCTCGGCTTCGACGTCGACCCGCACGACGAGCGCCGGGCCCTGGACGGCTACCTCGCCGCGCGCCGCGCCGCCGCCGCCGACGGGCACCGGCCGGTGGCCGAGGAGCTCGGGCTCATCGACGTGTTCGCCGACCTCGCCGAGCTGAGCCGCAACCGCCCGGCGGGCGGCGACGGCACCGACGGCGGCCACGTGCACAGCGCCCGCGAGTACTTCCACACCTACCTGCAGAGCCTGGACGTCGAGCGGGCCGGGCTGCCTCAGGCGTTCCAGGCCAAGCTCGCCAAGGCGCTCGGCCACTACGGCGTCACCGACCTGGAGCGCACCCCCGAGCTCGAGGCGGCGGTGTTCCGGATCTTCCTGGCGCAGCAGCGGGCGGCCGCCGACGCCTCGGTCGTCGCGACGCTGCTGCGCGAGTGGCTCGGCGAGCCCCCGCCGGACGAGACGCTGCGCGAGGCCGCCGGCCTGGCGCTGGAGCGGCTGGTGGCCGCGACGCAGGTCCGGTTCCCCGTGGTGTACGACCTCGCGTGCGGCGTGGTGTTCGCCTGGTTCGCCCAGCCGCTGCTGCGCCGCAACCGCGCCGCCGTCTACGCCCGCGTCCGCCGCAACCTGCGGCACCTGGACGCGCACCCGGACGCGCCGGAGCGCGAGGAGCTCATCGCCGAGATGGTGCGCAGCACCGAGCCGCTGGTGCGGCTGCTCGGCCAGCGGCTCGTGCGCGGCAACGGCGACAACGCGGTGATGCTGGAGGTGCTCACCCGGCGGTACTACGGGAACAAGGGCCTCACGGGCCTGCACACCCGGGAGGCGGGCGGCTGCTCGTTCGTGGTCGCCGAGCACGCGGGCTCGCGCCTGGTCTCCTCGGCGGTGCGCTTCGACGCGCTCGGCGCCGCGCTGCGCGGGCTCGCGGAGCTGGCGGACGGCGGCGAGGACGTCGACGCCGACATCTACCTGTCCTGGGAGCGGCAGCCCGAGGACTTCGACGCGATGGCCGCCGCGCTGCAGGAGGTCGTCAACGCGCACCCGCTGCCGCCGCGGATCCGCAGGATCACCGCGACGGTCGCGGGCAGCAGCGGCGCGGTGATGCACCACCACTTCACGTTCCGCCCGGCGGAGGAGGGCCGTCCCCCCACAGGGGGCATGGCCGAGGAGCGGCTGATCCGCGGCCTGCACCCGTTCATCGCGCAGCGGATGCAGATGGAGCGACTGCACAAGTTCGACCTGACCCGGCTGCCGTCCTCGGACGAGGAGGTCTACCTCTTCCAGTGCGTGGCGCGCGACAACCCGTCCGACGACCGGCTCGTCGCGTTCGCGCAGGTGCGCGACCTGACCGCGCTGCGCGACGGCGACGGGAAGCTGCGCTCCCTGCCGACGGCCGAGTACACCCTCGCCACCTGCCTGGACTCGATCCGCAGGGCGCAGGCGCGGCGGCCGTCCAAGAAGCGGTTCCCCACCAACCGCATCGTGATCTACGTCTGGCCGACGAGCGACCTCACCCGCGCCGAGCTGCAGCGGCTGGCAGGCCGCATGCTGCCGGCGGCGGCGGGGGCCGGGCTGGAGGAGGTCCTGCTCATCGCGCGGCAGCGCGATCCGCGGACGGGCGAGCCGGTCAAGATCGCCGTCCGGGTCGCCTTCGACGCCACGGGCGGCACCCGGCTGACCGTCGGCGCGCCGTCGGACGCGCCGGTCGAGCCGCTCGACGGCTACCGGCAGAAGGTGCTGCGGGCGAGCAGCCGCAACACCGTGTACCCGTACGAGCTGACCGGCCTGCTCGGCGACTTCGTCGAGCACGACCTCGACGACGCGAACGTCCTGGTCCCGGTGGACCGGCCGAAGGGGCGCAACACCGCGGCGATCGTCGCGGGCGTCGTCTCGAAGCGGACCCGGCGGCACCCGCAGGGCGTCACCCGGGTCGTGCTGCTCGGCGACCCGACCAAGTCGCTCGGGGCGCTGTCGGAGGCCGAGTGCCGCCGCGTGATCGCCGCGCTGGATCTGGCCGAGCGGATGCGGGTGCCGCTGGAGTGGTACGCGCTGTCCTCGGGCGCCCGGATCTCCATGGAGTCGGGCACGGAGAACATGGACTGGGTGGCCGCGGCGCTCAAGCGGATCGTCGAGTTCACCCAGGACGGCGGCGAGATCAACGTCGTCGTCGCGGGCATCAACGTCGGCGCCCAGCCGTACTGGAACGCCGAGGCGACGATGCTCATGCACACCAAGGGCGTGCTGATCATGACGCCGGACTCGGCGATGGTGCTCACCGGCAAGCAGGCGCTCGACTTCTCCGGCGGCGTCTCGGCCGAGGACAACTTCGGCATCGGCGGCTACGACCGGGTGATGGGCCCGAACGGGCAGGCGCAGTACTGGGCGCCGAACCTCGTCGCCGCGCGGGACATCCTGATGTCGCACTACGACCACACCTACGTCGCGCCCGGTGAGCCGGGGCCGCGCAATGCCGGCACGACCGACCCCGTCGACCGGGACGTCTCCGCCTTCCCGCACGTCCTGGAGGGCAGCGAGTTCACCACGGTCGGCGAGATCTTCTCCGCCGAGGCGAACCCGGACCGCAAGAAGCCGTTCGACATCCGGACCGTGATGCGGGCGCTGTCCGACCAGGACCACCCGGTGCTCGAGCGCTGGGCGGGCATGGCCGACGCCGAGACCGCGGTGGTGCAGGACGTGCACCTCGGCGGCATGCCGGTGTGCCTGCTCGGCATCGAGTCGCAGTCGGTGCCGCGGCGCGGCTTCCCGCCCACCGACGGCCCGGACGCCTACACCGCCGGCACGCTGTTCCCGAAGTCGTCCAAGAAGGCCGCGCGGGCGATCAACGCGGCCAGCGGCAACCGGCCGCTGGTGGTGCTGGCGAACCTGTCGGGCTTCGACGGCTCGCCGGAGTCGATGCGGCAGCTCCAGCTGGAGTACGGGGCCGAGATCGGCCGGGCGATCGTCAACTTCCGCGGCCCGATCGTGTTCTGCGTGATCTCCCGGTACCACGGCGGCGCGTTCGTGGTGTTCTCCAAGGCGCTGAACCCGAACATGACCGTGCTCGCGCTGGAGGGCTCGTTCGCGTCGGTGCTCGGCGGCGCCCCGGCCGCCGCGGTGGTGTTCGCCGCCGACGTCAACGCCCGGACGGCCGCCGACCCGCGGGTGCGGGACCTGGAGGGCCGCGTCGCGGCGTCCTCGGGGCCGGGCCGCGCCGCGCTGACGGCGGAGCTGGACGAGCTGCGCGCGACGGTCCGCACCGAGAAGCTCGGCGAGGTGGCCGCCGAGTTCGACCGCGTGCACGACATCCGGCGCGCGGTGGAGGTCGGCTCGGTCGACGCCGTCATCCGCGCCGCCGAGATGCGCCCGCGGATCATCGAGGCGATCGAGGCCCGTCTGAAGTGACCCTCGGGGGCGCGGGGGCCGTGCCCCCGCGCCCCGGCGGCGTGCCCGGCGCCGGGGCTAGAAGAGCCAGCCGCCGGCGTGCGCCTCGTCGAGGATCTCGTCGGCCTCGCGGGTGTCGAGCATCTCCAGCCCGCGGACCGCCCAGAAACGCAGCGACTCGTCGGGGCTCTCCAGCTGGGCGCGGAACACCTCCAGGGCCTCTGGCGCGCGGGCCTCGGCGATCAGTTCGAGCAGCCAGCACCGCAGGCCGGGGTCGTCGCGCTCCGCCGCGAACTCCGCGATCAGCTCGCCGACGTAGGCGTCGGCGTGCTCGCGCAGGAAGTCGAACGCGTCCTCCCGGACCCGCGGCTCCCTCGTCCGCATCTGCTGCATGGCCTGATCGAAACGCCGCCGCGACATGCGCCGACCCTACGGCCGCTCCCTGACAAAACGAACACCGGCGCCCCCGCGGTGCATAGGGGGCGCCGGGTCAGCGGAGGCCCCTCCAGAGGTCGGACAGGAGGCCGGACAGGTTCTGGATCGTGTCGCCGTGGCGCTCGGCGAGGGCCTGCTCGTGCGCGCGTGCCAGCGCCTCCAGCCGCTCCAGCTTGGCGCGGCCCAGGTCGGAGACGTGCACCGACACACGGCGGCGGTCCCGGGTGGAGTGGGACCGGTACAGGTAGGCCGAGTCGACCAGGGCGTCCACGAGCCGGGTCAGGGTGGGGTGCGGGATCTCGACGATGAGCGCCAGCTCGCCCATCGAGACGTCGTCGGACGCGGCGAGGGCGCGCAGCACCCGCCACTGCTCGACCGTCGCGCCCTCCTCGTCCAGGCGGGCGCCGAGGCCGCGGGCCAGGGCCCGCTGCGTGCGGGTGAGCAGGTCGACGAGTTCGGTCTCCGCCGTGCGCGCCGCCGCGCCGTGCCGCTCGACCACCCGGTGCCTCCCTCGCCAGCCGCCCGTGGGAAGAGCATACTTGGCCTGGTCATGAGGGGTTCGGCGATCATGCGCGCGGTGGTGCGGGACGGCACGGGGTTGCTGGTCACCGGGCCGGATCCCGCCGTGCTGCGGCTCGGGCTGCTGCTGCCGCTGTCGGGGCCCCTCGGCCTGACCGGGCCGTCCGGGCTGAGCGCCGCGTGCCTGGCCGCGACCGAGGTCAACGCCTCCGGCGGGGCGGCCGGACGACCCGTCGAGCTGGTGCCGGTGGACGCCGGGCGGGCTCCGGGCGCGGTGGCGGGCGAGGCCCGTTTCCTCGCCGACGCCGGGCTCGTCCAGGCGTTCGTGGGGTTCCACACGAGCGACGTGCACCGCGGCCTGGAGGCGGCGCTCGCCGGGCGGGCGCCGTACGTGTTCACGCCGCCGCACGAGGGCGGGCCGCGGCGGCAGGGCGTGGTCCTGCTCGGCGACTCGCCGGACCGGCAGCTCGGCTCCGCGCTGCGCTGGCTGAGCGCGCGGCTTCGGCTGCGGCGCTGGGCGCTGCTGGGCAGCGACTACATCTGGCCGCGGGCGGTCCACCGGGCGGCGGCGCGGCAGGTCCGGGCGGCGGGCGGCGAGGTGGTGCTGGACCGGCTCGTGCCCTTCCCGTGGGCGGAGGGCGACGACCCGGAGGCGCGCTTCGAGGAGGTCGTGCACGCGCTGGCGCGGACGGGCACGGAGGCGGTCCTGCTCAGCCTGGTCGGCCGCGACCTGGCCGTGTTCAACCGGGTGTTCACCGCCTCGCGGCTGTCCGCCGGGGTGGTCCGGCTGTCGGGGGCGCTGGAGGAGAACGTCCTGCTCGCCACCGGCGGCGACGACACCGGGGAGCTGTACTCGGCGATGCGGTCGTTCGCCGGGCAGGGGGACGAGCGGCAGCTCGCGCTCGCCGAGCGGTACCGGACGGTGTTCGGCGAGGCGGCCCCCGTCCTGGACGCCTACGCGGAGGGCTGCTACGACGGCGTCCACCTGCTGGCGGCGCTGGCCGCCGCGGGCATGCTGACCGCGCGGCAGGGGCGGTCGGCGTCGGCGCGGCTGCTGGCGGGCGCCGACCCCGTCGCGCGGCGCGCCTGGTCGGCGGCGCCGCTCGGCCCGCCGCGCCCCGAGGGCTACCTGGCCAGGGCGGACGGGCTGGACCTCACCGTCGTCACCCGCCTCTAAGATCTTTGCGGATCAAATCTTTTCATTTGAAAAGATTGCCTCTAGGGTTCGCTGAGCGGGAACGACCCGCGTCCTCGCCCGAGGAGGGACCATGGCCGTCGACCCCACGCCGCCGGAGGGCATCGAGCGCTACGGGTACACCCAGGAGCTGCGGCGCTCCCTCACGTTCCGGGACCTCGTGGTCTACGGGCTGATCTTCATGGTGCCGATCGCGCCGTTCGGCATCTTCGGCAGCGTCTTCGAGGGCTCGGGCGGCATGGTCGCGCTCGCCTACGCCATCGGGATGCTGGCCATGCTGTTCACCGCCGGCTCGTACGCGCAGATGTCGCGGGCGTTCCCGATGGCCGGGTCCGTCTACACCTACGCCGGACGGGGCATCGCGGCGCCGGTCGGGTTCCTGTCCGGCTGGATGATCCTGCTCGACTACGTGCTGGTGCCGGCCCTGCTGTACCTGATCGCCAGCGTGGCGATGAACTCGCTGGTGCCCGGCGTCCCGGTGTGGCTGTGGCTCATCGTGTTCGTCGTGCTCAACACGGCCGTCAACTTCTTCGGCATCGAGATGACCGCGCGCATCAACCGGATCATGCTGGTCGCCGAGCTGGTCATCCTGGCGGTCTTCCTGGTGGTGGGCCTGGTGGCGCTCGCCCAGGGCAAGGGCCACGGCGGCGGAAGCCTCAGCCCGATCTACAACGGCTCGACGTTCTCGTGGGGGCTGGTGTTCGGCGCCGTGTCGATCGCGGTCCTGAGCTTCCTCGGCTTCGACGGCATCTCCACGCTGGCCGAGGAGAACCGCGAGTCGGCCCGCGCCATCGGACGGTCCATGGTGGCCGCGCTGCTGCTGGTCGGCGTGCTGTTCATCGTCCAGACGTGGGTGGCCTCGCTGCTGGTCACCGACCCGGACAAGCTCGTCAACGAGGGCGACCCGGACGGCACCGCGTTCTACGACGCCGCGCGGGTCGCGGGCGGCGCGTGGCTGGCCAAGCTGACCGCGCTGGCCACCGCGATCGCGTGGGGCTTCGCCAACTCGCTGGTCGCGCAGGCCGCGACATCCCGGCTGCTGTACGCCATGGCGCGGGACCGGCAGCTGCCGAGGTTCCTCGCCAGGGTCCATCCCCGGCGGCAGGTCCCGGTCAACGCGACCCTGCTGGTCGCGGCCGTCTCGCTGGGCCTCGGCCTCTACATGGAGCAGCGCGAGGACGGCATCACCCTGCTCAGCTCGCTCGTCAACTTCGGCGCCATGACGGCCTTCCTGGTGCTGCACGTCTCGGTCGTCGTCCACTACGTCGTCCGGTCGGGCAGCCGGGACTGGTGGCGCCACCTGATCGCGCCGGCGATCGGCTTCGGCATCCTCGCCTACGTGGTGGTCAACGCGAAGGTCGCCGCGCAGGAGCTGGGCTTCCTGTGGCTCGGCGTCGGGCTGGTGCTGCTGGTCGGGCTGCTGGTCACCCACCGCCGTCCGGCCCTGGCCGGCATCGCAGAGGAGGAGAACGAGAAGTGACGTTCGACGTGGTCTCCATGACGGGAACCGAGCCCGGCTTCGCGTTCGGCGGACGGGAGGCGGCGCTCACGGTCGCGCCCGGCACCGTCGTGGAGCTGACGACCGAGGACTGCTTCGGCGGCGCCGTCCGGGGAGTGGACGACCTGCCGAGCCGGGTGTGCTCCTTCCCCTACCTCAACCCCGTCACCGGCCCCATCGCCGTCGCGGGCGCCGAGCCCGGCGACGCGGTCGCGGTGCACTTCGCGGACATCCGCCCCGCCCGCGACTGGGCGGTCTCGTCCACGTTCCCGCACTTCGGGGCGCTGACCGCGACGCACACCACGGCGATGCTGCACCAGGCCCTGCCGGAACGGGTGTGGATCTACGACGTGGACGCCGCCCGCGGGATCTGCCGCTTCCGCGCCCGCGAGAGCGACCTGGAGATCGAGCTGCCGCTCGACCCCATGCACGGCACCGTGGGCGTGGCCCCGGCCGCCGGCGAGGTGATCATGAGCATCACCCCGGGCGCGCACGGCGGCAACATGGACACCCCGGAGATGCGCGCGGGCACCACCGCGTACTTCCCGGTCAACGTGCCGGGCGGCCTGATCTCCATCGGCGACGGCCACTGCCGCCAGGGCGAGGGCGAGGTCTGCGGCACCGCCGTGGAGGCGGCGATGGACACCGTCGTGGTCGTGGACCTGATCAAGGGCGCCGCACCGGCCTGGCCGCGCCTGGAGGACGACCTCCACCTGATGTCCACCGGGTCGGCCCGCCCTCTGGAGGACGCGTTCCGGATCAGCCAGCACGACCTGGTCACCTGGACGTCCTCGCTGCTCGGCCTGGACGAGCTGGACGCCTACCAGCTGGTCAGCCAGGCGGCGCTCGCCCCGGCGGGCAACGTCGTCGACACCAACTACACGATGCTCGCGAAGATGCCCAAGACCGCGCTGCCGGGCGTCTCCGCCTACGACGGCGTCCACGCGCGCCTGCGCGACACCGCCGAAAGCTACCTCTCCCAGCGCTGACGACGCCGGCGCTCCGCCTCCCACTCCATCACTCTCCGCGTTCATATAATTCCGATGCGTTGCGACGTTCGGGGGCGGAGCGCGGCCGCGCGCTCCGCGGGGAGGGGTGTGCGTCTTGAGGACGAGCTGGAAAGTGGCGGGCGTGGCCGTCGGGACGGCCGCCGCGGCGGTCGTGTCCGCGGGATGGTCCGTGGGGACGGCGGCAGGCGGCGGCCGGTGGAAGCTGGTCGCGCAGGAGCGGTTCGACCGGCCGCTGCGCGTCGACGGGGCGCCGTGGCGGCTCGACCCGCAGGGGCCGCGCAGCCCGTGGGCGGTCGACGCGTTCGACGACGACGGGGCGGCCTGGAAGAAGATCAGCGGGCCGCTGTTCGAGCGGCAGATGAAGACCCTCAACGTGTTCCGCAAGCGCGTCGCCTTCGGGCAGCGGGGGTGGCTGACCGCGGAGGTCGCCGCGGTCGACAAGGACCGCGACGGGCGTCCCGACTCCCGTCCGGGGCTGTCGGCCGTGACGCTGCCGGGCGGGCACCGCGTCGCGCGGATCTCCGAGCCGAGCTGGGACGCGGGCGTCCTGATCCGGCCGACCCGCCCGCTGCCCCGGTACTACCGGGTGGAGATGACGCTGCGGGGCATCCGGTTCGGCGGCAAGCGGGGCGGCACGTTCGACTACGACGGCAGGCACAACGGGTACACCAGGGAGCCGTGCAAGACCCGGTACCCGTGGACGTTCCAGGGCGCGCTGCCGGGGAAGTCCCGGTGCCAGTACCCCGACGTGACGCGGGAGAACGGGTTCTACTACCTGACGATCCTCGACCACGCGAACCCGGCGCCGCACGGCAACCCCGGCATCCACTTCCGGCGCAAGGCCATCATGGACGGCTACTACAGCGACGACGCCCGCTGGAAGAACGCCGCGACCTGCGACCCGAAGACCCGCACGATGTACCGGACGTTCGACGGCACCTTCAACGGCGTCAACGCGCTGTTCCCGCGCGGCGACCTGTTCCGCGAGACCGCCAACAACAACATCAGCAACGAGTACTACGCCAAGACCGCGTGCGGGGAGGCGTCCATGGACCGGCGGTACGGGCCGGGCGGCCGGTTCGAGGGGCACCTCACCAGCGCCGAGCTGCGGCCGGAGCTGATGCCGAAGGCCGCCTACCGGTTCGCGATCGAGCGCGACCGCACCGGGTACACGCTGGAGATGAGCGGCCCGTTCCTGCACACCGGGCAGACCACGCTGCGCGTCCACCACGACTTCGTGGAGAACGGGCGCCCGATCTGGCACTACAACCAGACGCCGGACGAGTACGACGGCCGGTTCGACCGCAGGCTCGTCCACAGGGGCCCGGCCGGGACGTACACGACCGAGCACAGCTGGCCCAAGGGCTCGGCCTACCCCGACTCCTTCATCATCGGCGACCCGCACCTCAACTACTACGAGGGCGAGGCGTACGTCGACGACGTCCGCCTCTACGTCCCAGAGCACCAGGGGTGAACGCCGGCGGGGCGCGTTCCGCCGGCGGCGGGACGCGCCCCGCCCCTGGTCAGAGGCGTTCGCCGGTCAGCAGCGGCCGATCCAGGAGCACTCCAGCTGCGGGGCGTTCCCGGAGGTGCGGAACGTCCGGACGGCGGAGGGGTCTCCCCCGGCCAGCCGGATCGCGACCTTGTCCTCGATGTCCTTGGGCGCCGCGCCCTGGTAGCCGTTCAGCACGACCGAGAAGACGAGCCGCCGCCCGGACGGGTCGGTGACGTAGCCCGAGAGCGCGGAGGCGCCGGTCAGCGTCCCCGTCTTGGCGTGCACGTTGCCCGCGGCCGGCGTGTTCCGCATCCGCGACCGCAGGGTGCCGCCGTCGAGCCGGTCCGGGTCGCCGGCGACCGGCAGCGCCCGGTACCAGGTGCTGAACCAGGGCGCGCTCTGCGCCTTCTTCAGGATGGTGCTGACGTCCTGCGCGGTCGTGCGGTTCTCGCGCGACAGCCCCGATCCGTCGGCCATGTCCAGCCGTGCGGTGGGGACGCCCTGGCCGCGGGCGTACCTCTCGACCACGGGCAGGCCCGCCGTCCAGCTCCCCTCGCCCGCCTTCTCCCGGCCGATCGCCTTGACCAGGGTCTCGGCGACCATGTTGTTGCTGAGCTTGAGGAACGGCACCATCAGCCGCGACAGCGGCATCGAGGAGCGGGCGGCGAGCGCGGCGGCGCCCTTCGGGGTCCGGCCGCGCTCGGTGGCGCCCTCGACCTCGACGCCGTGCGCCCGCAGCGCGCTCCGGAAGACGTCCGCCGCGTACAGACTGGGGTTCTCGACCGTGCGCAGGGTGGTGTAGGCCGCGCCGCCCGCGGGGTGGGAGCCACTCACCACGATGGTATCGCTGCCGTTGGCCCGGTTCACCGCCAGCGTGGACGGCGACCCGGGAGCGCCCGTGACCGCCCTGTTGTCGATCTTGACGGTACGGGTCGCCGGGGCCAGCCCGACCTCGACCGGCGCGCCCTCGGCGGCGCCCGGCCGCACCGACACCTCGACCGATCCGGCGTCGAAGTCGTCGTCCGGAGCGACGGTCAGCGCGGACGTCTGCGCGGCGTAGTAGTACTGCAGGTCGGTGGGGTCCCAGTGGGAGGGCGTGCGGACGGCGTCGAACCAGGAGTCGTCCGCGACGAGGCCTCCCTCGACGCGCCGGATCCCCCGCGCCGCCACCTGGGCGGCGAGCCGGTCGTAGTCGGCGGCCCGCGTCGTCGGGTCGCCGGTGCCCTTGAGGTAGAGGTCGCCCTTGACGGACGATCCGGACACCGCCCGCGCGTACACGCCGGTGCGGAACCGGTACCCGGGCCCCAGCAGCGACAGCGCCGCTCCCGACGTGTAGAGCTTCATGTTCGAGGCGGGCATCACCTGTGCCGTCGCGCCCCGCGAGTAGCGGACGGCGCCCGTACGGGCGTCGCGCACCACGGCGCCGACGGTGGCGCCCTCCAGGCGGCTGTCGGCGAGGATGGCGTCGAGGTCCTTGCCCAGATCTCCCTTGGCGGCGGTGCCCGCCTTGACTGTGCCTGCCTTGACTGTGCCTGCCTCGGCGGTGGCGAGCGCCGCGGGGTGCATGGCGGGAGCGGCGAGCAGGGACGTCCCGGCGACCAGGACGGACGTGATTCGCACCAGTGGTCCACGCATGGGGTGTGAGCGTAAGGCACCGGCCGGACCATCGCAGCGGAACGACACGACCCCGCTCAGTCCGCCGCGTAGACGAGGGAAAGCTCCCTGGAGAAGTACTCGGGCAGGCCGTTCCACGGGTTCGCTCCCGTCCGGTCGGTGATGTACACGACGCCTGCGTTGCAGCGTCCGGCCCGCGCGAGCGCGCGTGGGAGAACCGGCCGCGGCGCCGCGTAGACCAGATGGCAGAACCGCTCGGCGGGCATCCGCGTCGCCCACTCGGGTGCACGGACGTGCCGGTACGTCGACCACGGGCCCTCGAAGGTGACGAGCAGGTCGGCGAGCCTCGCGTACGCCTCGTCGGGGTACGCGCCGTGGTTGAGGACGACGTGCTCCGCGCCCCGCGCCCGGACGCCCGCCACGATGCGCCGATACCGCAGCACGTGCTCGGGCCCGGCCGGCACCTGGTCGAGGAACACCGCCCGGACGCCGTACCACCGGCGGTACCGCCGCACCTCCTCCTCGATCTCGGCGGGCGGGCGGCGCCCGTACGCGGTGTCCACGTACCCGGCGAGCCGCACCCCGGCGGCGGACGTGCGGTGTGCGACGTCCGCGAACCCGCCGTCCCGTGCCGTGCCCGCGCCGCTGTCGACGTTGAGCACGACGGCGCCGAGGCGAGGGTCGGCGAGGTCGGTCCAGTCGACGGCGCCGGGAGGGAAGTACGCCGGCACGGCCACCGACGAAGCAAGCCCCACTCCGCTCATGCCGTGCTCCCTGTGGGGGGACGACCCCCCACACCCCCCGCATCGCTCCGCTCATCCGTGCTCCCTGTGGGGGGACGACCCCCCACACCCCCCGGTTCGCTCCGCTCCTTTAGGAGGTGGTCCGTCCAGAGGTCGCGCAGTGACGTCGTCAGGTCGGTGGCCGGGGTCCAGCCGAGCGCCCGCCCGGCGGCGCCGATGTCGGCGCGCTGCCAGGCCACGCCCGCCGACCGGTCCGAGCCCGCGGCGGACTCCAGCACCCGGCTCCGCGCGCCGGTGACGCGGAGCAGCAGCGCCGCCATGTCCCGCAGCGGCGTGGCCCGCCCGCTGCCGACGTTCAGCACGGCGGGCAGCGCGCCGGGGGCGCGGACGGCGGCGACCACCGCGTCGGCGACATCGCGCACGTCCACGAGGTCGCGGCTCGCGTCGAGCGGCCCCACCCGCACGTCCTCGCCGGCGCCCGCCGTCCGGCGCAGTGCGGCGGCGAGCCGCCCGGCCAGCGTGGTGCCGGGCGCGCCGGGCCCGACCGGGTTGAACACCCGCAGGACGACCGCGTCGAGCCCGGCGGCGCGGACGAGCTCCGTCCCGGCCAGCTTCGTGACCCCGTACGGGCCGAGCGGGCGCGGCGGCGCGAGCTCCGAGACGGGCGTGCCCTGCTCGACGTGCCCGTACTCGGCGGCCGAGCCGAGGTGCACGAGCCGGACGGGCCCCGGCGCCGCCGCCACCCCCGCGAGGAGGTTCGCGACGGCGACGACGTTGCCCCGGACGAGTTCCGCGGGGGACCCGTGCGTGACCCCGGCGCAGTTGACGACCACGTCCGGCGCGACGCGCCGGACGGCCGCCGCCACGTCGCCGGGGCCGGCGGTCAGGTCCAGCGGCAGGCCGCCGAGCCCCGGTGACCGTCCGGCCGCGACGACGTCGAATCCGGCGGCGGCCGCCCGCGCCCGGAGGTGCCGGCCGACGAACCCCGTCGCGCCGACCAGCAGGATCCGGCTCATGACCGCCGGGAGGCCGGGACGCGGCCCTCCAGCAGTTGCGGGCGCAGCGCGGGGAACTCGGCGTTGGCCCGGTCGTAGTCGGCGGGCCGGCCGATGTCGAGCCAGTACCCGTCGAACCGGTACGCGCGCGGATGGCGCCCGGCCGCCAGCAGGTCGAGGACGAGCTCGTCGAAGCCGAGCGGGAACCCCGGCTCGTACGCGGCGAGCGCGGCGGCGGACACCCCGTACACGCCCATGCTGACCTGGTAGTCGAGCGTGGGCTTCTCGGCGAACTCGACGACCCGCCCGTCGACGGCGGTGAGGACGCCGAAGTCGATGTCGACCTTCCGCGCGTACGTGGCGACGGTCAGCGGGGGCCGGGCGGCCCGGTGCTCGTCCAGCAGCCCGGCGAAGTCGAGGTCGGTGAGGACGTCGCCGTTGGTCACCAGGAACTCGGCGGGGAGCCGGTCCCGCATGGTCAGCAGCGGGCCGATGGTGCCGAGCGGCGCCTCCTCGGAGGCGTAGTCGACGCGCAGCCCCCACCGGCTCCCGTCACCGACGTAGGACCGGATGAGGTGCCCGAGGTGCCCGATGGCCAGCGTCACGGTGGCGAACCCCTGCCGGGACAGCTGGTGCAGCAGGATCTCCAGGATGGAGTACTCGTCGCCGATGGGGACGAGCGGCTTCGGAAGGGTCGTCGTGTACGGGCGCAGCCGCACTCCCTTGCCGCCCGCGAGGATGACGGCGTGCATGATGGTGCCTCACTAGAGGGTGTAGGTACTAGATGGTGTAGGTGGACGTCCGGTAGCGCGCCAGGTTGGCGGGGTCGAGGAACCACTCGACGGTCTGCTTGAGGCCCTCTTCGAGGGTGTGCCGGTGCCGCCAGCCGGTGACGCGGCGCAGCCGTCCGCTGTCGCAGACGAGCCGCATGACCTCCGACGCCGCGGGGCGCTCGCGGTCGGCGGCGCACCGGAACTCGGGGTCGGCGCCCATCAGGCCGGCGATGGTCCGGGCGAGCCGCCCCATCGAGATCTCCACGCCGGTGCCGGAGTTGAACGTGCCGCCGACGACGTCCCCGGCGGGCGCCGTGCCGAGCGCGACGAACGCCTCGGCGGTGTCGCGGACGAACGTGAAGTCGCGGGTGGGTTCGAGCGCCCCGACCTGGACCGCGCCGGTCCCGGCGGCGATCTGGCCGACGACGGTGGGGATGAACGCGCGCGCCGACTGGCGGGGCCCGAAGGTGTTGAACGGGCGCAGCGTCACCGCGGGCAGGCCGAACGAGGCGTGGTAGCTCTCCACCAGCTTGTCCGCCGCGATCTTCGTGGCCGCGTACGGGGACTGCGCCTGGAGGGGGTGCGACTCGTCGATGGGGACGCGCCGCGCCGTCCCGTACGTCTCGCTGGTGGAGGTGTGGACGAGCCGCGGCGTCTCCTCGTCCCGCACGGCCTCCAGGACGTTCAGGGTCCCGGTGACGTTGGCGTCGACGTACGAGCGGGGCGCCCGGTAGGAGTACGGGATCGCGATCAGCGCGGCCAGGTGGTAGACGGCCTCCGCGTCCCGGACCAGGCCGCGCACCGACGCCGGGTCCCGGACGTCGCCCGGCACCACGTCCACCTGCTCCATCACGTCGGGCGCGACGTCGTCGAGCCATCCCCAGGACGCGAACGAGTTGTACTGCACCATGGCCCGGACGCGATGCCCGCGTTCCACGAGCGCTTCGACCAGGTGGGAGCCGATGAACCCGTCGGCTCCCGTCACGGCGACCGTGTTCTGCATCGTTGTCTGCCCTTCATCGATGGGAGGTCGCGCGGGCCAGGACGCGGCCCGCGTGGATCGTGAGGAGGACGAGCAGCCCGCACGCGGCGGCGAGCTGGACCGTGGCGGGGGCGGCGTCCGGCAGGGCCGTGGCCGCCGCGGCCTCGGCGGCCAGGGCGCACGCGTATCCGGCGAGGGCGGCGCCGATGCGGCCGCAGGCCTGCAGGACGAGGGCCGTGAAGAACGCGCAGCCGAGCGCGGCGAACCCGCCGAGCGTCCGCGCCGTGACGGCCGTGGCGGGCAGGCGGGCGATGACCGCGGCGGCGGCGGTGATCGTCAGCAGCGCCGCCAGGTACTGGACGAGCGCCCGGGCCAGGACGGTGCGGGCGGCGCGCGTGAACCCGGCCATCCCGGTGTGCGACCGCAGGAGGTCGTGGACGCGCCGGCGGTAGGCGTACAGGACCCATTCGGCGCAGCCCATCGACAGCGAGAGCGACAGCACCGCCACCGTCGTGGTCCCCGACGGGACGGGACGGCCCGCCAGAGCGCACAGCAGCGTGTACGTCAGCAGCCCGCCGGTCAGCACGCCGAAGAGGGCGAACGGCAGCGCCGCCCTGAGGTCCGCGCGCGTCACCTTTGCACGTCCGGCGCCGCGCGTGCAGAGGAGCGCGAGCACCGCCGTGGCCGCGAGCGACACCGCCCACGCGCCCCAGGCGGCGGGGGGCGGCCCGTGCCCGGCGAGGTGGAGCGCCGCCGCGGCGACGCCGGGGAGCAGCGCCAGGAGGAGCCACACCTCGGCGCCGCTGACCTGCACGGCCGTGGCGGACAGCAGGTAGGCCGACAGCCCGGCGGACAGCGCCGTGGCCATCGTGCCCGCTCCCGTCAGGACGCCCCCGCCCACCGTGGCCGGGACGACGACCAGCGTCCCGCCGGCAAGCCCGTAGCGCAGGACGCCGGACGCCGCCGCCCGGCCCGCGAGCCCCAGCCGGACGTACCCGAGGTAGGCCGTCCCCTGGCTGAACGCCCAGGACAGCAGCAGCGAGAACACCAGGAGGAGGCCCGCGCCCGTCCCGTCCAGCACCTGGGAAGCGGAGACGTAGCAGAGCCCGGGGAGGCCGAACAGCACGCCGCGCAGCAGGTGGCGCAGCGGCTCGGGCCTCCACGGCGCCTCGGCGTTCTCCGGCGGCGGCGGGCGGCGCGGCGTCCGGGCGTACAGATCCTCGGCGAGCGCGAACACGTCCGGATGGCCGTAGGCCTTGGCGGCCTCGTCGTTGACGCCCTCCGCCTCCAGCCCGGCCGTGACCTCCAGCGCGTCGACGGCGCCCGCGCAGAGGTCGGCCATGCGCTCGCGCAGGCCCTCCACCGAGGCGCTCACGCGAGCCTCGCCTCGGCCGCCGGGCGGTTCGCGCCGCCGGGAGCGCGCAGCCCCGCGTAGATGTCCCGGAACGCGTCGATCGCGCGGTCCACGGTGAACAGCTCCAGCGCCCGCTCCCGCGCGGCCCGGCCGAGCCGCCGCCGCGCCATCTCGTCCCCGAGCAGCCGCAGGCACGCGTCCGCCATCTGGCGCGGCGCGCGCGGGGGGACGACCAGCCCGGTGTCGGCGACCGCCTCCCGCACCCCGCCGACGTCGGTCGCCACGGTCGCGCGGCCGCAGGTCATCGCCTCGATCAGCGTGTAGGGGAAGCCCTCGGAGATGCTCGACAGGACGACCACCGTGCCCGCCGCGTAGGCGTCGCGGATGTCGTCGACCCGCCCCTCGAACGTGGCCCGCCCGGCGATGCCGAGGTCGGCGACGAGCTCCTCGCAGCGGGCCCGGTACCGCTCCCCGCCGGACGGGGTGCCGCCGAACATCCGCAGCCGTGCCTCCGGCAGCTCCTCCCGCACCAGCGCGAACGCCCGTATCAGCGTCTCCAGGTCCTTGATCGGGTCGACGCGCCCCGCCCAGCTGAGGACGGGGCCGGCGGGTTCGGCACCGGCGGCCGGGAAGCTCGCCGGGTCCACGCCGTTGTAGACCGTCTCCATGTTCCCGGGGTCGGCGCCGCACCTCACCTCCCACCGCTGGTTGTAGAGGTTGGCGGGGGTGAGCAGGTCGGCCGAGCGGTAACCCGCGGCGCACAGCAGGCGCATGAAGCCGAGCACCACCGCCTTCACCGGCCACGCGAACGGCGACCGCCGCATCCCGATATAGCGTTCCCGCAGGTAGATGCCGTGTTCGGTGAGGCACAGCGGGGTTCCGTGGGTCCATTTGGCGGCGAGGGCGGGCAGCACGGGGACGCCGTTGGACACCGCGTGCGTGACGTCGGCGCGCGGCGGCGGGACGGTCAGCGGACGCAGCAGGTGCTCCAGCAGGTCGATCGCCGTGAGCGCGTCGTGGACGGTGGGCCGGACGCCGATCCGGTCGAACTCGTCGGCGCGGGCCGTCCAGGCGTCCATGAGCCAGCGGACGGGCCCCTCGGTGCGCATCGCCGCACCGAGGTCGCTCGTCCGCCCGAACTCGAACAGCCCGCGCAGGAGGTGGGGGAAGACCTCCGCGTCCCGGGAGGGCGCGAGGACCGCGTCCAGGAAGGGGCGCAGGAGCCGCTCGAACCGGCGGGCCTCGCCGCGGGACGGGGGCCGCCCTCCGGACGGCCCCCACATCGGGACGGACTCGGCGGTCACATGGCCGGGAAGGTCCCAGACCACCGGCTCCGACCCGGTGGTCGTGAGCGCCCGGACATGGAACGAGTGCTCCGGCATGCCCCGGACGAGCTGGTCGCACCAGACGCTCACGCCACCGTAGTTGTGCGGATACGTTCCCTCCGTCACCAGGGTGATCTCCAACGTCAGGCTCCGGGCGGGGTGAGGGTGACGTCCCCGGCCCGGTGGTCCGAGCGCTCGCCCGCGTAGGCCCGGCCGAACGGCTCGCCGCCCTCCCGGGTGCCCTCCGGCATGGTGACCGGCACGTCGAGACCGCCCGGCGCCTTGATCGTGACCTTGCCGTCCTGGAGGTAGGCGGTGACGCCGCCGCCCCTGAGCGCGGCGCGCCACGCGTCCTGCCGGCGCAGTTCCGCGCCCGCCGCCGCCATCGGGACGTTCGTCACCGGGGTGTCGTCGGCGAACACCGCGCGGTAGTCGGCGAGGACCCGGTCGAGCAGCGTGTACAGGATGCGGCCCTCGGTGAGGTTCGACTGGTGCGCGTAGTGCGGGCGCGGGTCGTTGCCGAGGACGTGCGACAGCGTGATCCGCGCGTCGGTCGGGACGATGTGGGACGTGAACCCGGTGGCGGGGTCGAGCGGCGCGATGCACGTCGCCGTGTCGGGGTGGTCCTCGCACAGGCCGCTGCCGCCGTCGGCCCGGCGCGTGTAGAGGTAGTTGTACTCGTCGACCTCCTCGGCCTCCGTCGCGACGTTGAAGAAGACGCTGAGCGGATGGCGCGGGACGGTCCGCACGCCCCCGAGCTCCCGCTGCCCGCTCTCGCGTGAGGCGTCGCCCGCCGTCCACTCGACGCCGGCCGCGGCCAGCGCGGGCCCGAGGTTCGGGTTGTCGTCGGGCTGCTGCGGCAGGATGCGCAGGCCCGAGTGCTCGCCGGTGACCAGTTCGCGGGTGTCGAGGGCGATGCCGCGGGCGGTCGCCCAGTCGATGTTCCTGGTGACCTCCTGCTCGATGTCGTCGGCGCCGACGTAGAGGGTCTCGCCGGTCTCCGGGTCCTTCAGGCACGTCCACGGCCGGAACCGCAGGTCCTGCCGGCAGCCGAGGTAGGTGTGGCCGAAGGTGTGGTTCAGCCAGCGGAACCTGCCGCGGGCGGCGACGAAGGCGTCGGCGAGCGGGTCGCCTCCCTTCTCGCGTATCTCGTCGTCGCTGCCGTCGCCGTTGAACGCCAGGTCGAGCGCGAACCCGCGGCGCGTCTGCCACTGGTCGGCGAACGCGACGTCCTCGGGCTTCATCCGGATCTCTTCGGTGAACGTCGGGCCCTCGCAGTCCTCGTGCGGAGTGCAGTCGTCCTCGGTGCTCCACCGCGCGTCGGGCAGGAACACGTCGTCGACGTGGACGCCGAAGTAGTTGCGGCTGTAGCCGAGGTGGACGCCCTTGGTCAGCCAGGTGACGATGCCGTGGCCGATCGTCCGGGACTGCCACTGGTCGCTGTTGGCGCTGAAGGTCAGCACCAGCTCGCTGCGCCCGTCGTGGGTGTAGACGCCGCCGAGCGCGCCCGTCCTGCCCTGGACGGTTCCGGTGAGGAACGTCTGGAAGGACGCCCCGGTCGCGGGATCGTCCGGCAGGGGCGTCGCCAGGAAGCCGTAGCTCTCGCCGACGTCGGCAGCGTTGTCGTCGAACCGGACGGGCCCGCGCAGGTACCGGAACGCGTCGCCGCGCCCGGCGCCGGTGACCTCGGCCGTGGTCCCGTCCAGGGTGCCGGCGTAGCCGGGGGCGTTCATCCCGACCGTGGCGGACGGGTAGACGTAGGAGTCGAGCTGGCGGATCCCGAACCGCTTCTCGTAGTCGGCGAGCACCGTCATCTCGGCGGCGTTGGAGAACGGCGCCGCGTTGGGCAGCACGACGGCCTGGTACTTGGCGCGCGGCGCCCCGTCGACGGTGTCGGACAGGAACGCCTCGTCGATCACCGGCCGGCCGGAGTCGCGCAGGTCGACGGTCGTGTGGGGGACGCCCTCGGTCGTCAACCGGTCCGCGACGGCCGACACCGAGCCGCTTCCGTCGGTGACGACGAGCACCCGCAGGTCGACGCGGGGCCCGGCGGCGGAGGCCGCGGGCTGCGGGCAGAGGGTCAGGGCGGCCGCTGCCAGCGCCCCGGCGAGGACGCTGAGAGCGGGGCGGCGCGGGAGGCTCACCGGGCCTCCCGGAGCACGCGACGGCGACGACTGAATTTCAACACCGTTCACATCCCGAATAGAAAGGCGATTGAGTTCTTTCGAACCGGACGCCCAGAGCATGCGGGACCGCAACAGGCAAGTAAAGGCGGGGGCCGGTCCCGTCTTCAATCGGGACCGGTCCTAGGACTCCGCAGGACCTGCGGCGATCGGTTTGTCGCCGCCCTTGAACGGTTTTAGGGAACGTCCGTCCCGCCGCCGGCGGACGCCGGGCGCAATTCCCGCCAGCGGGCGATGGCGTGCTCGCGGCCGGCCGCGCCGAGGCGTTTGTAGATCTGGTGCGCGTGGTTCTTCACGGTCTTCTCCGCGATGACCAGGCGGCGGGCGATCTGCCGGTTGGTCAGCCCGGCGGCGATCAGGTCCAGGATCTCGGCCTCGCGGGCCGTCAGCCCGGGATCCGGCCGGACCTGCGGGCGGCGCGTCCCGTCGTGCAGCCAGCGCACGAGCGCGGTCACCACCGGCGGGGACAGCGACGACTGCCCGCGCCCGGCCGCGACCAGGACGTCCGCGAGCTCCGCCGGCTCGAAGTGGCCGTAGGTGAGGCAGCCGTGCGCCCCCGCGGCGAGGACCCGCACGAGGACGTGCGGGTCCTGCGACGCGGTCGCCACGACGATCCGGGCACCGGGCCCGGCCCGGGCCAGCCGTCCGACGGTGCCCGGGTGCGGCGGCGAGGCGTCCAGCAGGACCACGTGGGGCGCGTGGTCGCGGACGGCGGCGGGGGCGCGGTCCACGGGGGCGCCCCCGGCGACGACCACGTGCGGCACCGCTTCCAGCAGCGACGCGAATCCGATCCGGGAGACCGGATTGTCACTGACAATCAGCACCCGAACCGATTTCGATTCGGGCTCCGGACCGGGAGTGGACATACACCGAGAATAGAGGATCCCATTGACTGGTTCATTGACCGCGGGAGAACGGCGACCCCTATTCGAATATCGCGAGAAACATTCGCCACCGGCCGCTCACCACATCGCGTCGAGCAGTTCCGCGACCGCGTCGGCGTCCGGCGTGCGCGGGTTGGGATAGGGGTCGGCGGCCACGCGCCGGGCCATCTCGGGGAGCCGTTCGCGGGGGACGCCCAGGGCGGACAGGCGGGTCGGGCCCCGGTGCTCCCGGGCCAGCGCGGCGACGACCGCGACCGGGTCCGGCCCGGCCACCCGCGCCAGCCGGGCCGAGGCGGCGGGCGCCGACGGCAGGTTGAACGCCATGACGTGCGCCAGCAGCATCGTGTGCAGTTCGGCGTGCGGGAGGCCGAACGCGCCGCCGAGGACGTGCGCGAGCTGGTGGTGCAGCCCCATCCGGGTGCGCGCCAGGCAGATCCCGGCCAGCCACGCGGCCGACTGGAGACGCGCGCGCCCCTCCGGCCCCGCCGGGTCGTCCAGCACGTCGGGCAGCGCGCCCAGGATGCCGGCGACGGCCTCGGTCGCCAGCGCGTCCGTGACCATCGTGGCGTCCGGCGCCCACAGGGCCTCGACGGCATGGGCGAGCGCGTTCATCGCGCTGGTCCGGGTCAGCCCGGACGGCATGCCCAGGGTGAGGCGGGGGTCGTAGACGACCGTCCCGGGCGCCAGCGTCGGAGCGCGGCGCGTGGTCTTCACGCCGTCCTCGGTCTCCCCCAGCACGGGCGTCATCTCCGAGCCCGCGTACGTGGTCGGCACCGCGACCTGCGGCATCCCCGTCCGCGCCGACACCGCCTTGGCCAGGCCGATCGCGGAGCCGCCGCCGACCGCGACCACGCAGTCCGCGCCCGCGGCCGCCTCCAGGGCGCGCGCCGTCACGGCGACCGGGGTGTGCGGGGCCGGACGGTCGAAGCGCGCCGCGAGCCCGGCCCCGAGCGCTCCGGCGATCCGGTCGGCGGGCCCGGCGGCGGACGGCGCCGCGACCAGCAGCACCCTTCCGGCCCCGATCCGCGCGACCTCGTCCGCGACGAGATCGCTCGCGCCCGGCCCGATCAGGACGCGGGACGGCAGCGTCTCGTGGACGACGACCTCGTCCGCACCGCTCATGCCGGCCGGCCCAGCAAAAGGATCATGTTCACTCTCTCCTGTGGCGCTAGGGACTTCTCTACCGCGTGACCTCTCTCTTACTCAGCGCCACGGCCTCCGCTTACGACACACGCCCCCGCGGCGCCGCCCCGGGCGGTTCGCTCAGCCCGCGTCCTCGGCGATCCGGCGGAGCAGCTCCACGAGGCGGTCCCGCTGGTCTCCGCCGACCCGGCCGAAGAGCCGCTCGCCGACGTCGGCGGCGGCGCGCCGCCCGCGCTCCAGCGTGCGCGTCCCGTCCGGGGTCAGGCTGATGGAGTGCGCCCGGCGGTCCTGCGGGGCGCGCTCGCGCCGGACCAGGCCGCCCGCCTCCAGCTCGTCGACGACGCGCACCATCGTGGACTTGTCGATGCCGGTGAGGTCGATGAGGCGCCGCTGGCTGGACGGCCCGTACATCTCCAGGGCGAGCAGCATGCAGAACGCCCGCACGTCGACGCCGAGGGGGCGCAGCTCGTCGTTCATGCTCGCCCGGCTCCGGTTGTGCGCGGTGGCCAGCAGCATGCCGAGGCCCACGTGCCGGACGGCCGGGTCGCCGTCCTCGGACAGGATGCGTTCGAGCAGGTCGTCGAGCATCGCTCCAGTTTAGAGCCTTCTGATATAGTCTTAGATGAGACTTTCTTATGAGAGAGAGTTTGGGTGGGCGGCCCGTCGAACGAGCGAAGGAGACCCGCATGCCCGAGACGACCCGCCGCCGCGCCCTGCAGGTGACCGGCCTGGCGATGGCCGCGGCCGCCGTTCCGGCAGGTGAGGCGGCCGCCGCCGGCCCCGGCCGGTCGCGCGGCAGGATCGACACCCACCACCACGCCGTCCCGCGCAGGATGCGGGAATGGGCGATCGAGCAGGGCCTTCTCCCGCCGACCGGCGGACCGTCCTGGGCCCGCTGGACGCTGCCGAGCACCCTGCGGACGATGAACGCCAACGGCATCGCCGCCGGGGTGGCGTCCGCGCCGGTGCCCGCCGAGGCGTTCACGGACCGGAGGCTCGCCGTCTCGGGCGTCCAGGTGTGCAACGAGTCGCTGGCCGAGCTGGTGCGCGAGCACCCCACCAGGTTCGGCTTCTTCGCCAACGCGGCGATGCTCCACCCCGACCTGGCCGTGCGGCAGATCGCCCACGCCCTCGACGACCTCGGCGCGGACGGGGTCCTCCTCAACACCTCGGCCGCCGGGCACTACCTCGGCGACCCGATGTTCGACCCGCTGTGGGCCGAGCTCGACCGGCGCCGCGCGGTCGTGTTCGCCCACCCCGTCGCGCCCAGGGGCCTGGCCGAGGCTCCGGGCGTCGGGGACTGGCTCGCCGACTACCTGCTCGACACCACCCGCACCGCGCTCAGCCTGATCGCCGCCGGAACCCTCGACCGGTACCCGCGGGTGTCGGTCATCCTGTCCCACGGCGGCGGGTTCCTGCCGTACATGGCGGGACGGGCCGAGCGCTCGGCCCGGGAGGACGGCGGCCCGCTCCCGGCGCGGATGCGCCCGGCGCTCCGCCGCTTCCACTACGACACGGCCCTGCCGGTCTCCCCCTACGCCACGCCGTCCCTGATCGCGGCCGTCGGCGCCGACCGCGTCCTGTTCGGCACCGACTGGCCCGCGAACTCGGCCCGCGAGGTCGCGCTGAACACCCGTGACCTCGACCGCGACCCGGTGCTGGACGACCGCGCCCACCGCGCCGTCGACCGGGCGAACGCGCTCCGCCTGCTCCCCCGGCTGGCCGAGCGCCTCAGGTGATGCGGACGGGGAGGGTGCGGGGGCCGCGGACCTGGCCGGCGGCCCAGGTGACCGCCGCCGGGTCGGCCAGGGTGAAGGACGGGACGCGCTCCAGCCAGACTTCGAGGGCCGTGCGCAGCTCCATCCGGGCCAGGTGCGAGCCGACGCAGCGGTGGATGCCGAGGCCGAAGGCGGCGTGCCGGTTGACCTCGCGGTCGATGACGATCTCGTCCGCCCGGTCGAACTGGGCCGGGTCCCGGTTGGCGGCGGGGAAGGACAGCAGGATCCAGTCGTCGGCCTTCATCTCGACGCCGCGCCAGGTCATGTCCTCCCGCACCAGCCTCGCCATCGTCACGGGCGCGAAGGCGCGCAGGAACTCCTCCATCGCGGTCGGCACGAGCGACGGGTCGGCGGCGAGGCGCTCGCGGTCCGCGGGCGTCCTCGCCAGGTGCCACAGCGAGGCGCCGATCGCGCTCCAGGTGGTGTCGATCCCCGCGATGAGCAGCAGCGCCATCGTCCCCGAGACGTGGGACGGTTCGAGCCTGCGCCCGTACAGCTCGGCCTCGACGAGGTAGGTGGTGAGGTCGTCCCGGGGGTTCGCGACGTGGTCGCGGATCTGCTCCAGCAGGTAGTCGAACAGCTTGTCCATGCGCGCGATGCGCTCGTCCGGAGGGAGGTTGACCCCTTCGAGGGTGTTCTCGACGAACTCCCGGAACCGGGGCCCGTCCTCGGGCGGGAAGCCGAGCATGTCGGCGATGACCCGGATCGGGATGTGCTGGGCGTACTCGTGGGCGGCGTCCACGACGTCGCGGCCCTCGAAGGAGTCGATGAGCTCGTGGCAGTACGCCCTGGTCGCGGGCTCCAGCCGCGCCACCGCGGACCTCGTGAACGCGGGGAGCAGCAGCCGGCGCGCGTCGTGGTGGAACGGCGGGTCGGAGGAGATCGGCGGCGTGACGCCGATCGGCGCCGCCTCGCGCGGCGGCCGGAAGTTGCTCATGACGACCGAGCGGGAGGTGAAGCGCTCGGTGTCGTAGGCGATCGCCGCGACGTCCTCGTAGCGGGTCGGCAGCCAGCCGCCGCCGAACCGCTCGGTCCGCGCGACCGGGCAGCGCCGCCGCAGGTCGTCCTGGATCGGGTACGGGTCGGCGGCCCACTCCGGTTCCAGGTGGGAGAAGTCGGTCGCCCAGTCGGAGACCGGGCCCGTGACGACCTCGTTCCGGGTGCCGAGCGGGCGGCCCTCCCGCTGCTCCCTGAAGTCCTTGTCGAAGCGGTCGTCCGCGGTCATCTCACTCCTCCCCGAGGACGTCGATCGCCCGCTCGGGGCAGTTCGCGACCGCCAGGCGGGCCTCGTGCTCCCCGCCCTCGGGGACGGCGCCGTCGCCGAGGACCGTGCCGTAGCCCTCGTCGTCCTCGCCGAACAGGCCGGGGGCCAGGTCGTAGCACCGGCCGTGGCCCTGGCAGCGCTCCGGGTCGATCCGCACCTTCATCGTGTTCCTCCCGTGTGGGACGGCGGCGGGGACGGGCGGCGCGAGCGCGCCCACGATCCGCGCGAGCAGCGAGGCCCACTCCTCGTCACCGACGGCGTGCATGTCCGGCGGGATGAGCGCGCTCCCCATCCCGATCACCAGGCAGAGGTGGGCGAGCGCGTTCGGCGACAGCGCCGGGTCCATCTCCTCCCCCGCCTGGGCGATGCGCATGAGGCCGGCGAGCCAGTCGGCGCGCTCGCCGACGTAGTCGCGCAGGGGGCCGGCGACCTCCCCGTCCCGGCGGGCCGCGACGAGGGCCTCCACGACGAGGTGGGCGCGGGCGTCGCGGCGCTTCGGAAGCCACCGCCCGATGGCGAGCAGCAGCTCGACGACCGGGCGGTCGGGCTCCGCGTCGAACAGGTCGGCCAGCAGCCGCCGCCCGTGCGCGCGCAGCGCGGCCACCAGCAGCTCGGCCTTCGAGTCGAAGTGCGCGTACAGGGCGCCGTTGCTGACGCCGGCGGCGCGCGCGATGTCGGCGACGCGCGTCCCGTCGTAGCCCCGCCGCGCGAACTCGTCGGCGGCGGCGCTGAGCAGCCGCTCCCGCGTCTCCGCGCGAGTGACGCCCGCGATGCGCCCCATACCGATATTGAACGAGCGTTCAATTCGCGGGTCAAGGGCCTTGGCGAACCGGGGCGTACCGGACACGTTCCCTTGACCCGGGTCCGGTGCGCCTCCGCGGCTCGTGACGCGTCTCACCAGGTACGGCGAGCGACAGCCGCGTCACCGCACGGCGGCCGAGGACGCGTCCGCGTGCTCCCCCCTGCCCGCGGTGAGGAACCCGGCCAGCGCCGCGAGCGCGGCGACGGCCTCACCGGCGAAGCTGATCGTCTTGTCGGCGTACCACTGCGGGTCGTACATCCGCGGGATCGGGCCGATCTGCCCGAAGTCGACGAAGTAGTACAGCAGCACGGCGCCGGCCGCGCTCGCCGCGACGACGAACGCGATCGCGTACGTCCACCTGCGGGCCCAGGCGAGCACGAGCAGGGCCGCGACGGCCGCCGCGATCGCCTGGCCGTAGAACAGGTCGTCTCCCGGGATGACGTCGCTCGGGGTGTTCGGCCCGGGGGCCATGTCGGGCGCGAAGCGCCAGTGCACGACGGCGTCGGCCGCGAGTCCGGCGGCCACGAGTACACGAAGAAGGATGCCCATGCCCTTTGCACGGGCGCGCACGGCCGGCGGATCAACCCGGCGGAACATTCGCCGTGGCCGGGCCTGGCCGCGGCGGGCCGCCCGCCCGGCACGTCACTCGGGGAAGCTCTCCGTGCGGCGCGCCCTGACCCGCCGCCAGCTCCACAACAGCAGCCCGAAGAGGATGAAGCCGGACAGGATGAGCCCCGAGCCCGTGCTCCATCCGCTGAGCGGCAGCTCGTCCACGAGCCCCCAGGCCACGCCCGCGCCGAACAGCGCGAGGCCGGTGAGGATGGAGCCCGTCAGGCGCCACCAGGACGTCACGCTCTCCTCGGCGGCCTGGATCGCCCGCTCCCGGACGGGCTCGACGTAGCGGTTCACCGCGGGGAACTCCCGGGAGAGGATGAGCAGGCCCGCGAGCACCAGCAGCAGCCCGGGGCCGGGCAGCACGAGCAGCGCGACACCGGCCAGCAGCACGGCGCCGCCGGCGATGATCACCACCCCCTGCCGGGTGGACCTCCCGTATCCCATGCCCCTCCTCGTCCCCGCGCCCGCCGGGCCCGTTCCCGGGCCCCCGCCCCGCCCGCGGCGTCCGGTGAGGGCCGCCGCACGGCGTAACCGCCGGTCTACCCGCCTCAGCGGATCTTGCGCGCGGCGCGCCCGGCGAAATCCGCGGGCCCGGTCCCGCGGCGCCCGCCCGTGACGCCCCGGCCGCGCGCGGTGACTCCGAGGGTTCTGTCGTGATTCGTTAGGTATGCTCCACGAGCCCCTCCCAGGATCAGAGATCTTTCATGACACAGACACCCGAGGCGTCCGTCGTGGCGGTTCCAGACTCCGCCGAGGCGGCGGTCCCCGGCTCCGCGCCGGCGGCCGCGTCCCCCGCCGAGCGCCCGCAGGACAAGCCGCGGTCAGCGGGCGGTCCGGCTCCCCGAGGACGCGACCCGCACCTGGACAACGCCAAGTACCTGGCGATCCTGCTCGTCGCGGGCGGGCACGCGCTGTCGGGCCTGCGGGACGTCCCGCTGGCCGCGGCGCTCTGGAACTTCATCTACCTGTTCCACATGCCGCTGTTCCTCATGATCAGCGGATACCTGTCCAAGCGGTTCACCCTCACCGACGACAAGGCCGTGCGGCTGGTCGGCTCGACCATCGCGCCGTACCTGATCTTCCAGTGCGCCTACAGCCTGTTCGCCTGGGGCGTCGACGGGCGGCCGTTCCAGTTCGACGCGCTGGACCCCTACTACCTGACCTGGTTCCTGCTGGCGCTGTTCGTCTGGCGGCTGCTCACCCCGGTGTGGCGGCGGCTCAGGTTCCCGCTCGCCACGGCCGTGCTCGTCGCCCTCCTCACCTACATGGCCGACATCGGGAACACGCTCGACCTGTACCGGATCCTCGGGCTGGCGCCGTTCTACGTCCTCGGGCTGACGCTGTCGCCCGAGGTGATCCAGATCGTCCGGCGGCCGTGGGCGCGGATCACGGGCGCCGCGCTCCTGGCCGCCGCGCTCGCGGGCGCGTACCTCACCCAGGACCGCATGAACGCGCGCTGGCTGAACTGGGACACCTCCAACGGCGACCTCGGCGTGGACGAGCTCACCGGCACCGTGATGCGCGCCGGGCTGATGCTCACCGGGACGGTGCTGATCCTGGCCTTCCTGGCGGTCACCCCGTCCCGCCGCACCTGGTACAGCGACCTCGGCTCCGCCACCATCTACGGCTACCTGCTGCACGGCTTCGTGATGCGGCTGTTCACGTTCGAGGGCTGGCACAAGCTCGCCTGGTTCGACACGATCCCCGGCGTGCTGTCGGCCCTTCTCGCCGGCTTCGTCATCGTCACGGTGCTGAGCACCTCCCCGGTGCGCCGGGTGACCCGCTGGGCCGTCGAACCCGACATGAGGCCCCTCTTCGGCAAGTGAGACCGATCTCGCGCGCGGGCGCCCCAGGCCGCGACGATCATGGTCAGGGACGCCGCAGGCCCCGTCACGCAAGGGTTACAGGAAGCTGGAAGGTCGATGAATTCGCCTCAAAGTTCCACAGACCGGGTACAGTAAGGCGGCAGTTCCCCCCTGTGCGGATCACCAGCCCTGCGAAAGCCGCGCCGCCCGCACCCCCAGGTCCCACGGGTGACTGCATCACGTTCGGTTTTCGGCCGCCGTTCCGGCTGCCATGAAGGAGAAGGACGGTCGCATTGGTCATGGCGCCGCAGGGTGAGCATCGCGTCGTCGCCGTCATCCTGGCGGGTGGCAGCGGACAGCGGATGGGTCTCAGCACTCCCAAGCAGCTCCTCAAGATCGCCGGGAAGACGATCCTCGAACACACGCTGGGCGTGTTCGAGGAGGCCCCCGACGTCGACGAGATCATCGTCCTGATGAACCCCGGCTTCCTCCAGGACGCCGCGGACTGCGTGCGGAAGGCCGGCTGCACCAAGGTCAAGGCCGTGCTTCCGGGCGGCACGTCCCGGAACGCCACCACGCAACTCGCCCTGGACGCCCTCGCCGACCACCCGGCCGAGACGACCAGCGTGCTGTTCCACGACGCGGTGCGCCCGCTGCTGTCGCAGCGCATCATCCGCGACTGCGTGGCCGCGCTGCGCGAGCACCGGGCGGTGGACGTCGCCATCCCGTCCGCCGACACGATCATCCAGGTCGACGAGGACGTCATCGTGGACGTCCCGCGCCGGGCGAACCTGCGCCGCGGGCAGACCCCGCAGGGCTTCCGCCTCGCCACCATCCGCGACGCCTACGAGAAGGCGTGGCGGGACGAGGACTTCGAGGCGACCGACGACTGCACCGTGGTGCTGCGCTACCTGCCCGGCACCCCGATCTACGTCGTCCCCGGCGACGAGCACAACATGAAGGTCACCGAGCCGGTCGACATGTTCGTCGCGGACAAGCTGTTCCAGCTCGCCTCCTCCGACGCCCCCGACCTCACCGAGGCCGAGTACGCCGAGGCGCTCGGCGGCAAGACGATGGTCGTGTTCGGCGCCAGCCAGGGCATCGGCGCCGCCATCGCGGAACTGGCCCAGCGGTTCGGCGCCCGCGTCTTCGGCTACAGCCGCGGCGCCACCCGCACGTACGTCGAGCGTCCCGACGACGTCGCCGGCGCGCTCGCGCAGGCCTACTCGGCGACCGGCCGCGTCGACTTCGTCGTCAACACGGCGGGCATCCTGCGGATCGGCCGGCTCGACGCGATCGACCCCGACGCGATCGAGGAGGCGCTGCGCGTCAACTACCTCGCGCCGATCCACATCGCGCGGGCGTCGTTCCCCTACCTGGCCAAGACCGGCGGGCAGCTGCTGCTCTACACCTCCAGCTCCTACACCCGCGGGCGGGCCGACTACAGCCTGTACTCCTCCGCCAAGGCCGCCACGGTGAACCTCACCCAGGCGCTGGCGGACGAGTGGTCCGGCGACAAGGTGCGGATCAACTGCATCAACCCCGAGCGGACCAGCACCCCCATGCGGACCGCGGCGTTCGGCCAGGAGCCCCCGCACACGCTGCTGAGCGCCGACCAGGTGGCCCGCACCTCCCTCAACGTCCTGCTCTCCGGCCTCACCGGGCAGGTCATCGACGTGCGCCGTGAAGACCCCCTCAGCGGCGGCCGCTCCGGCTGACCGCCGCTCCCCCGCACGCGCCCGCTCGGCCCGGCGGGCGCGGTCCCCCTTCCCCTCTCCCCCCACTGCGCCACCCCTCGGGCGCTGACAAGACGGAGGTGTGCCGTGCGGCGTCTCGTCTCCCGGTACTCGGCTCTCACGCGGTACTCGTCTGTGCTGTGGCTGCCCCTCACACTCGGCCTGCTGATCGGGGCGGCCACGGCCGGGTCGCCCTGGGCGTTCCTCGGCGCCGCCGTGCTCTGCTACGCGGCCGAGTACGCCGTCGGCCGGACGCTGCCGGACGCGGCCAGGCCGCTGCGCTGGGGCCAGATGAGCCCGGGCGCGCGGGTGCTGGTCCGGCAGGGGGCCCTGGTGCTGCTGCTGGTCCAGTCGGGCGACGCCGGCCGGCCGACCGTCGTCCTGGCGGCCGTCGGCCTCCTGCTGGTCGACTGGCTCCGGGCCGCGACCCTCGCCGGCGCGGTCGCCTCGCGCCGCGTCAACCGGCTGCCCTTCGCGACCCGCGGCCTCGGCCAGGGCGAGCCGGCGCTGCCCGCCCCCATCGCGCCCCGGCATGCCCGGCTCACCCTCCTCCTGGAGGGCCAGGCCGACCTCCTGCCGCTGCTGTTCGGAACCGTCGGGCTCCTGGTCGGCCTCCCGGCCCTGGTGGCCGCCGGGCTCCTCGGCACCGCGGCCGTCGCCGTCGCCGTCGCCGCCGCGCAGCTGCCGCGGCTGCGCCGGATGCGCGGCCTCCTCAACGCCGAGCGGACGGGCCGCGACGTGCAGCGCCGCGTCGACCGGTACAAGCCCGAGGTCGTCCTGTACTTCACCGGGCCGCCCACGACCGTCTACCAGGCCAACATGTGGCTCCAGGCGCTGGAGCGGCTGGACCGCAAGGCGATGGTCCTCGTGCGCTCCCCCGAGGTCGTCGGCGCGCTCGCGCCCACCCCGCTCCCCGTCGTGTGCATCACGCGGGCCGAGGACATGATGAACTTCGACCTCGGCACCGTGAAGGTCGCGCTCTACCCGGGCAACACCGGCAAGAACCTCCACCTGCTCCGCGAGGAGCACATCAAGCACGTGTTCGTCGGGCACGGCGACAGCGACAAGGGCCCGAGCTCCAACCCGGTCAGCAAGGTCTTCGACGAGGTGTGGGTGGCCGGCCCGGCGGGCCGCGACCGGTACCACAACTCCGACGCCGGGGTCCGCGACGAGGCCATCGTCGAGGTGGGCCGCCCGCAGCTCGGTGAGATCACCACCGAGCCGTCCGGCGGGCCCGTCCCCACCGTCCTGTACGCGCCCACCTGGGAGGGCTGGGACAACGAGCACGGCTACAGCTCCCTGCTCGGCATGGGCGAGCGGATCGTCCGGACGCTGCTGGAGCAGGGGCCGCGGCTGCGCGTCATCTACCGGCCGCACCCCTACACCGGCCGGCGGCTGGCGGAGGCCGCCGCCGTGCACGCCCGGCTCATCAAGATGATCGAGCAGGCGAACCGGGGCGGCGCGGGCGGCCACCAGGTGGTGACCGGCGCGGACGCCTCCCTCTACGAGTGCTTCAACCGCTCGGACATGCTGATCACCGACATCTCCAGCGTGATCTCCGACTACATCCCGAGCCTGAAGCCCTACGTCGTCACCAACCCCGACGGGATGGACGAGAACCTCTTCAGGACCGAGTTCCCGTCCGCGTCGGCCGCCTACCTGCTGAACCCGGGCTGCGCCGAGCTGGCCGACATCCTCGCCGTCGCGGCGACGCCCGGCCAG
Organism: Actinomadura verrucosospora; assembly: GCF_039540335.1. Lineage (NCBI taxonomy): Bacteria > Bacillati > Actinomycetota > Actinomycetes > Streptosporangiales > Thermomonosporaceae > Actinomadura > Actinomadura verrucosospora. Next base: position 22,110 of record NZ_BAABEV010000038.1, on the reverse strand, counting down.
GACCCGCTGGCCGCGGAGCGGCGCACGCTCCGCGACTACCTCCTGGGCCCCGAGCACCCGGACGCCATGACGCGGTTCGCCGCCGCCGTCGACGCGCTCGCGCAGGCCGGCCCCCGGTCGACGATGTACACCATTTCCGGCCGAGCGGTCTCGGCGGCCCCCGAGCACGCCTAAAGTGGCCCTCACAGTCGCTTCCCCGAGTGTAGAGGGGCCATGACGCACCCCCTGGTCAGCGTGATCGTCCCGGTGTACCAGTGCCGGGACACGGTGGGCGGGGCACTGGAGTCGGTCTTCGCCCAGTCCCTGCCCGCCGAGCAGGTCGAGGTCATCGCCGTCGACGACGGCTCGACCGACGGCGGCGGCGAGCTGCTGGACGAGCTCGCCCGCGCCCACGACCGGCTGACGGTCGTCCACCAGCCGAACTCCGGCGGCGCGGGCGCGCCGCGCAACCGCGGCCTGGAGCTGGCGACCGGGACGTTCGTGTTCTTCCTGGACGCCGACGACCGGCTGGGCCCGGAGGCGCTGGAGCGCATGACGGCGATGGCCGAGCGCAACGGCACCGACATCGTCCTCGGCAAGCAGGTCGGGACGGGCGGCCGCAAGTCGCCCAAGGTGTTCGACCGCTCCATCGAGCGCACCCACGTGCTCGACCCCGACTGCGACCTGTTCGGGCGGATGTCGATGGCCGCCCTCCAGCTCTTCCGGCGGTCGCTGGTCGAGCGCGCGGGCCTCCGCTTCACCGAGGGCCTGGTGGCCCACGAAGACCAGCTCTTCACCGCGGGCGCCTACCTGAACGCCGACGGCGTCTCCGTCCTCGCCGACTACGACTGCTACTACTGGGCCGCCCGCGAGGACGGCTCCAGCGCGACGCAGGGCGCCGGCGCCCCGCCCGCCGACCTGTACACGGTCATCGGCCAGGCGATGCGGCAGGTCGCCGAGCACACCGAGCCGGGCGAGACGCGGGAGCGGCTGAACCGGCGTTACCTGCGGCTGGAGGTCTTCGGCCGTCTCGACCGCCTGTACCTGGACTCCTCGCCCGACGACCAGAAGGTCACCCTCGCGGGCTGCCGCGAGCTGCTGGAGGAGTGGTACACCCCCGCGCAGCGGGAGCTGGCCCACCCCCTCCACCGGGTGATCGGGCACTGCGTCCTGCACGGCCTCGACGACGAGCTGGTGGAGGTCCTGCGGTTCCGCCGCGGCGGGACGCGGCCCCGCCTCCATCTGGAGGACGGGCGCGCCTACCTGAAGTACCCGTTCTTCCGCGACGCCGCCGTCCGCATCCCCGACGAATGCTTCGCGACGTCCGCGCCCCTGGTGGTCCTGCCCGCCCTGACACGGCTGGCCTGGGGGGACGACGCCCTGCTGGTCGGCGGCACCGTGGTCGTCCGCGACGTCGACGAGGGGACCCCGGTCGTCCGGCTGCTGCTGGAGAACGCCGACGGCGACCGCCGCCCCGTGGAGTGCGAGACCGTTGCCGCGTCCGCGGACGAAGGCGTCGAAGCGTCCTTCACCGCCGCCGTCGGCCCGGAGGCGGCCTCCCTCCCGGACGGCCTCTGGACCCTGCACGTCGAGGTCGCGCTCAGCGGGCACGTGCGGACGGTGCCGCTGGTCAGGCCGCGCGACCTGCCCCTCCCGCGGGCGGCCCTGGCGGGGGCCCGCCTCCTGCGCCCGGCGCAGGCGCGCCGCGGGGAGCCGCTCGCGCTGGAGGCCGGCGCCGCCCTCACGTCCGCCGACTTCGCCGAGGTGGAGGTCGGCTGGGGGCCGGGGAGGCGGGTCCGGGTGCTGGCCGACGCGCCGCCCGTCCTCGGCGACGGCCCCGCGATGCGCGTGGTGCTGCACCACGCCGACGGCGAGACGACGGTCCGCGCGGCGCTGGAGGCCGCGCCGGACGACCCGTCCCGCCTGCGCGCCGACCTCTCCCTCGCGGGCGCGCGTCCCGGCCGCTGGCGGGCCCGCTTCGCGGTCGACGGCGTCGGCGACCCCGTCGCGGTGCGCCTGGCCTCCGAGGACGGCGGCGTCCTCGGTCCGGTGACCGCCTCGCTGGCGCCCCCGCGCCGCGTGCACGTCAGAATGGACCGCAGGACCGCGACCGTGCACGTCACCGCGCCGCTGGCGTCGCTGGCGAAGCGCGCCCGGCGGCTGCTCCCCGGCGGGGGCGCGAAGCCGGAGTGATCCGAGTCCACCCGCTGAACATCCGCATGGAAGGCACCGCATGAGTCACCGCATCCTGCCGAGCGCCCAGGTCGACCCCGGCGCGGAACTCGGCGACGGCACCACCGTGTGGGACCTCGCCCAGATCCGCGAGGGCGCCCGGCTCGGCGAGGGCTGCATCGTGGGCCGCGGCGCCTACGTCGGCGCGGGCGTGCGGATCGGCGACAACGTCAAGCTGCAGAACCACGCGCTCGTCTACGAGCCCGCCGTGCTGGAGGACGGCGTGTTCGTCGGCCCCGCCGTCGTGCTCACCAACGACCGCGAGCCCCGCTCGGTGGACCCGGACGGCAGGCTGAAGCGCGGCGACGACTGGGAGGCGGTCGGCGTCCACGTCGCCGAGGGCGCCTCGCTCGGCGCGCGCAGCGTGTGCGTCGCCCCGGTCCGCGTCGGCCGCTGGGCGATGGTCGCCGCGGGCGCGGTGGTCACCCGCGACGTCCCCGACTTCGCGCTGGTCGCGGGCGTGCCCGCCCGCCGGATCGGCTGGGTCGGCAGGGCGGGCGCCCGGCTGGCCGAGCGTGCCGACGGCACGTGGGAGTGCCCGCGGACCGGTGAGGTCTACGTCGAGGCCCCCGCCGGCGACGGCTCGGACACGACCGTCCTGACCGAGAAGGGCTGAGCCCGGAGGGGCGGCCGGCCGGTCAGGCCTTGGCGTCGAGGTCGCGCACCTGCCGCGTCGTCACGACGAGGTCGGGGTGCAGGCGGGCCAGCCTGCGGCCGAGCGGCACCGACGTCCGGTCCATCACGATGACGCGGACGAGGCCGCCCGTGTCGATCTCCCGCAGGACGCGCCGCCGCGCGATGCGGGCCAGCACGTGCGGCCGGACGTGCCGGTAGAACGGCAGGAAGAGCCGCCGGTGGACGGCGCGGGAGGCGCGGCTCCGGGCGCGGTCCAGGCGCGCGCCGAGACGGCCCGCCCGCGCCACCGGCCGGACGGCGATCCGCGGCATCCGGATCACGACCGTGTGCTCCAGCCAGGGCAGCGGGTGCCGGGCCTCCGCCTTGTCGAGCCGGTGCAGGCGCACCCGCTCGTCCAGGTTCGCCCACCCGTCCGGCTCGGCGGTCACCACGTCGACCCGCGCGCCCTCCTCCGCGAAGTGCCCGGCCAGCCCGATGACCCTCTTGTGCTGGCGCTTGGGCGGCACGCTCGGGGCCGGGTCCATGGTCAGCCTGGGGTCCATGGCCAGGACCAGCACCTTCGGGGGCTGCGCGCCGTGCACGTCACCGTCTCCCAACATGGTCACCCGCTCACGCCGCGCCTGCGGGCGGCCAGCTCGGTGAGCCGCCCCACGAGCGGCTCCAGCGTCACGTTCCGTTCGAAGCGGTCGGCGTAGGCGCGGGCCTCGGCCGCCTGCCGCTCGTCCAGTCCCGCCGCAGCCTTCGCGGCCGCCACCATCGACGCGGCGATGTCGGCCGGGGCGAGCCCTCCCGGGTTGAACCACAGCGGGTACCCGCGCAGCAGCTCCTCGGCCGCCGACCCGGGCGTGTGGACCGACACGATGGGACGTCCGGCCGCCATGTACTCGAAAATCTTGCCGGAGGTGACGTAGCGCCCGCCCCCGTTGAGGAAGACCAGCACGTCGGAGTCCTGGTAGACGTCGGCGAGCGCCGTCTTGGACACCGGGCCGCGGTGGTAGACGCCGGGGGCGAGCAGTTCCTCGCCGTCCGCTCCGCCGCCGGCGGCGGCCTCCGCCTGCTCGGCCACCGCCGCCCCGCCCCCGACCTCCTGGGCGCTGACGGCCTCCGCCGCGGCCTCGGCCGCGGCGGCGAAGCGCTTGCGGAGCTTGTTGTCGGTGCCCTGGAAGAACCCGAAGTAGCCGTAGAAGTTGAGGGTGGCGGCCCGCATGTCCGAATGCGCGCGGGCGCGGGAGAACCCCTCGATCAGCTCCTCGATGGGCTGCTTGTCGGTGACCGTGCCGATGAAGGAGAAGCGGGGCGCGTGCCCGCCCGTCGTCGCGCGGGCCGCCGGGGGCGGCGCGGCGCTCTGCGGGAGCGTGTCGGCGTCCCACCCGTTCAGGACGGTCATCATGCGGTCCGCCGCGCGCGGGTAGCGCTCGGCGTGCCAGGCGCGCTGGGCGTCGTTGACGTACAGCGAGTTCGCCGCGGACCGCAGCACCCGCCGCTCCCAGCGCCAGGCGGGATGCCCGTCCTCGAACATCGGCTCCTCGCTGAACTGGTCGAGGGTCCAGGAGTCGCGGTAGTCGATGATGTAGGGGGTGCGGGTCAGCTTGTGGAACAGCCACGCCGCGGCGAACGAGGAGTACGGGTTCCCCGTCGCGAGGACCACGTCGAACCTGCGCCGCGCGTGCATCCGCAGCGCGCGGCGGACGGAGTCGCGCCCCCAGGACGCGTAGTGCTCAGGGAAGACGTGCTTCTGCCCCCACGTGTACAGCGACTGGGCCAGCTGGGGGAACGCCCCCCGGAACCGGCTGTACTCGCGCAGGTCCGTCTGCCAGACGAACCGGTTCAGGTCGGGGCGCACCAGCGTGATCCGCGGGTCGACGGTCTCCGTCAGCTTGTCGTCGACCGAGCCGATCGTGTCGTAGAGGAACGGGAGCGGCGCCGCGAAGACCGTGACGTCCCAGCCCAGCTCGGTCAGCCGGTTGGCGGTCGCCCGGGGCCGGTACACGCCGCTCGCGCGGGACGGCGGGAAGTAGAAGGCGAGGTACAGGAGGCGTGGGCGGCGTTCGGTCATTGAGTCATCCTCTGGCGTAGCCTGCCGGGTGCCTTTCATGGGCGACGGAGTAGGAGAGCGTCGCTCCGGCGCCCGTGATCGTGTCCGCGAGCTCGGACACGGTCACCAGCGACTGCGGATCGGCGATGACGACGAGGTCGATGGAGCGGCCGCGGAGCAGCTCGCGGTCGACCGTCCGGCGGCGCACCGCGTCGGCGTCGCGCCGGTACAGGCGGGCGAGCCGCCGGTCGACGGGCCGCGCGACGCGCCTGCGGTAAGCGGAGTCGATCCGCTTCCCCAGCCCCCGCAGCGGCCCGGGAAAGCACACCCGCAGCAGCAGCGCCGGGATCCGGTACAGCGGGATCCGCACCGCGGCGGGACGGTAGCGCCGTTCGAGCGCGGACAGCTCGACGGCGTCGACGCCGTCCGGGAGCGGGTCCTTCGCCCAGGTCGAGGCCTTGCGCACCAGCACGACGGCGCTGCCGCCGTCCGCGAGGACCTGGGCCGCCTCCCGGACGACCGCGGGCCGGCGGGAGGCGCCGAGCGCCACGAACAGCACGTTCACGCTTCTTCTCCCCCGTCGGCGGCCCCGTCGTCCGCGGCACGGTCGGCGGCGCCCTCGGGCCCGCCGTCCGCGCCCGCCTCCGGGAACCAGTGCCGGTAGTGCGCTTCGGCCACCGTACGGTAGCCGAAGCGTCCGTCCAGGATCTCCCGGGCCTTCGGCAGGTCGAGACCGTCCGGGAAGCGGTCGCGCAGGCGGCGGTACCCGTTGACGATCGAGCTCGCGTTCTCCTCGACGTCGATCATCTCCCCCGCGGCGGCTTCGATGCCGGCCAGGGTCCGCTCCGGTCCGCCGCAGCGGGTGACGAGCACCGGCAGCCCGGCCGCCACCGCCTCGATGATCGTCACGCCGAAGGTCTCCCAGCGGGCGGGGTGGACGAGCAGGTCGTGCTCGCGCATGAGCCGCGCGGCCTCGTCGGGGGCGACCGCGCCGAGGAACGACACCGCGTGGTCCACGCCCAGCTCGGCGGCCCGTTCCTGAAGCTGCCGGGCGAGCACGCCGGGCCCGGCCACGGTCAGCGTCAGCGCGGGGTCCTCGGCGAGGCACTCGGCGAACGCCTCCAGCAGCCAGCCCACGCCCTTGCGCTCGACCAGGGTGCCGACGTACAGCCAGCGCCGCAGCTCGGTCACGGGACGCTCGCGCGGCTCCCCGAACGAGATCGGGTTGGAGATCATCTCGATCTTGTGGGCGAGCGCCGGGAACGCCTCGGCGAGGGTGTCCCGCAGCACGTCGGTGACCACGAGGAAGCCGGTGCAGCGCTCCAGGACCCGCTCGTACATCTCCCGCGAGTCGGGCTGCTCCAGGACCTTGTCCAGGAAGGACGCGTGCTCGGTGACGAACACCCGCGCGTCGGGGCGGGCGTTCTCCAGCGCCGTCCAGCCGCCGCGCAGCCCCACGTGCGCGTGGACGACGGGCGCCGGGATCGGCTCGCCGCCCAGTGCCTCGCGCAGCCACCGGGCGTGCTGCACGGCGAGTTCGGCGAAGGTGTAGTCGGGCACCGTCGGCACCGGGACGCGCACCAGCCGCGAGCCCGCGACGTCGGGCGCGGGGTGCAGCGCGACCGGCAGGAGGCGGCGGTGCGCCTCGCGCGCCGCCTCGACCTCCTCCGCCGGCTGCCGCATCAGCCACGCCTCGGTGTGGTAGACGGTGACGTCGCCGCAGCCCGGGGCCGTCGCCGCCACCATCGACTGGACGAAGGCGCCGGCCCACTCCTGCTTCGGGTTCGGATACCAGGGGGTGACGACGGCCACGTCCCGGTCGCCGCTCCTGTCCGCCGCCACCGTCAGTCCTGGGCGCCGATGAGGTGGCCGTCGGACCCGGCCGCGGGCGCGCCCGGGGCCGGTTTGGCGGCGGACGGCAGCAGCCTGGCGTAGACGCCGTCCAGCACCTCGGCCTGCGCCTCCCACGTCCACTCGTGCAGCAGGTCGGGCCGGTCGTCGTACACCGCCCGGTACCGCCCCGGGTCGCCGAGGACGGCCTCGACCGCCCGCACGTAGTCGTCGAGGTCCTCGGCGTGGAAGACCTCGCCCTGCCCGGTGGACTTCACCATGTCGCCCATCGCCTGCACGTCGCTCACGATGATCGGCAGCCGCGCGTGCGAGTACTCGAAGAACTTCGTGATCAGCGCGATCTCGTGGTTGGGCCAGTGGTGGATCGGGATCACACCGATGTCGGCCGCCGCCAGGAACGGGACGACCTGGTCGAACGGCACGTACGGCAGCGTGTGGACGCGGTCGGCGACGCCGAGTTCGGCGGCGCGGGCGACCAGGCCGCGGACGTAGTCGGACCGCGCCGAGGAGACGATCAGGGCGACGTGCAGCCGGGGCAGCCGCGGCAGCGCGTCGATCATGATGTCCAGGCCGCGCTGCACGGAGGCGCTGCCGCTGTAGACCGCGATCGGGGTGTCGGGGCCGACGCCGCACATCTCCCGCATGTCGGGGACGGGGTCGGAGGTGCTGGGCTCGCCCTCGGTGATCGGCGCGTTGAGCACGACGGTCGGCCGCTCGCGCAGGCCGTGGCCCTCCATCAGCCGGTCGCCGAGCGCCGCCGAGACGGTCACCACGGCGTCGGCGTCGCCCGCGTACTCGCGCTCGTGCGCGATCATGGCGGGCAGCCAGCGCGGCCCGGCGCCCCACGGCCGGATGCCCGGCAGGAACTCGTGCGCGTCCCAGACGAGCTTCACTGTCCGGCCCTTCGCGCGGGCCCGCCGGACCGAGCGCGCCGCGACGCCGAGCATGCGGAAGTCGTTGGCGTGGATGATGTCGGGTTCGAGCTTGTCGATGACCTTGCCGTAGGTGCTGTCCCAGTCCCACAGGTTGCGGTCGAGGACGCGCCAGGCCCGGTCGCCGAGGACCTTCAGCCAGAAGTTGATCGCGAGCCGCTCCATTGGCGCGCGCGGGTTGGCGCGGGCCGCGGTGAGCGACTCCGTCTGCCGGACCCGCAGCGCGACCCACCGCGACTGCGCCTTCGCCGTGACCCGCCGCGCCATCAGCCACGCCTTGCGCGCCGGACCCCGGGACCCGCGGTCGAGGCGCGCGGCGGCGAGGTCGGCCCGCCGGGACTGCACGAGCCGCCGCCGGTAGTCCGCCACCTTCGGGTGCCCGTACGCGAGCGGACGGCGCAGCGTGGCGCGCAGGACGCCGTGCCGGTTGCGGATCAGCACGTGCTGGATCGGCAGCAGGCGGACGCGGGCTTCGCCGATCTTCCAGGAGCGGCGCTTCTTGGCCCCGGTGCAGCCGAGCAGGTGCACCTCCCAGCCCGCCTCGGACATCGACTTCGCGGCCTTCTGCACCCGGGAGTCGCGCACGACATCGTTGTCGACGAGCATGACGACGCGGCCGCGCGACGACGCGCCGGGAACCGTCCCGTCTTCGATTTGCATTCGATTCTCCAGTTGCGGTCGGCCGGGGCGCTTGCGCGGTCCGGCCCGAGCGGTCAGCGAGGCGGCTAGGAACCGGTCCGGGCGTCCGGGGCGCCGATGACGACGCGGTGCACGCCGGGCCAGCGGGAGGCGTCGGTGACGCGGCGGCCGTCGACCAGGGCCTTGACCCCGGGCAGGTCGTCCGCGCCGAGTTCGCGGTAGGCGGCGTGGTCGGCCTGCACGATCGCGGCCGTGACCGACTCGCCTCGGTGGGGCGGCAGGCCCAGGGCCTCCAGCTCCTCGTCGGTGTACATCGGGTCGGACACGTACGGGACGGCGCCCCGCCGCCGCAGCGCCTCCACCGTGGGGAAGACGCCGGAGAACGCCGTCTCCTTGACGCCGCCCCGGTACGCCGCGCCCAGGACGAGGACGCCGGCGCCGGTCAGGTCGCCGTAGGCGTCCGCGAGGAGGCCGACGGCGTACTCGGGCATCCGCGTGTTGGCCTCGCGGGCGGCGCGGACGACGGTCGCGTCCGGGTCGTTCCACAGGTACATCCGCGGATACACCGGGATGCAGTGGCCGCCGACGGCGATGCCCGGCTTGTGGATGTGGCTGTAGGGCTGGGTGTTGCAGGCCTCGATGACCTTCATGACGTCCACGCCCGCCGCGTCGGCGTAGCGGGCGAACTGGTTGGCGAGGCCGATGTTGACGTCCCGGTAGGTGGTCTCGGCGAGCTTGGCGAGCTCCGCCGCCTCCGCGGAGCCGAGGTCCCAGACGCCGTTCGGGCGGTCGAGGTCGGGCCGCTCGTCGAAGTCGAGGACCTGCTCGTAGAACTCCACGCCGTGCCGGGCGGACGCCTCGTCGACGCCGCCGACGAGCTTGGGGTAGCGGCGCAGGTCGGCGAACACCCGTCCGGTCAGCACGCGCTCCGGGCTGAACACCAGGTGGAAGCCGTCGCCCGCGGTGAGGCCGGAGCCCTCCGCCAGCATCGGGGCCCAGCGGTCCCGGGTGGTGCCGACGGGCAGCGTCGTCTCGTAGCTGACGAGCGTGCCGGGTCGCAGGCCCTGCGCGATGGAGCGCGTCGCGGCGTCCATCCAGCCGAAGTCCGGGACGCCCTCCGCGTCCACGAACAGGGGCACGACCACGACGACCGCCTCGGACTCGGCGACCGCCGCCGCCGTGTCGGTCGTCGCCGTGAGCAGCCCGGCCCGCACCGCCTCGCCGAGGTGGACGTCCAGCTCCGCCTCGCCGGGGAACGGCTCGCGCCCGGCGTTGACCTCGGCCACGACGCGTTCGTCCACGTCGGCGCCGATCACGCGGTGGCCCTTGCGGGCGAACTGCACCGCGAGCGGAAGCCCGATCTTGCCGAGCGCGACCACGCAGATCCGCATGTGCTACCTACCTCCAAGGGACGTCACGCGCCGGACCCGCTGGGCGACGGCCTGGGCCGGACGTACCGGACGTGTCTCGATCATCGTGCCGTGCCGGTCGTCGCCGGTGACCCCCAGCCGGTAGGGCCGGGCGCGGTGCCAGAAGAGCTCGCCGCGCGGGCCGGGCACCACGGACGCCCCCGGCGGCACGGCGAGGTCGTGCGTCTCCCCGGCCGCCCGCACGACGAGCCGCAGCGCGTGCCGGCCTCCGCCGGACGCCGCCGTGAGCGCCGCCGGAATCCGGGCGGTGACGTGCAGGCCGTCCTCGCGCGCCTCGCGGGTGGTGTACTCGTCGAGGTCGAGGGCCTTCCCGCCGCCGCGGGGGGCCAGCGCGAGCCGGGCGGTCGCGGGGTCGGCGGCCTCGGGGCCGGTGAGCGGGGTCCGGACGGTGATCTCCACCGTGTCGCGGTCGCGCCGCACGGCGACCGTCCGCGCCTCCTGGGAGAGCCGCTTGCGCATCCCCTTGGTGATCTCGAACAGGTCGTCCGGCAGTCCGAGGCGGGGGTCCTCGAAGCCCTGGTAGGCGAGGTAGGTGCGGCCGTCCTTGAGCGCGATCAGGTAGGAGCGCTCGGCGACGCCGTCCCGGATCGCCTCGCACAGCAGGTCGACCTCGCCGAGCTGCGCCAGCCGGAGCCGGGCGCGGCGGACGATGGGCAGCGTGTAGAGGACCTCGTCGGTCACGTACCGCTCGACGAGACTCCCGACGCGGGCGGCGACGTCCTCCTGCGTCGCGCGGTCGAGTTCGAGGAACCCCTCCCGCGTCGGCATCGTCAGCTCCCAGCGGGCGTGCCGCCTGAGGATCGCGTCCCGCTTCGGACCGGGCTCGATCAGGTCGGCGACGACGCCGAACAGGCTCTCCGCGCATTCGAGCCGGGTGTGGACCTGGACGGCGCCCTGCGTGATGTTGCCGCCGTCGTCGCGCAGCACCGCGTAGTAGCAGGTGTAGTCGGCGAGGACGGAGATCCGCCGGGCGCGCACGCACGCCTCCAGGGTGAACGGCTGGTCGCTGCCGATCCGCATGTGCTCGTGGAACCGCAGCTTGTGCCGCTCCACCAGCTCGCGGCTGAACAGCTTGCAGTTCGACAGCACCCACGGCAGCACCGAGTCGTACAGGTCGATCTCGGGGCGGTTCTCGGCGAAGAGCTCGGGCCGCCGGACGGCCCGCCCGTTGACGCCCTCCATCTTCCCGACGAGGACGTCCGAGCCCCACTCGTCGGCCGCCGCGACCATGCGCTCCAGCGCCTCGGGGCCCAGGTAGTCGTCGGCGCCGACGAAGTAGACGTAGCGGCCGGTCGCGTGGTCGAGCGCGCGGTTGCTGGGGGCCGCCGGGCCGCCGGAGTTCGGCTGGCGCAGCACCCTGATGACGTCGGGGTACTGCTCGGCGAAACGGTCCAGCTCGGCGCCGCTGCCGTCGGTGGAGCCGTCGTCGACCGCGACGACCTCCATGCGGTCGGGGCCGATGCTCTGCCCGACCAGCGAGTTCAGGCAGTCGGTCAGGTACGGCATCGTGTTGTAGACCGCGACCACGACGGTGACGTCGGGAACCCCGGCACTCACGTCAGACGGCACCGAGGGCCTCCTCGGGGTGCAGCGTCACCGTCTCGCCGAGGCGGGCGGACTTCAGGACGGCGGCCGACACCCGGACCGTCCGCAGGCCCTGCCGCAGGGTGACGACGTCGCCCGGGGCGGCGCCGCCGGGGCCCGCGAGGACCGCGTCGCGGAACCGCTCGTGCTCGACCAGCAGCGGCTCGCGCTTGGGGATCGCGTATCGGATCATGTCGCCCTCGGAGACGCCGCGGAACGCGCGCAGCGCCTCCCACTCGGTGTTCACCTCGCCGTTGGCGTAGAACGTGAGGTCGGCGGTGAGCGTGTCGGCGATGAAGCAGCCGCGCTCGCCGGTGACGACGGTGGTGCGCTCCTTGAGCGGGCTCAGCCAGTTCACCAGGTGGTTGACCATGGAGCCATCGGCCAGGCGCCCGACGGCGGCGACCATGTCCTCGTGCGGGCGGCCGCTGCGCGCCACGGTGTGCGCGGTCACCGACACGTAGTCCTGGCCGGTCACCCACCCGGTCAGGTCGATGTCGTGGGTCGCGAGGTCCTTGACGACGCCGACGTCGGCGATCCGGTGCGGGAACGGGCCCTGGCGGCGCGTGACGACCTGGAACACCTCGCCCAGCTCGCCCGCCTCCAGCCGGGTCCGCATGCTCTGCAGCGCCGGGTTGTAGCGCTCGATGTGGCCGACCCCGGCCACGAGACCGCGCGACTCGAACGCCTCCACGAGCCGTTCGGCGGCCTCCACCGAGTCGGCGAGCGGCTTCTCGATCAGCGCGCCGACGCCGCCCTCGGCGAGCGCGAGCCCGATCTCCTCGTGCAGCGCCGTCGGGCAGGCGACCACCGCGTAGTCGACGCCGGCGTCCAGCAGGTCCTGGAGGGAGGCCATCATCGGCACCCCGTGCGGGGCGCCGTCGGGCCGCCCGGCCGGGTCGACGATGCCGACGAGGTCGACGCCGTCCAGCCCGGACAGGACCCGGGCGTGGTTGCGTCCCATCACGCCGAGCCCGATGAGGCCCGCGCGCAGCGGCGCGCTCACGACGCGGCCCCGGCGGTGTTGACCGCGTCGGCCACGCGCGCCAGCTCGTCGTCGGCGAGGGACGGGTGCACCGGCAGCGACAGCACCTCGGCCGCCGCGCGCTCGGTCTCGGGGAGGTCCCAGCGCGGGTCCGGGGCGCCGTCCTTCAGGAACGGCGTGAGCCGGTGGACGGGCGTCGGGTAGTAGACGGCGCTGCCGACCTGCCGCTCTTCGAGGCGCCGCTGGAAGGCGTCCCGGTCGCCGGAGACGCGGACGGTGTACTGGTGGTAGACGTGCCGCACGCCGGGCGCGACCGGCGGCACCGCGGCGCCGGTGATCTTCGCGTCGAGGAACCGGGCGTTGGCGATGCGGCGCTCGGTCCAGCCGGGCAGCCGCCCGAGCTGCACGCGGCCGATGGCCGCGGCGACGTCGGTGAGCCGCACGTTGGCGCCGACGATCTCGTTGGCGTAGCGCTTCTCCATGCCCTGGTTGCGCAGCAGCCGCAGCGTCCGGGCGGTCTCCGCGTCGGCGGTGGTGATCATGCCGCCCTCCAGGGCGTGCATGTTCTTGGTCGGGTAGAAGCTGAAGCAGCCGATCGTGCCCAGCGCGCCCACCGGGGCGCCGCCGTGGGAGGCGCCGTGCGCCTGGCAGGCGTCCTCGACGACGGCGAGGCCGTGCCGCTCGGCGATCGCGCCGACGCGGTCCATCGCCGCCGGGTGCCCGTACAGGTGCACCGGCATGATGGCGGCGGTGCGGGGGCCGACCGCCGCGGCGACGGCGGCCGGGTCGACGCAGAACGAGCCCGGCTCGATGTCGACGAAGACGGGCTCGGCGCCGACGAGGCGGACGACGTTGGCCGTGGCCGCGAACGTGAACGAGGGGACGATCACCTCGTCACCGGGGCCGATGCCGAGCGCCATCATGCTCAGGTGCAGCGCCGAGGTCCCGGAGTTGACGGCGACGCAGTGGCGGCCCGCCACGAGCGCGGAGAACTCCTCCTCGAACGCGGCGACCTCGGGGCCCTGGACGACCCGGCCGCTGCGGAGCACGCGGACGGCCGCCTCGATCTCCGCCTCCCCGATCACGGGGCTCGCCGCGGGGACGGGCCTTTCCGATTCCACGGGCATGCACAGGCTCCTTAGGGCGAGACGATGAGCAAGGGCTTCCTCGCGGGGACAGATCGCGACCGGACAAAGATGCGCACTCTCGGCGGAAGCCTCGTCTGACGGACGGATTCTAGCCAAGTCAGACAGTGGCGAGGACGTTTGCCGATCTATCCCCCTCGGAGACCTCCCATGAAGACGCCCGTCCAAAACCGCTGCCGGTCCGGCTCGGCTCCGAACAGGTAGGTGGCCTTCAGCTTGGGCGGCAGCAGCGGCGCCAGCCGGGCGGCGGCCTCCGCGTGCTCGCGGAGCTGCGACAGCTCGGCGTTGGCGAAGACCCGGTGCACGATGTCGGTCGCGTCCGAGCCCTCGTCCCCGGCCGCGCGGAGCCGCTCCGCCCAGACGTCCAGGTCGGCGGCGAGTTCGCGCAGGCCGGTCACCTGCCGGCGGGCGAGCCGCGCCTCGAGCGCGGTGAGCGGCACGGGCGCGTAGTCGCCGTCGCCCAGGTACATCTTGCCGATGTCCAGGGGCAGGCCGGTGCCGTGCAGGCGGATCAGGCGCTCCAGCGTGCGCTTGGTCATCCACTGGCGCCCCTCGTCGTCGATGTCGTTCTTCCACCACTCCAGGACGGTTTCGGCCACCGCGCCGTAACGGGAAATAAGCCATTCGTTCGCCGGAATGTCATCCGGCTCGATTTCCAGCGAGACGGTGAAGCGGGACGCCTGCGCGATGGTGTTGCGTGACACGAGCAGCTTGCGGCCCAGGTAGTACGGAGGATTCTGCAAGGCGATCTGGGCGCGGAGGCCCGTGATGCGCCGCCCGGCCAGGGACCACTCCTGCGTGACCTCCATGAGGCGGGCGAAAGTGGCCTTGTCCTTGGGGCGGTTGTACTCGTCCCAGACGATGGCCTTGTCACCGGGCTCCAGGAACGGGCCCGACAGAAGGTTGTCGAGCGTCCCGTCCAGGGTCGGGACGGGCGCACACAGGTCCTCCACGCTGGTGACGGGCAGCGAGAAGTAGAGCGGGTCCGTGCCGAGCTCGTCCCGGACCACCTCCTTCACCACCTCCGTCTTGCCGCAGCCGGGCGGTCCCTGCACGAGCACGGCCCAGCGCCGCTCGATCGCCGTGCGGACGACGCGGCGGACGGCGTCCGGGACGTGCGCCGGGTCCGGGACGTCCGCCCCGGCGCGGCGCAGCTCGGCGGCGACGCGGCCGAGGATCTCGGGGGCCTGGTCGGTTCCCCGCTTCTTGTCCGAGGCGACGAGCCGCAGGCGGCGCCCGTCCACGAGGGGCAGGCCCCAGGCGAGCGGCAGCCCGGCGAGCGCGCAGTCGAGGACGTGCTCCAGCGTGCGCGGCGACAGCAGCCGGCGCAGCTCGGCGGGCAGCGACGCCCACACCCGGAACACGCCGGTGAGGTCGACGCCGCGGAACCTGCGCGACAGCGCGGCCCGCCACGCGGTGTCGGCGGCGGTGACCCGCAGCGTCGCCATCCGGTCGAGGACGGCCGGGTCCGTGCGGAGCGCGGCGGTCTCGGCGAGCGTCTCGTTGTCGGTCAGGAACACCCCGACGCAGCCGAGCGCGCGCAGGTCGTGCTCGCCGAGCGTCCAGTTGCAGGCGATCTGCATGAGCTGCGACTGGATCGTCGCGCCCGCCTGGAGCGAGTCGTCGATGAGCAGCACGAACGGCTTCCCCGGTTTGAGCTGCCGCATGATGAGCTGCCGCAGCACCAGCTCCCCGTCCTGCCGGACGGGCGCGTTGACGAGCAGGTCGTCGGGGGTGAGGTTCGCGGCCGGGACGTACACGAGCGCGGTGTCCTCGCGCCGCCGGACGTGGTGGAAGAACGTGGAGGTCTTGCCGATGCCGTGCTCGCCGAACACCTGACCGGTGATCCCGAGGTCGATCATCGTGTCGATGAAGCGGGCCAGCCGCGGCCCGTCCGGCATGCTCATGCGATCAAGTACAGCGGACCGGGGATGCCCGGATCACCCGATTTACGACGGAGCCCGTCCCCCTCCCCCCGGCCGCGCCGCCGCGCCCGGCCGCGGCCCTCGCTTCGTCCTACCGGCCCGCTATCGTTCCCGCGTCCAGATGACCCGCGAAGCAGGGGAGCGCGCCATTCACGAGGAAAGGCCGTGACCGGCGACCTCGGCTCCGCGGGTCGCCATCCGGTCGGAGGGGCCGCGGCCCGCCCGGGCCACCGGCCCCGGCGAGAGCGCCGTCCGCTGGACCTGCGCCGGCTCCTGGCGGAGGAGGACGCGGACCATGAGATCGTCGAGCAGGCCCGCCGGCGCAAGGAGTCCGTGCTGCTGGGCTTCGGCGCCGGGCAGAGCGTGGTGGCGTCCTGGCTGTACGCCAAGTGCCATCACCACATCCCGACCACCGCGATCCCCACCGCCGCCGTGATGGCCACCGGCGACGGAAGCTGCGCCCTGCTCTACAACCCGTACTTCTTCATGGAGCTGGACTACGACGGCGTCAGGTTCGTGCTGTTCCACGAGGCCCGGCATCTGATGCACCGGCACCTCTACGTGGACGAGGACCTGCGTTCCGATCCGGTGTTCACGACGGCCGCCGAAGTGTCCATCAACCATGTCGCCCTGCGCCGGTTGGGACGGTCCGCCCTGCCCACGGTTCCCGCGGGCACGGCATCCGGCGGCGAGGAGCGGGAGCCGGTCGGCGTCGACCCCGACCTGGTCTACGGGGCGTACCGGGAAGACCTGCGCCGGCAGGGACTGGCCCCGCTCCCCTACGACGAGTTCAGCCACACCGACCTCACGGTGTACGGCGAGTTGCGCCGGATGAAGGCGCTCACCGAACCCGTCACGGCGTACTGCGTCCACCTGACCGGCGACGGCCCCGGCGGCTCTGGCGAGGCGCACGACGGCGACCGGGCGGAGCGGCGGGTGGTCCCGTTGGACGCCGAGACCGTGGAGCGGCTCGGCGACGACGTCCTGCGCGAGGTGATGCGGGCCGCGCTGCGCGGGAATCCGGCGGCGCGCGGCGAACTCCTCGACCTGGCCGGCCGCACGACGGACGGCAGGGAGCGGCTGGAGCGGCTGTGGGGGAGCCTGGGCCTGGACAGGCTGCGCGGCGTCACCCCGAGGACCCGCCGGGTCGACTGGTGGCAGCGGTGGCTGGCCGACGTGCTCGCCTCGAAGCTGGGCGAGAGCGAACGGCTGGTCTACCCGAAGAAGCACGGCGCGGTCATGCTGGCCCTCGGCCACCCCCCGATGCTGGCCCGGCGGGGGCCGGTGCGGACGAAGGTGGTGCTCATCGCCTTCGACACGTCGGGCTCGATGCCCGACCACGTGGTCGACTGGCTGACCACCCTGGTCGGCCGCACCGACGGGGTGGAGAGCCACTGGCTCGCCTTCGACGGGGTCGTGACCCCGTTCGTCCCCGGCGAGCGGGTGGCGGGCGGAGGCGGCACCGATTTCCAGAACGTCGTCGACTACGCCGAGGGCCGGCTGGAGGTCGACGGCAGGCGGTTCGAGACCGAACCCGACGCGGTCATCATGGTGACCGACGGTCGCGCGCCGCACGTCACCCCGGCCGCCCCCGACCGCTGGATCTGGTTGATCACCGACGGCGGCGACGACTGGCCGGACCACCACCACCCTCCGATGGCCTGCCACCGGGTCACGTCCGGGCGATGAGCGAGGAGAGCCGAACAGTGACCGCCGCCGGGCGGCGGTGGAGACCCACCGCCACCTATCCCGACCCGCCGGAGCACGGCCCCGCGACGAGGCTGGAGAAGTTCATCGACGCGATGATCTCGACCGAGCAGACCGGGCAGATCTTCGGCGAGCACGGCATCGGCAAGACCTCCACGTTCGTCTCGTACGTGCCGAAGCGCTTTCCCGGCACCGCCCTGGTCGTCGTGCCCGCGGCCAACTTCTCCCCCGATGACCTGCTGGTGAACGCCCCGGTGCGCGACGACCGCAGCGGGGAGCTGGCGCTGCGCCAGCTCGTCATGCGGCAGCTCGTCCCGGGCAAACCTTTCGTGCTGCTCATCGACGACTCGTTGCAGGCCGGCAACGCGGTGCAGTCCCAGTTGATGCAGATCGCCTGCGACTGGAGCCTGGGCGAGTACGACCTGCGCGAGCTCGGCTGCGTCGGGGTGTTCCTGACCGACAACGAGTCGTTGGCGGAGACCACCGGCCGCCGGTCCGACCCGGCGATCCTCGACCGGATGGTCACCATCCGGCTGACCGCGAACGACACCGCGTGGCGGCAGGCGCTGGCCGAGCGGTATCCCGGCTGGGATCTGCGTGAGGTGTTCCGCGACTGGGCCGGGCTCAGCCCGGAGCTGCGCCACCTGCTCTCGCCGCGCACCCTGCAGCATGTCCTGGACTGCGCCCGCGCCGGCTTCCCGCTCGCCTGGGGTCTGCCGATCCAGAACGGCGCCCGGCTGGCGCTGGCGGAGGAGGGCCGGGACGGGCGGCCGGGCCGGGACCGCACGGCGGAGGTGCTCGACGGCATCGCCGCGGCGGTCGGGGCGGCCAACCCCGCCACCGTCGCCGACCCGGTCCGCCGCATCCTGCGGGCCGCGATCGCCAACCGCTGGGCGGTGCTCCTGCAGGGCCCGCCGGGATGCGGCAAGACGCAGATCACCAAGCAGATCGCCCGGGAGGAGACCGGCCACGAGCCCGTCTACTTCTCGCTGCCGGTCACCAGCGTCGAGGACCTGTGCGTGCCGGTGCCCACCCCGGACGGGTCGCTGGAGGCCATGCTCGCCCGGTCGCTGCTCGACCCGAGGCCCAAGGTGCTGATCTGGGACGAGTACAACCGGCCGAAGGACAAGGCGGCCTTCGCCAGGCTCATGGAGATCACTCAGGAGTGGACCCTCGCCGGCCGCCGGATCCCCGGCCTGCGGGCGCAGGTGGCGTTGCAGAACCCTCCCTACCACCTGGGCCGCAAGTTGATGGTGGCCGCCAACAACGTGGCCCAGGCCAGCCGGTTCACGATCAGCTACGAGGTCCACCCGGACGATATCCCGGCCAACGAGTGGCTGATCTCGACCTACGGGGAGACGGCCGAGACGGTCCTGGAGTGGTGGAAGCACGACATCGACGACGAGGGCCGGGACTGGATCACCAAGCGCACCATGGAGCGGCTGATCAAGCTGCACCGGGCGGAGATGCCGCTGCAGCCGGCCCTGATGTACCTCGGCGACGGCGAGTACGCCCCGGTGCCGCTGTCCGGGCTGGAGGCCCGCCTGGCGGACCGCCGGCCGATCGGCCTGGTGGAGATCGCCGAGAACTGCTCCGACTGGGAGGCCCGGCTGGCGAAGGCGGCCGAGACGTCGCAGGAGGGCACCGACGACACCGATCTGGTCCACCAGGTGTTCTCCAACGCCGAGGTGTCGCAGTTGGAGAGGCATCTCGACGTGGTGGCCCGGCTGCTGCCGTACCTGCCGCCGAAGCTGCGGGCCGCCTACCTGGTCGGGCAGACCCGGGAGCGGCAGCGCTTCTGGGTGGCGGCCCTGGCGCGGATGGCCCAGCTGTCCGCGAACGGCCGCGTCCGGTGACCGCCCAGGCGGTCACCGGACGCGGCGCCTACACCGTCGAGAGGTCGCGACGAGCGTCCTCGCCGTCCTCGTCATCCTCTTCGGCGCATCCGCAGCCGCACTCCTCGCAGTCGTCGTCGCACAGGCACTCGTCCTCGTCGCAACCGCAGTCACAGTCACAGCCGCACTCGCATTCGCACTCGTACTCGTACTCGTAGCCGAGCTCGTCCTCGTCGAACGGACGGATCATCGGCACGGAGACGGTGGACTGCTCGTGCTTCACCATCCAGGTGTTGCGGAAGAAGTCGAACTTGAGGTGGTAGGTGTCGGCGGAGTCGGCGAACAGGATCGGCGGGACGAGGAAGTGCGCCACGCCGACCTCGGCCGCGGAGGCGATGAAGTCCTTGGCGTCCGGGAAGCGGGGGCCGCCCTGGCAGGCGGCGAAGTTCACCGGCGCCGGCGCTTCCTTGCCGAGAACGTGGATGCGGTTGCCCTCGACGACGAACATGTCCGGGTCGAGATGGACGTCCTCGCCGAGCATCAGGACGGGCGCGGGCATGACGTCGGCCTTCGCGGAGTCCTGTGCGCGCGTGTAGTGCTTGATGATCTCGGCGTTGCGCGCGCTCTCGAAATAGGGGCCGATCACGCTGCCGCTGCAGATCAGGCAAGCGCAGTCGGGCAGGTCCTCGCTGCAGGGCGCCTCCGGATCCGGGAACAGCATGGACTTGTCGAACGGCACGACCGCCGGACCACCGCGCCTGTCCCCGAGGAAGGCCGGGATCCAGTCCGTGCCGTCGGCCTCGATCACCTCCGCGTCGCACAGGGTGCGGAAGGCCCTGTCGCCGAGCTTGCAGTTGAAGTAGTCGAGCAGCGTGATGGCGGCGCACTCGGCGAGCGTCGTCTCGTCGCTCTTCGCGAACCAGAAGTCATAGCCGTTCGCGACGAAGTGCACACCGCGGAACCGCTTGTGGACGAAGGGCTCGCGGCCGGCGCCGGCGGTCAGGCCGTTCCAGTGCGCGGCGGCGACCTGGTTGTAGTAGGCGTCGGCATGGCGGGCGAGTTCCGGTGCGAAGACGCTCTCGCCGGTCAGGTAGCAGGCCTTGCTGAACAGCGCGCCGATCTCGGGATCGTGCGCGACGTCCGGATCGGTGAAGACGAGCTCGGTGCGCAGGAAGACCTTGCGGCCGTCGCGGTAGGGCGCGCCCTCGTGCTCGTACCGCTGGTCGAAGATCACGCAGGTGAAGGGATCGATCGTCCCGATCGCGGCGCCGCCTTCGAGGGCGAGGGCGGGATCGGCCGAACCGCCGGTGAGGTACAGCAGCACCGTGTAGCGGGAGACGTGCCGGCGCGAGGCGTCGTAGTAGGGGGTGTCCAGGTGCCGGTGGAAGCCGGCGTCGCCCGGCTCGAAACGGTTGCAGCGGAACACCGGGTTCACGTGCGAGAAGCCGTCGAGGGCCGACCGCGGCATCGCCCTGGTCACCGCGCCGGTGAGGGCCTCGGCCAGCAGCGCCGAGTGGAAGATGAACCGGTCGCCGCCCCGCGAGCCCGCGTTGAGCGGCGGCACGTACAGGTCCAGTGAGTCGAGCTGCTCCAGGCAGGCCCGGGCGGCGCCGGGGAGCCGCAGCGAGAACGCCTGAACGCCCTCGGCGACCTCGTCGCGCTCGGCCAGCTCGAACTCCAGCGGGACGTCCGCGAACCGGTGGTCGAGCGGGAGGATGTTCTCGAACGTGCGGAACGAGAACTCGCGGGGATCGACGAAGACCGCGGCGAGGTACGGCGCGTTCTCGCTCGGCCGTGCGAACAGATCCCGCACACCGGCGTCGATGCGTTCGGCGTCGACGAAGCGCACCGCCTTGAACCTCGCCGTCGGATGCCAGCCGACCGCCAGCCCGTCGATCGTCGTCACGGGCTCGGTGTCGGTCGCGTCGACCAGGGCGCGGTAGCGGTCGGCCTCTTCGGCGGGGGCCCGGCCGTTCGACAGGGCGAAGAAGCCGTCGCGGAGCTCGATGCTCACACGTTCCTCCAGTAGCTGCGCAGTCCGGGCGGGAGGTGGGGGGCGTCCGCGAGCATCTTCGCCCCGGCCTCTCCGACGTCGTCGCGGTACAGCAGCAACCTCTTCAGCGAGCCGACGAAGGGCGCGGCGAGAAGGGCCCGCACCCCCTCCGCGCCGATCTCGTTGTATCGCAGGTCGAGCTCGGCCAGTCCGGCGAGAGGATGCAGCGCGCGCAGCCCCTCGGCGGAGAGCAGGTTCCGCTGGAGGTGCAGGCGGCGGACGCCGGCGAAGCCCTGGGACGCCGCGAGGGCGGCCAGGCCGGCGTCCCCGACGCGGCAGTACCGCAGGTCGAGGATCTCGGTTCGCCCGCTCCCCGCCGAGGGGCCGAAGCCGCCCGCGCCGGACGCCTCGAAGCGGAAGTACGTCGAGACGGCGAGGGCCTCGGCACCGGGGGCGCCGATGCGCAGGTACGACAGATCGAGTTCGACGAGCCGGCCGAGGTCGAGCGTCGCGAGGGCGCCGGTGTCGATGGACGGCGCCGGCACCGGCAGCGCGGCTTCGGACGGGTCCCCCCATTCGTAGTCGTCCCGCTCCTGGGTCTCGGAGGGCGCGATTCGAAGCGCGGTCACGAAGGGGGCCTGCATGACCTGCTCGATCGTCACGGGCGCGCTGTCGGACCATTCGACGGCGACCTTCGTGGCGAACCCGTACCGGCGCTCCAGGACGGTCGCGCCCTCCGGCAGCGCCGCGTCCCAGCTCCGCTGGTGCTCGTCCACGACGGCGGCGATCTCACGGTCCAGAGCTTCGCGATCGGCCGGGCGGGTGCGGTCGCGGCGCTGCTGGAGCTCGATGAGCGTCCCCCGGGCGTCGCCCCGCTCCCGCAGCCGGGCGCCGTAGAGGCGCCAGGAGGCGAGGTCGCCGGGGTCGTCCCGAAGCGTCTGCTCAAGATCGGCAGCCTTCATTGGACGGACGCTAACAGCGGGGAGCGACAGACTTCTCACGGTTCGGGCGCGACGGGGCCGTTTTGTGATCTTGATGGGCGATGTCGCGGGGCGGGAGTCCGCGGGTCTTTAATGGCGCGCATGCGCGACGACGATGTGCGGACCTGCCTGCGCGTCCTGGCGGAACTGGCGGACGCGCCGGACGGCGACCCGGACGTGGCGCGGGCGCGGGCGGCGGGCGGCACGTTCGTGCGGCGGACC
>NZ_BAABEV010000037.1:0-97115 GCF_039540335.1 Actinomadura verrucosospora | reverse complement strand
CGACCGCCCCCGCCCGGCCGTCACCGGCCGCCCTCGCGCCGCGCGGGCAGCTCGGGGATGATCGGCTCCTCGATCGGGATGCCGGACGGCTGCCGGGCGCCGGTCAGCTTGACCAGCTCGGAGTCGCCGGTGGACACCCGGGTCCGGGGCGCGTTGATGCCGGCGCGGCGCGTCATCGCGGAC
The DNA here is from genome assembly GCF_039540335.1 of Actinomadura verrucosospora. Lineage (NCBI taxonomy): Bacteria > Bacillati > Actinomycetota > Actinomycetes > Streptosporangiales > Thermomonosporaceae > Actinomadura > Actinomadura verrucosospora. Next base: position 96,932 of record NZ_BAABEV010000037.1, on the reverse strand, counting down.
GTGGAGCGCACCTGGTGCGGCAGGACGAGCGTGACGACCGTGCCGCGCTCGCCGGCGCGGGCGGTGCGCCCGGCGCGGTGCATGTAGTCCTTGTGGTCGGCGGGCGGGTCGACGTGCATCACCAGGGAGACGTCGTCGACGTGGATGCCGCGGGCGGCGACGTCGGTGGCGACCAGCACGCTGATGGTGCCCTCGCGGAACTCGGCGAGGGTGCGGGTGCGCAGGCCCTGGCTCTTGCCGCCGTGCAGCCCCGCCGCGCGGACCCCGGCCTGGGTGAGCTGCTTGGCGAGCCGGTCGACGCCGTGCTTGGTGCGGGCGAACAGGATCGTCCGGCCCTCGCGGTTGGCGATCTCGGCGGTGACGGCGCTCTTCTCCTTGGGCGCCACGAGCAGCAGGTGGTGGTCCATGGTGGCGACGGACTCGTCCACCGGGCCGATCGCGTGCGTGACCGGCTCGTTCAGGTACCGCCGGACCAGGACGTCGACGTCCTTGTCGAGGGTGGCGGAGAACAGCAGCCGCTGCCCGCCGGGCTTGGCGGCGTCCAGGATGTCGGTGACGTCGGGCAGGAAGCCCATGTCGGCCATGTGGTCGGCCTCGTCGAGCACGGCGATCTCGACGTCGGACAGGTCGCAGGCGCCCTGGCGCATCAGGTCCTTGAGCCGGCCGGGGGTGGCCACGAGCACCTCGACGCCGCGGCGCAGCGCGTCGATCTGCTTGAACATCGAGGTCTGGCCGATGACGGTCTTGAAGCGCAGGCCGAGCCCGCGGCCGAGCGGCTCCAGGTTGGTCTGGACCTGCTGGGCGAGCTCGCGGGTCGGGACGAGGATCAGCGCCAGGGGGCGCTTGGGGGCGGCCTTGCGGCCGGCGAGGCGGGCCAGGAGCGGCAGTCCGAACGCCAGGGTCTTGCCGGAGCCGGTCTTGCCGCGGCCGAGGACGTCGCGCCCATCCATCACGTCGGGGATCGCGGCGGCCTGGATGGGGAACGGCGCCTCGATGCCCTGGCGGACCAGGGCGCTCACCAGAACCGGCGGGAGGCCGAGCTCGGCGAAAGTGGGAACCCTCTCCTCGTCCGCGATGGCGGGCATGGTGGGGTTCTGTTCAGCGGCAGCTGTGGTCACGCATTACCTTCCGAGAGGGGGGCACGTCTCGGGAGGCACCGCGCTGGGTTTGGCCTGCAAGGACGAGCCTGGCGCCGTTCGTCGGCGCCGAAGAGTGATTCCTAGAGTCTAACGTCGTCAGGGGACGACCTTATGCCCCGTCTCCGAAGGAACATGCGCCACGGCACGCTCAGCAAGCACACGAAACACCGTTGACGGGGGCGGTGAGCGGGTCGGGTGAACGCCGCGTGACGGCGCCGCCACCGGTCTGCACGGGGTAGCCCTCCCGGGCCCAGTACTCGAACCCGCCGAGCATCTCCCTGACGGGACGGCCGAGCTTCGCGAACTCCAGCGCCGCCTTCTGGGCGCCGTTGCAGCCGGGCCCCCAGCAGTAGAGCACCACGTCCGCGTCCTCGGGGACGAGCGCGGCGGCGCGTTCGGCGATGTCGGCGGTGGGCAGGTGGACGGCGCCCCGGACGTGGCCCTGCGCCCAGCTCTCGGCGCTCCGGGTGTCGACGACCACGAGGCCGGGCGTCCCCTCGGCGAGTCGGGCGGCCACGTCGGACACGTCCGTCTCGAAGGCGAGGCGGGCGGAGAAGTGGCGGAGCGCCTCTGCGGCGGTGGCGGCGGGCGTCTGGTCGGCTGCGTTCATGCTCGGGCTCCCTCGAAGGTGAGAAGTCTCTCGTGGCCGTCTCGATCCTCGGGGGCCGGCGACGCGTCCGGAAGTGGCGTGAATGCCGCGTATCGCTAAGATCTCGCCATGCGCGTCGCCACCCCGTCCCGCCGGCACACCGTGTCGGTGCTGGTGTTCGACGGCATGGCGCCGTTTGAGCTGGGCACGGTCGTCGAGGTCTTCGGGCTGCCCCGCCCCGAACTGGACGTCCCCTGGTACGACCTGCGTGTCTGCTCGCTGGAACGCGGCCCGATGCGCGCGGTGGGCGGTTTCACGATGACGGCCGAGCACGGGCTGGACGTGTTCGCGTCGGCGGACACCGTCCTGGTCGTCGCCGTCCCCGACGTTCACCGCGACCCGCCGCCGGAGGTCGTCGCGGCGCTCCGGGAGGCGCACGCGCGGGGCGCCCGCGTGGCGTCCATCTGCTCGGGCGCGTTCGCGCTGGCCGCCGCCGGGCTCCTGGACGGACGGGCGGCCACCACGCACTGGCGGTACGCCGACCTGCTGCGCCGGCGCCACCCCGGCGTCCGGGTGACGCCCGACGTCCTCTACGTGGACGGCGACGACGTGCTCACCGGGGCGGGCAGCGCGGCGGGCCTCGACATGTGCCTGCACCTCGTCCGCAAGGACCACGGCGCCAGGGTCGCCAACGCGGTGGCGCGGCGGCTGGTCGTGCCGCCGCACCGGGACGGCGGGCAGGCGCAGTTCGTGGAGGCGGCGGTGGTCGCGCCGGGGGAGGACGACCCGGTCGCGCGGGCCATGGCGTGGGCGCTCGACCACCTCGCCGAGCCGATCACGGTGGGCCGCATGGCCCAGCAGGCCTGCCTCGCGCCCCGGACGTTCCTGCGGCGCTTCCAGCGGCGGACCGGGACGAGCCCGCTGCGCTGGGTGGTCGGCCAGCGGGTCCTGGCCGCGCTGCCGCTGCTGGAGCAGGGCGGCGCTCCGATCGAGGAGGTCGGCGCGGCGGTCGGCTTCGAGAGCCCGGCGACCTTCCGGCACCACTTCACCCGGGCGATGCGCACCTCGCCGTCCGCCTACCGCCGCACCTTCCGCACCACCGCCGCCTCCTGACCCGGGACGGGCCGGCGGGACGCCAGCGGGCAGCGGCGGGAGGTGCGTCCGGTTACGGTCACGAACCGGGGTTTCCCCCGAGTTTCCTGACCAGCAGAAGTCACGGATGTCAGGGGTGGGTCACGCCGCGCCCGCGACCGGTGCGCATCCGCGGTGACCGCCAGGGTCGACGAGGTCAGCGCGGCTGTCAGGGCCGCGGGACGGGCGCGGGCGGCGGCCGGACCGAAAGCCCGCAAGATCATTTTGGACGCGACCGAAACGTCCGGCCCCGCGGCGGCAAAGCCGAACTCCGGCACAAAGTTCCAGCTCAATCGTTGATCACCGCCCAAACCCTTTGTTAATCTGCCCCGCAGCCGAGAGGAAGCGGTCTCTTACTGCCGGTAATAGATCACTTTCACTCCGCAACATTTGTTCATCCCACCAACAAATGGAAGCCGTTCTCAGCGACCCTGGCCGACACAATCGGCCACGCACGCCCTCAGCTACACCCGACCCTTGAGTAGTCAGGTGAACGGTACAAGTAAATGACAGTTCAACCGCAGGCAGCCCCTGCCGCCACACGCGCCGGCGGCACCCTCGGAAAGCGGATCCTGGCGTTCGCCGGCCACCCGCTGTTCCGCGGTGACTCCCAGGTCGTCCACGGCCGCAACCCCTACCGCCGCATGCTCGTGCCGGACTCGCTGGCCGAGTCCGACTTCGACGGCCCGCCGGGGCCGGGCGAGTGGGCGGCCCACCGCTCCCTCGCCGCGCACCGGCTGCTCGGGACCTTCTACGAGGCCGAGACGGTGCTGCTCCCCGAGCAGGGGCTCGACGGCCTCTACGAGGATTTCGACCGCTTCTACGGCCCTGACCTCAAGGAACTCCGGGAAGGCTCCGTCTCGGAACTGGAACGTTTCGCGTTCGGCTGCCTGGACGAGGCCGTGGACGTCAGCGGAGCCGCCACGCCCGACGTGCTGGAGGCCTACTTCCAGCACGTCGTGGAGGAGGCCGCGGCCGGGCCGTCGCCCGCGCTCACCGCCATCGCGAACGCCCGCGACCGCAAGAGCGCCGCCGACCTGTACCTGGTGCAGCTCGCCCTGGACGGGCTCACCGAGGCCTCCGCGATGTCGCGCAACCTCGCCGGCGCCTACGGGCCCGAGCAGTCCGCCCTGTTCAAGATTTTCATCGACGAGTTCGGCTACGGGGTCTACGACGCCAAGCACACCACGATCTTCGCCAAAATGCTGCGCAGCCGCGCGATGGCGACCCATGTGCACGCGTACTGGAACTTCTACCTGGCCGGACCGCTGGCGACGAACAACTACTATTACTACCTGTCCCGCGACCATGCGAAATTCTTCCGCTACGCGGGCGCGGTCACTTATGCGGAAGCGGTGTTCGCCCCCGCATTCGTCGAAATGATCAAAGTGTTCCGCGGCATATTCGGCGACACCGTCGATCTGCATTACTGCGACGAGCACGCGCACATCGACGAGCACCACGGGCGCATCACCCGCGACCAGGTGCTGCTGGCCCTGGCCGGCCGGCACGGCCCGCGGGTCGTGCCCGAGCTGCTGCGCGGCATCGCCGAGGCGCGGCTGGTCGGCGGCTGGTTCGAGGACGACACCGCGGCGCAGATCCGCTGGGCGGACGACCTCCCCCGGCACCGGGAGCTCGCCGGTTCGGCGCGGACCGGTTCCGAACCGCCGCTGCGCGTCGCGCTGACGACCGCGAGCCCGTTCGGGACGCGCAGCCATGACGGCGACGTCGTCCTGGAGGTGGAGCGCGGTGAGGCCGACCTCGTCACGACCCCCACCGGGCCGCCCGAGCGGCTCGCGCGCGGCGAGGCCCTGCTGATCCCCGGCGGACGCCTCTACGGGATCCGGCCGGCGACGCCGGAGACCGCCTGCCTGCTCCACGCCATCTCTCCCGCCTGACACTCCCCGTCCCCGACGCTCCCACCGAGACTCCCGTCTCCCGCCCCGCCTGACCGCGCCATGCCCCGTGCCGTCCCCGCCCGTCACCGGCCGCGCCCGAACGACAAAGAGGAGCCGATGGCACGCGTCATCGTGATGGATCTGAGTCGGCACAACACCGTGATGGTCGGCCACGACCGCTACTTCGTCCTGCACGAGGGCGAGCGGTCGCTGCTCGTCCGCGACCACTGCCCGCACCGCGGCGGCCCGCTCAGCCTGGCCCGCCGCACCCCGGACGGGCGGCGGCTCAGCTGCCCCTGGCACGGCACGAAGGTCGGCGTCTCCGCCGTGAAGCGCTCCTGCCTGCCGATGGTGCGCAGCGGGGACGAGGCCGTCGTCGTCCTTCCGGACACCGGCGCACCCGTCTCGGTCATCCACAAGGAGATCCTCGCCAACCTGCCGCCCGACCCGACCCACGACGAAGGGGCCGAGAGCCGATGAACAGCGCACAGCCGCAGGGCGCGGTCACCGAGATCCGCGACGGAATGGAACTCGGCGAGTTCCTCAGGTGGGGGCGCGACCTGCACCACCAGGGCCGCTACGAGGACGCCGCCAGGGCCTTCGAGCTGATCCTCGGCCTGGACGCCGACAACCAGGAGGCCCTGATCGGCCGGAACCGGGCCGTCCGGTGCTCGGTCCCCCGCTGGCACTGGGAGATGCTGCACGACGAGGAGCGCGCCGAGCTGTACGACCGGGCGATCCGGCAGGCGGTCGCGGCCGCCCCGGACGCGCTCGTCCTCGACATCGGCGCCGGGTCGGGCCTGCTGGCGATGATGGCGGCGCGGGCCGGGGCGCGGGAGGTCGTGGCCTGCGAGGGCCAGCCGTCCGTCGCCGAGACGGCGGCGCGGGTGGTCCGGGTGGCCGGGTACGACGACGCGGTCGGCGTCGTGTCGAAGATGTCCACCCGCATGACCGTGCCCGGGGACCTGCCGAGGCGCGCCGGCCTGCTGGTCACCGAGATCGTCGACTGCGGGCTGCTCGGCGAGGGCATCCTCGGCACGATCGCGCACGCCCGCGAGCACCTCCTCGCCCCGGACGCGACGATCATGCCGTCGCGGGGACGGATCTTCGCGCAGCTCGTCGAGAGCGAGCCGCTGCACCGCAAGAACCACGTCGGCAAGCTGTACGGGTTCGACCTCGCGCCCTTCAACCGGCTGTCCACGCTGGAGTACTTCGACTCCCGGCTGCACCGGCACGAGCACCGGGCGCTGTCGGAGCCGGTGACGGTGTTCGAGTTCGACTTCTACACGGCGGACGCGCGCCCGCAGCGCACCGAGCTGACGGTCCGGCCGACGGCCGCGGGCACGATGCACGCGATCGCGTTCTGGTTCGAGATGGAGCTGATGCCGGGGATCGTGGTCGACAACGCGCCCGGCCACGACTCGCACTGGAAGCAGGCGATCCAGTGCCTGCCCGTCCCCCTGCACGTCCAGCCGGACCTGCCGGTGTCGCTGGTCGCCGCCCACGACGGCGAGTGCGTCCGCTTCGAGGTGCAGTCCGAGGAGGTGGTCGCGTGACCGCCGTGACGGAGGCGATCGCCGCACCGGCCGCGGACGAGGCCACGGCGGGCATGGTGACGACGGGGACCGCGCCGACGGCCGCCGCGGCGGGCGCCCTCGCCGCCTACTGCTCGCAGCGGATCTTCCAGCCGGGTCCCGAGGTCCTCGTCGAGGGCAACCCGTACCGGCGGCCGATCGGCCCGCCGGGCGCCGCCGACCGGGACTTCTCCGTCCCGGCGACGGAGGCGGAGTTCCTCGGCGGCGGCCAGCTCATCGCCGGCCGCGTGCTGTGCAACGCCTACGAGAGCGACATGATCCTGCTGCCCCCCGCCGGGCTGGCCTCGGCGAAGGACGACTTCGAGCTCTTCTACGGCGACGAGGTGCGGGCGCTGCGCGACGCCGTCCGGCCCGGCCTGGAGCGGTACGCGTTCTCCTTCCTGGACGACGCCGTCACCGTCCCGCCGGTGCGGACGCTGGAGGAGCTCCAGGCGTACTTCCTCGCCGAGGTCGGCGGGGCCGGGGCGCCCGCCGACGCGTCCGGGAGCAACCCGGCGGTGGACGCGGCGGCCGAGCCGACCGGCACCATGCGGCTGATCACCGAGTGCCGGCGGCCGGAGGAGGCCGCGGCGCTGCACCTGATCCAGCTCGCCCTGGACGCGCTGACCGAGGCGTCGGCGATGGCGCGCAACCTCGGCGGCTCCTACGGCGTCGAGCAGTCCGAGCTCTTCAAGATCTTCAATGACGAGTTCGGGTACGGGGTCTACGGCGCCAAGCACAGCACGATCTTCAAGGAGATGCTGGCCAGCGTCGGGCTGCGCACCGACGTGCACGCGTACTGGAACTTCTACCTGACCAGCTCCCTGGTCGGGGTGAACTACTTCAACTGGCTCACCGAGGACCACCGCGGCATGTTCCGCTACATGGCCGCGGTGACGTACCTGGAGTGGCTGTTCGCGCAGGGGTTCGCCGACACCGGCGCCATGCTCCGCGCCGTCTACGGCGACCGCGTGGACGCCAAGTACTGCGACGAGCACGCGCACATCGACGTCCACCACGGGCGGATGACCTACGAGAACCTGCTGCTCGGCCTGGCCCGCGCGCACGGCGAGCTGGTCATCCCCGAGCTGGTGCGCGGCATCGAGGACACCAAGCTGCTGCTGCGCCTCGGCGACGCCGACTTCCGCGCGCAGATCGCCTGGGCCGACGCCCTCGACCGGCACACCGAGGCGGGCGCCGCGCTGGCGTCCTCCGCGAGGGACGACGCGCAGGCGAGCACGCTCCGCCCCGACAGCCCGTTCTGCACCGGCGTGTACGACTCCGACCGGCTCGTGGAGATCACGAGCGGCGAGGCGGACGTGTACGCGTGGGCGACCGACCGCCCGCACCGGCTCGGCACGGGCGACGTGCTGCTGGTGCCGCGCGGCCGCCTGCACGGCCTGAAGGCCGCCTCGCCCGAGGCCCGGGTGACCGTTCGAACCGTGGAGAGGACGTCGCGATGACCGACAGCGCACCCCCGGCCGGGCAGCCCGCCCCGGTCGGCTCGTACAACGAGTGGGACCCGCTGGAAGAGGTGATCGTCGGCGTGATCGACGGCGCCGCCGTCCCGCCGTGGCATCCGGCGATCGAGGCGACCGTTCCGCCCGAGGCGTGGGACTTCTACCGCCGCAACGGCGGCGGGGGCTTCCCGCAGGAGCAGGTCGAGGCGGCCCGCGAGGAGCTCGACGGCTTCGTGTCGATCCTGGAGGGCGAGGGCGTCACGGTCCGGCGCCCCGACCCGGTCGACCAGTCCCGCCCGTTCGGGACCGCCGACTGGACGTCCACCGGCGGCTCGTCGCACACCTTCCCCCGCGACATCGCGCTGGTCGCGGGCGACCAGATCGTCGAGGCGACGATGGGCTGGCGGTCGTACTACTTCGCCACCCACCCGTTCCGGACGATCTTCAAGGACTACTTCCGGCGCGGCGCCCGCTGGGTCGCGGCGCCGAAGCCGCAGCTCACCGACGCGTCCTTCAACCCCGGCTACGCCGCCGCCAAGCCGGAGACCATGTCCCCGGCCGACCCGTTCCCGGACGCGACGTCCGTCATCACCGAGTTCGAGCCGATCGTGGACGCCGGCGACTTCATGCGGTTCGGCCGCGACATCCTCGTGCAGCGCAGCCACGTCACCAACCGGTTCGGCATCGAGTGGGTGCGGCGGCTGCTCGGCGGCGAGTTCCGGGTGCACGAGGTCGCGTTCGCCGACGACCACCCGATGCACATGAACGCCACGTTCGTCCCGCTGCGTCCCGGCCGGGTGCTGATCAACCCCGAGCGGGTGCCGGAGCTGCCGGAGATGTTCGCCGGCTGGGACGTGCTGGTCTGCCCCGAGCCCGCCATCCCCGCCGACCAGACCATGTACTTCTGCAGCCGGTGGATCGCGATGAACACCCTGATGCTCGACCAGGAGCGCATCTTCGTCGAGGCGCAGGAGACCGAGCTGCTGCGGCTGCTGGAGAAGGAGGGGTTCACCCCCATCCCCGTCCCCTTCCGCACGGTCAACACCTTCGGCGGCGGCTTCCACTGCGCCACCCTCGACGTCCGCCGCCGCGGCGGGCCCGAGGACTACTTCTCCTGACAACCTGCGATCGAGGTCCGCATGTCCTATGACCCGCCCGCGGGCGGCGAGCGTCCGCTCCTTCTCCTGGTCGCGAGCAGCTACTGGGTCTACCGCAAGTACATCCTGGAGTCGGTGTCGCAGCGGTACCGGCTCTGGCTGCTGAACCCGGCCCCGGCGAGCTGGGAGGAGCCCTACATCGCCGGGCACACCGTCGTCGACTGCCTCGACCTGGAGAAGCTGACGGCCGCGGCGCGCGACGTGGCCCGCGACCACGAGGTCGCCGGGGTGTTCTGCTACGACGAGGTCTACATCGAGACGTCCGCGCACCTCAGCGCGGCGCTCGGCCTCCCCGTCCTCGACCCGGGCGCGGTGGCCCGGTGCCGGGACAAGTCCGCGACGCGGGAGGCGCTGCGGGCCGCCGGGTTCCCGCAGCCCGCCTCCCGCGCCGTGGCGTCGCTGGAGGAGGCGCGCGCGTTCGCCGCCGAGACCGGCTACCCGCTCATCGTCAAGCCGCGCAACCTCGGCGGCAGCCTCGGCCTCAGCAAGGTCGAGAGGCCCGAGGACCTGGACGCCGCGTTCGCGCTCACCGACGGGACGCGGCTGGGCGGTATCCGCCAGTTCGAGAACTACGTCATCGTGGAGGAGTTCCTCGACGGCCCGGAGATCTCCGTCGAGTGCGTCCTGTTCCAGGGGGAGTGCACGCCGCTGATCGTGGCGCGCAAGGTGCTCGGCGGCAGCGGCACGCTGGCGTTCGAGGAGATCGGGCACGACGTCGACGCCGGCGACCCGCTGCTGTTCGACACCGAGTTCCACGCCATGCTCACCCGGGTCCACGCCGCGGTCGGGTTCACCGACGGGTACACGCACATCGAGTTCAAGCTGACCCCGGACGGCGCCAAGCACGTCATCGAGATCAACGTCCGGCTCGGCGGGGGGATGATCCCCTACCTCGGGCTGCTGACGTCCGGTGTCGACGGGCCGCTGGCGGCGGCCGACGTGGTGGCGGGCCGCCCGCCGGCCGTGGCGTTCCCGAAGCCGCGCAGGGCGGCGTCCATCCGGTTCGCCTATCCCCCGCACGACATGGAGATCACGTCGGCGACCGTGGACAAGGAGCTGATGCGCCCGCCGGTCGCCGAGGTGGAGCTCGCCGTGCAGCCGGGCTGGCAGGTGCGGCTGCCGCCGAACGGGCTGGCCCGCTGCGGCTACGTGATCGCGGTCGCGGAGACGCTGGAGCGGACCCGCGCCGCCATCCCGGACGCCGGGCGGTACTTCACGTTCGAGGGCACCCCGCTGGAGCAGGCGCCATGACGTCCCCGGAGCACCCGACGATCCTCGCGACGCTGCGCGGGATGAGCGGGACGGTCCGGATCCTGGTCCTCGGGAACCTGATCAGCAATCTGGCGGCGTTCCTCAACGCGTTCCTCGTGCTGTTCCTGACCAGCGAGGGCTTCACCGCGTGGGAGAGCGGCGTCGTGCTGACCGCGCTCATGATCGGCCGGATCTCCGGGTCGGCGCTCGGCGGCGCCGCCGCGGACCGCGTCGGGTACCGGTGGGTCATCGTCGGCTCGATGGCGGGCACGGCGGTGCTCACCGCGGCGCTCGTGCACGTGCCGAACATGTGGATCGGCGCTCTCGTCGCCGGGGGAGCGGGGCTGACCGCGACGGCGTACCGCCCGGCGGCGATGGCCTGGGTGGTCGAGCTGACGCCGAAGGACCGGCATGTGATGGTCTTCTCGGTGCTGCGGCTGACGTTCAACGTCGGTTCGACGGTCGGCCCGATGGGCGCCGCGCTGCTGCTGACCTACGCGTCCTACGGCGCGCTGTTCTACGTGGACGCGGCGACGTCGCTGGCGTTCGGCGTGGTCGCCTACCTGGCGCTGCGGTCGGACGCCGAGCCGGAGGTCGCCGGCGGCGGGTCCGGCAAGGACCGCACCGGCTACGGGCAGGTGCTGGCCGACCGGCGGTTCATGCTCGTCGTGCTCGGCCTCTTCCTCACCGCCATGACCTACATCCAGTCGTCGGCCGCCCTGCCGCTGTTCGTGACGGGCTCGGGCCATGACGAGCGGGTGTTCGCGATGCTGCTGACCGTCAACGGGGGCATCGTCATCGCCTTCGAGGTGCTGCTGTCCAAGTGGCTCCAGCGGCTGCCGATCGGGGTGCCGATGACGCTCGGCATGGCGATGCTGGGCGCCGGCCACCTCGTCTACACCGGCCCCACGCCCGTGGCGCTGCTCCTCCTCGCGACGGTGGTGTGGACGTTCGGGGAGATCATCGCGGCGCCGTCCATGATGGCCTACCCCGGCCTCGTCGCGCCGCCCGCGCTGCGCGCCCGCTACATCGCGGCGGCGACGATCCCGCAGCAGGTCGGCTACGCCGTCGGCCCCATGATCGGGGTCGCGGCGTGGCACGCCTGGGGCTCGGGCGTCTGGCTGCTGACCGGGGCGTTCGGGCTCGCGGGCGCCGCGGCCGTGGCCGCGGGCGCCGGGCTGGCGCGGCGGCGCCCGGCCGAGGAGGCCGAACCGGCCCTGGAGCCGGCCGCCGCCGAGGCCGGCGAGTGAGGCGGGACGGCACGGCACGGACGACCACGGCGGCGGCGCCCGCGAGGACGACCCCCGCGCAACGAGTGGAACGAACGAAACAGAAGGTGACCACCATGGACAAGCCAGTCGTCGCAATCGTGCGGCCCTTCACCTCCGCGGCGATGGTCGCTCCCGCGCTCCGGGAGGCGGGGTTCAGCCCGGTGGCCGTGATGGACTACACGGGACCCGCGCTCGCCCCGCTGCACTCCTCGCACGACCCCGGCAACTACGACGCGGTCATCAACCACCACGGCGACATGGCGGAGACGATCGCCCGGCTCGGCGCGCTGAAGCCGATCGCCGTCATCCCCGGCGTCGAGGCGGCGCTGCGGCTCGCGCAGGAGTGCTCGGACGCCCTCGCGCCGGAGTTCTCCAACGTCCCGGAGCTGGTCGACGCCCGCCGGCACAAGTACCTCATGCACCAGGCCCTGGCCGAGGCGGGGCTGCCCGTCCCCCGGCAGATCTCCACGAACGATCCCGACGAGGTCGCCGCCTGGATCGAGCGCGAGGGCCTCGCCGGCAAGGACCTCGTCGTCAAGCCGCCGACGAGCGCCGGCACCGTGGGAGTCAGCCGCGCTCCAGGCGGGCAGGGGTGGCGCGAGCAGTTCACGGCCATGCTCGGCACCCGCGACAAGCTCGACGTGCTGGCCGAGGAGGTCCTCGTCCAGGAGATGATGACCGGCACCGAGTACGCCATCGACACCGTCAGCCACGACGGCCGGCACTCGATCACCGACATCATCCGGTACCGGCGGGTCCCGTTCGGCGAGGGCATCGCGGTGTACGACTTCGTCGAGTGGCTCCCCTACGACACCGGCGCCTACGGCGAGCTCATCGACTACGGGCTCGCCGCGCTGGACGCGGTGGGGCTGCGCAACTGGGCGGCGCACACCGAGATCATGATGACCCCGGACGGGCCGCGCCTGCTGGAGGTCAACGCGCGGCTGGCCGGAGCGGGCAACCCCGCGGTGACCGAGATCGCCACCGGGGAGAGCCAGGTCACGAGGATCGTGGACGTGTGCCGCGGCCTCGGCCCGCAGATGCCGCCCGGCTACACCCTGCGCCGCAACGTCATGGCCGTGTTCCTCATGTCGCACTCCACCGGGATCGTGCGCAACGCCGAGATCTACGACCGGGCGCGCGACCTGCCCAGCTACCACTCGCCGGTGCACCTGGTGAGCACCGGCGACCGTGTCGACGCCAGCACGGACCTGTTCGCGAGCATGACGATGGGCTACATCATCCTCGCCCACGAGGACGCCGAGCAGATCTACGCCGACCGCGAGGTCATCCGCAAGATCGAGAAGGACCTGGTCGTGGACGTGGAGGAGACCGCCTGATGGTCACCGCGAAGTACGTCGCGGCCGCCGCCGAGGGGCCCCTGCGCGACGTCATGTCGGAGGTCGAGTTCCCGCCCGTGTTCGACCGGGCGTGGGGCGGATACCTGGGGACGCGGCCGCTGCTGTCGTCCGAGGCGCGCACGCGCGAGGCCGCGGACGACCTGTCCGGGCTGTTCCGGCTGATGACGTCCCTGCCGGACCGGCTGTTCGGCGGCGACCGCCGCGCGTTCTGCGCCGCGATCGGCGCGGACGCGCGCCGCACCGAACTCATGACCCGGTTCGACGCGGAGCCGTTCCTGTGGGGGCGGGCCGACCTCTACGACGACGGCTCGCGGTTCCGGCTGCTGGAGTTCAACATCGGCAGCGAACTCGGCGGCGTCGACATGAGCGAGGTCAACCGCACCCTGCTCGGCCACAAGGAGTTCGCCGCGTTCGCGGACGAGCACGGCCTGTCGAGCGTCGACACTCCGGCGGCCATAGCGCGGCATTTCGTCCAGGCCACGCAGAAGGAGGCACCCGTCGTCGCCACCCTCGAGGCCATCGACGGGATGGCGGCGTACGAGCCGCTGCACCGCTCCTTCCAGGAGTCGATGAAGCGGTGCGGCATCGAACTGCTCATCGGCGAAGTGGACCAGGTGCGGGAGAGGGACGGACGGCTGTACCTGCACGACCGTCCGCTCGACCTCGTCCTGCGGTACTTCTCCGCCCACCAGGTGGCGCGGGACCCGCGCAACGACGAGCCCGTCGAGACCGTCATGCGCGCCTGTGAGGAGGGCAAGGTCGTCCTGTGGACTCCCCTGACGGCGTCCATGTTCTCCTACAAGAGCTGCCTGCCGCTCGTCTCCGATCCCGCCATGCGCGCGGACCTGTCCCCGGACGAGAACGCCCTGATCGACCGGATCCTGCCGTGGACGCGCACCCTCACCCCCGACCTCGCCGACCGGGTCCGCGCCGAGCGGGAGGAGCTGATCCTCAAGCCGGTCGCGGGCCTGTCGGGACGGGGCGTCCGCGCGGGCTGGGACCAGACCGACCGCGAGTGGGCCGAGACGGTCGCCGGCTGCCTGAAGGAGGACTACATCGTCCAGCGCCGCGTGGTCCCCGTGAGCGAACCGATGCTCAACCCGGAGACCGGCGCGGTCGAGGACTGGATCGCCGTGTGGGGTCTCTTCGTCTTCCCGGACGGCTACGGCGGCGCGTTCTGCCGGACCGTCCCGTCCGGCGGCGCGTCCGTGGTCAACCTCGGCACCAAGGGCGCGAGAATGACCTCCGCGTTCCACTACTGACCTCGGGGGCGGGCGCCGCGGGTCTGGCTGTGCAATGCCTGCCAGATTCGCGGCGCTCTCCCATTTCGTCCACTTTCGCCCTTTCTGGGCGGCGGGCCGGTGGTTAGCATCACGCTGCCACCCTCACCGGAGAGGACCCCCCGCCATGCACAGACGCATTCTCGGCGCGCTCGCCGCGGCCACCGTCGGCGCCGCCGCCCTGACCGCCGGCGCCTCCACCGCCTCCGCCGCCGCCCCGGCCGCCGCCTCCGCTCCCGCACCGTCCGCCCAGATCAAGGCCGTCGACTTCACCGGGATCGTCGCGCTGAGCAACTGCTCCGGCTCGCTCGTGCGCACCCCGACCGCCGCCGACAGCGACCCGGCGCTCGTGCTCACCAACGGCCACTGCTACGAGGGCGGCATGCCCGGCGCCGGCCAGGTCATCACGAACCGGGCGTCCAGCCGCACGTTCAGCCTGCTCAACTCCAGCGGCTCGGGCACGCTCGGCACGCTGCGCGCCAACAGGGTGCTGTACGCCACCATGACCGACACCGACGTGACCCTGTACCGGCTCAGCCAGAGCTACGCGACCATCCAGCAGACCTACCGGACGCCGGCGCTCCAGCTCTCGCTCACCCACCCCACCGCGGGCGCCGACGTGCGCGTGGTCTCCGGCTACTGGCGCAGGATCTACTCCTGCAACATCGACGGCTTCGCCTACCGCGTCCGGGAAGGGGACTGGACGTGGAAGGACTCGATCCGCTACACCCCCGCGTGCAACGTCATCGGCGGCACGTCGGGCTCCCCGCTCGTCGACGCCTCGACCGGCAAGGTCGTGGGCGCGAACAACACCATCAACGAGGACGGCGGCCGCTGCACGCTGAACAACCCGTGCGAGGTCGACCAGTCCGGCACCATCACGGTTCACCCGAACATCGGCTACGCCCAGCAGACCTACACCCTGGCAGCCTGCATCGCCCCCGGCAGCGTGATCGACTTCAACCGCCCGGGCTGCCTCGTCCCGCGCGCGAGCAGTTGACCCCCGGCCGCGCCGGCGCGGCCCTCTAGACCGAACGCGGACCCTCCCCTGGACGGGGCGGCGCACCCCTCGCGCCGCCCCGTCCGGCCGTGTCCGGGCGAGTGACCCAACTAACCACCGGTTGTAGTACTACAGCTCGTAGTATTTCTGACAGGATGAAGTACTACAGCTTGTAGTAGATGAGCCGGAGAGGCCTGCGCCCATGGACACCGTCGACATCGCCCGGTGGCAGTTCGGGATCACCACCGTCTACCACTTCCTCTTCGTCCCGCTCACGATCGGTCTCTCCGCGCTGGTCGCGGTGCTCCAGACCGCCTGGCTGCGGACGGGGAGGACGGCGTACCTGCGCGCCACCAAGTTCTGGGGCAAGCTCTTCCTGATCAACTTCGCGATGGGGATCGTCACCGGCATCGTGCAGGAGTTCCAGTTCGGCATGAACTGGAGTGACTACTCCCGGTTCGTCGGTGACGTCTTCGGGGCGCCGCTCGCCATCGAGGGCCTCCTCGCCTTCTTCGTCGAGTCGACCTTCCTCGGCCTGTGGATCTTCGGCTGGGACCGGCTGCCGAACCGGCTGCACCTCGGCTGCATCTGGCTCGTGCACATCGGGACCCTGCTGTCGGCGTACTTCATCCTCGCCGCGAACTCCTGGATGCAGCACCCCGTCGGCTACCGGATCGACCACGAGTCCGGACGGGCCGTCCTCACCGACTTCTGGGCCGTCCTGACCAACTCCACGCAGCTCGTCGCGTTCCCGCACACCATGACGGCGGCGTTCGCCACCGGCGGCATGTTCATGGCCGGCGTCAGCGCCTGGCACCTCGCCCGCCGCAAGAACGTCGAGGTCTTCCGGCCGTCGCTGAAGCTCGCGCTCGTCGTCACCGCCATCGCGTCCATCGGCGTCGCGATCACCGGCGACCTCCAGGGCAAGGTCATGACCGAGCAGCAGCCGATGAAGATGGCCGCCGCCGAGGCGCTCTACGAGACCGAGCGGCCCGCCTCCTTCTCGATCTTCACCGTCGGGACGCTGAACGGCGAGAAGGAGGTCTTCGGCCTCAAGGTGCCGCGCCTGCTGTCGTTCCTCGCCACCGGCACCCTCGACGGCGAGGTCAAGGGGATCAACGACGTCCAGGCCGCCGAGCAGGAGCGCTACGGGGCCGGCGACTACCGGCCGATGATCCCCGTCATCTACTGGAACTTCCGGGTCATGTCCGGCGCCGGGATCGCCATGGCGCTGGTCTCGGTGGCCGGGCTGTGGCTGCTGCGCCGCGGCAGGCTCCCCTCCAACCCCTGGGTGTACCGGATCGGCGTCCTGTCGCTGACCCTGCCCTTCATCGGCAACTCCGCCGGATGGATCTTCACCGAGATGGGGCGGCAGCCCTGGTCGGTGTTCGGCGTGCTGAAGACCTCGTCCAGCGTCTCGCCCGGGGTGTCGGCCTCGTCGATGCTGATCTCGGTCGCGTCGCTGACCGCGCTCTACGGCGTCCTCCTGGTCATCGAGACGGGGCTGATGCTCAGGTACGCCAAGGCCGGGCCGCCGTCGGAGGACGAGGTGCTGCCGCCGCCGTCCGACGGCCCCGACTCCGACTCCGACTCCGAGCGCTCGCTCGCGTTCGCCTACTGAGGGCCGGTCATGGAACTCACCACCGCCTGGTTCGTCATCATCGCCTTCCTGTGGACGAGCTACTTCTTCCTGGAGGGCTTCGACTTCGGCGTCGGGATGCTGCTGCCCGTGCTCGGCCGCGACGACGTCGAGCGCCGCGTCGTCATCAACACCATCGGCCCCGTCTGGGACGGCAACGAGGTGTGGTTCATCGTCGCCGGCGCCGCCACCTTCGCCGCGTTCCCCGAGTGGTACGCCACCCTGTTCAGCGGCTTCTACCTGCCGCTCCTCGCGATCCTGCTCGCACTGATCATCCGCGGCGTCGCGTTCGAGTACCGCGGCAAGCGCGACGACGCCCGCTGGCGGGCCCGCTGGGACAGGTGCATCTTCTGGGGCAGCCTCGTGCCCGCGTTCGTGTGGGGCGTCGCGTTCGCGAACATGGTGCGCGGCGTGCCGCTCGACGCCGACCACGAGTTCGCCGGCTCCCTCGGCGACCTGCTCAACCCGTACGCGCTGCTCGGCGGGCTCACCACCGTGACGCTGTTCCTCCTGCACGGCGCGGTGTTCCTCGCGCTCAAGACGTCCGGGGGCATCCGGGCGCGGGCCCGCCGGATCGCCGGCCTCGCCGCGGTCGCCGCGATCGTCACCGGAGGCGGCTTCCTGCTGATCACCCAGCTCCAGTACGGCAAGCCCGTCACCTGGCTCACCGTCGCGGGCGCCGCCGCCGGGCTGCTCGCCGCCGCGGCGGCCAACCGGCGCGGCCGCGAGGGCTGGGCGTTCGTCGGGACCGGCGCCGCCATCGTGCTCGCCGTCGCCACCCTGTTCCTGTCGCTGTTCCCGGACGTCCTGCCGTCCACCCTCGGCACCGGCGGCCTGACCACCGCGAACGCCGCTTCGTCCGCCTACACGTTGAAGATCATGACCTGGGTGGCGGCCGTGTTCACCCCGATCGTGATGATCTACCAGGGCTGGACGTACTGGGTCTTCCGCAAGCGGATCGGCACGTCCCACATCCCCGTGAAGAAGCCTCACGCGAAGAAGCCGGTCGCATGAAGCCCCTCGACCCCCGGCTGCTGCGCCACGCCCGCACCACGCGCCCGTTCCTCGCGGCGTCCGTGCTGCTCGGCGCCGCCACCGCCGGACTGATCATCGCGCAGGCGACCCTCCTCGCCGGCATGCTCACCCGCGCCTTCCTGCACGGCGCCTCCCTCGGCGACCTGCGCACCCCGCTCCTGCTGCTCCTCGCCGTCGTCCTCGGCCGGACGCTCGTCGCGTGGCTCCAGGAGGTCGCCGCGCACCGCTCGTCCGCCGCGGTGAAGTCGCAGCTGCGCGGCCGGCTGCTCGCCCGCGCCCTGGCCCTCGGGCCGCGCTGGCTGTCCGGGGAGCGCAGCGGCGAGCTCGCCACCCTCGCCACCCGCGGGATCGACGCGCTGGACGACTACTTCTCCCGCTACCTGCCGCAGCTCGTCCTGGCGGTGATCGTCCCGGTGGCGGTCGGCGCGCGGATCCTGCTCGGCGACTGGCTCTCCGCCGTGACGATCGCCGCGACGCTGCCGCTCATCCCCGTCTTCGCGATCCTGGTCGGGCTCACCACCCAGCGCAGGATGGACCGGCAGTGGCGGACGCTCTCCCTGCTGTCCGCCCACTTCCTGGACGTCGTCGCCGGGCTGCCCACGCTGAAGATCTTCGGCCGGGCCCGCGCGCAGGCGGACCGGATCCGCGAGATCACCGGCCGGCACCGGCGCGCGACCATGTCCACCCTGCGGATCGCGTTCCTGTCCGCCCTCGTCCTCGAAGTGCTGTCCACCCTGTCCGTCGCGCTGGTCGCCGTGTCGATCGGGCTCCGGCTCGTGGAGGGCGGTCTCGGCCTGGAGACCGCGCTGCTCGTCCTCATCCTGGCCCCGGAGGCCTACCTGCCCCTCCGCCAGGTCGGCGCGCAGTACCACGCGAGCGTCGAGGGCCTCACCGCCGCCGCGCGGATCTTCGAGGTCCTCGAGACGCCGCTGCCGCCCGCCGGGACGCGGCGGGACGTCCCCGACCCCGACCGCGCCACGCTCCGCCTGGACGGCGTGACGGTGACGTACCCCGGCCGCGACGTCCCCGCCCTCGACGACTTCTCGCTGACCGTCCACCCGGGCGAGACGGTCGCGCTGGTCGGCCCGAGCGGCGCGGGCAAGTCGACCGTGCTCGCCGTGCTCCTCGGCTTCGTCCGCCCGGACTCGGGCCGCGTCCTGGTCGACTGGGACGACCTCGCCGACCTGGCCCCGGACGCCTGGCGCGAGCGGATCGCCTGGGTCCCCCAGCACCCGCACCTGTTCGCCGGCACCGTCGCCGCGAACATCCGCCTCGGCCGCCCGGACGCGTCCGACGCCGAGGTCCGCGAGGCCGCCCGCGCCGCGAACGCCCTCGGGTTCGTCGACGCCCTCCCCTCGGGCTTCGACACCCCCCTGGGCGACCGCGGCGCGGGCCTGTCCGCGGGCCAGCGCCAGCGCATCGCCCTGGCCCGCGCCTTCCTCCGCGACGCCCCGCTCCTCCTCCTGGACGAGCCGACCTCCCACCTGGACGCCGAGAGCGAGGCCGCCGTGCTCGACGCCGTCCAGCGGCTGGCGGAGTCCCGCACGGTGATCCTCGTGGCCCACCGCCCGGCGCTGGCCGCGATGGCCGACCGCACCGTCCCCGTCGCCCCGGCGCTGGTGACGGCATGACCCGCCGCCCGCGCCCCGCGCGGATCGCCGGGACGGATGATTCACGTGAAACCTCCGCGTCCTCGTGGGGCGCGGCGGAGGCTTCGGCCGACGAGGCGGGGGTGAGGGCATGATCTTCCGGCTTCTCCGGTTCGCGCGTCCGGCGCGGGGACGGCTCGCGCTGGCCGTGCTGTTCGGGGTGCTGGCGCTCGGCAGCGGGGTCGGGCTGATGGCGACGTCGGCGTGGCTGATCTCGCGGGCGGCGCAGCATCCGCCGGTGCTCATGCTGATGGTCGCGATCGTGGCGGTCCGCGCGTTCGGCCTGGGGCGGGGCGTGTTCCGGTACGTCGAGCGCCTCGTGGGCCACGACGCGACGTTCCGGATCCTCGCCGACCTGCGGGCCCGGGTGTACGAGCGGCTGGAGCGGCTCGCGCCCGCCGGGCTCCCCGCCTTCCGCGGCGGCGACCTCCTGAACCGGCTGGTCGCGGACGTCGACGCCGTCCAGGACCTCTTCCTGCGGGTCCTGCTGCCCTGCACCGTCGCCGCGGTCGTCGGCGGCGCCTCCGTCGGGCTCGCCTGGCTGCTGCTTCCCTCGGCTGGCGTCGTCCTCCTGCTGGCCCTGCTGCTCGCCGGGGTCGCCGCCCCCTGGCTGTCGGGCGCCGTCTCCCGCCGCGCCGAACGCCGCACGACCGACCTGCGCGGCGAGCTCACCTCGCACGTCGTCGACACCCTCCAGGGCGCGCCGGAACTCATCGCGTACGGCGCCGCCCCCGAGCAGCTCGCCAAGGCCGCGCAGCTCGATCGCGACTTCACGCGCGCCACGGCCCGTTCCGCGACCACCGCGGGACTCGGCGCCGCGATCTCCGCACTCGCCGGCGGTCTGGCCGTCTGGGGCAGTCTCGCCGTCGGCGTACCGGCCGTCCGCTCGGGAGCGCTCGACGGCGTCCTCCTCGCGGTCGTCGTCCTCCTCCCGCTGGCCGCGTTCGAGGTCGTCGCCGGGCTGCCCCTGGCCGCGCAGTACCTGGAGCGGGTCCGCCGTTCGGCCGCGCGCGTCTTCGCCGTCCTGGACAGCCCGCCCCCGGTCCAGGAGCCGGACGCTCCGGCTCCCCTGCCCGCAGCGCCCTACACGCTCTCGGTCGAGAACCTCCGAGCCCGGTGGACGCCCACCGCGCCCTACGCCCTCGACGGCGTCTCCCTGGAACTCGTGCCCGGCCGCCGCTGCGCGATCGTCGGCCCGAGCGGATCGGGCAAGACCACCCTGACGGCCGTGCTGCTCCGCTTCCTGGAATCCTCCGGCGGCTGGACGTCCCTCAACGGCGTCGACCTGCGCGCGCTCTCCGGCGACGACGTCCGCCGGGTCATCGGCCTCTGCGCCCAGGACGCCCACCTGTTCGACTCGACGATCGGTGAGAACGTCCGCCTGGCCCGCCCGTCCGCCACCGACGAGGAGATCCGCGACGCGCTGCGCCGCGCCCGGCTCCTCGACTGGGTCGACTCCCTCCCGGACGGCCTCGCCACCCGCGTCGGCGAGCACGGCGCCCGGGTCTCCGGCGGCCAGCGCCAGCGCATCGCCCTGGCCCGCGCCCTCCTCGCCGACTTCCCGATCCTGCTGCTCGACGAGCCCGCCGAGCACCTCGACCTCGCGACGGCCGACGAGCTGACCGCCGACCTCCTCACCGCCACCGAGGGCCGGACGACGCTCCTGGTCACCCACCGCCTCGCCGGCCTGGACGCCGTCGACGAGATCATCGTCCTGGACGGGGGCCGCGTCATCGACCGGGGCGCCCACACCGACCTCGTGAACCGCCCCGGCCCCTACCGTGCCCTCTGGCAACGCGAGCAGGCCGCCGCGCCGGCTCCCCAGCTCACCTAGACCATCCGCCTACCTGTTTCTGGGGTCTTCTGGGAACACTTCCCGATCCGTCCGCATCACACGGGGTACAGGATCCGTTCGACGGAACGGGGGTTCCCCAGATGAAGATCTTGCGCATCACCCTCCGGATCGCCATGGTGCTCCTCGCCCTGGCCACCACGATCGGCGCCCTGAACGCCGCCCGAGCCGACACTCCCCTCTGGCCCCGGCCCGCCAGTTCCCAGCCGTGAGGCGCCTGCAGGCGGCTGGTGCCCGGTCACCGATGAGTTCGGCCGGCACGCCGAGTCCTACAGCACAACGAAACTCGGCAGCATCGGCAGAGGGAGAGCGTTACCCATGGCCCAAGTGATCTGCGACATGTCCGTCTCGCTCGACGGGTACGTCACCGGCCCGAACGACAGCCGCGAGAACCCGTTCGGCGACGGCGCCGGGATGCTGCACAAGTGGATGTCCGACCAGGCGACCGACGACGACCGGGCCATCCTGGAGAAGGTCGTCGCAGACTGGGGTGCGGTGGTGATGGGCCGCAAGTCCTTCGAGAAGAACGAGGGGGAGGGCGGCTGGGGCGAGGGCGGTCCGATGGGCGACCTCCCGTGCTTCGTGGTCACGCACCAGGCACCGACCAGGTCGTACCCGCCGGTGTTCACCTTCGTCACCGACGGGGTGGCCGGCGCGATCGAGCAGGCCAAGAAGGCGGCCGGCGGCAAGGTCGTCGGACTGCACGGCGCGACCGTCATGCAGCAGGCGCTCCCGCTCGGCCTGGTCGACGAGATCCGCGTGCACGTGGTTCCGGTCCTGGTCGGCGGCGGTACGCCGTTGTTCGGCACGCTCGATTCCTCGATCACCCTCGAACGCACCCAGGTGACGGAGACCCCGGCCGCGACCCACCTCTCCTACCGCGTCATCCGCTGACCGAGCCTCGGGCCCCGGTCGGCCGCCTTGTCGATCAGTTCGACGCCGCGCCGGAAACCCTGGGGTCGAACGGCACGGCGGCTGCTTCATGGCTGCGACGGGGCGGTGGACGGCGTCTTCGTCAGGCGGGCCGCGGCGGCGAGGAGCATGCGCTCGGCGCCCGGCCGGGCGATCAGTTGCAGCCCGGCGGGCAGTCCGTCGACGAGGCCGGCGGGCAGGCTGACGGCGGGAAGTCCGAGCACGCTCCAGGGGCTGGTGTACGCCAGGAGCGCCGCGCGGACGTCGACCGGCGCTCCGTTCAGCGCCAGTGTCCGGGCGCCCAGCGGCGGAGCGACGACCGGAACGGTGGGCATCGCGAGGAACTCGAAGCGTCCGAAGAGGGCCGTCACCGCCCTGCGGACCCGTTCCCGCAGCTCGCGGGCCGTGGCCGTGTCCTCGGCGGTGACCCGCCCGGCGGCGTGGAGGCGCGCCAGCACCTCCGGGTCGTAGAGGTCCGGCGCGGCGGCCATCCGTGCGGCGTGGAGCCGGTGGACCTCGCCGCCCTGGATCGCGGTGTAGGCCCAGCGCATCCGCGCGATGTCGGGGACGGCGACGTCCCGCACGGGCAGTGGCTCCAGCGCGGCGCGGGCCGCGGCGGACACGCGCGGGTCGACCGGGTGGAGCGCGTCCGGCGCCACCCAGCCGACGCGGGCGCCGGAGACGTCCGGGACCGGACCCTCCCGTCCGGCCAGAACGTTCCACAGCAGCAGGCAGTCATCGGCGGTCCGCGCCATCGGGCCCACCGTGTCCAGGGAGGACGAGACCGGGAAGACGCCGTCGGACGGCACGGCGCCCAGGGTGGGCTTGAGCCCGACGATCCCGCAGCACGCGGCGGGGATGCGCACGGAGCCGCCGGTGTCGGTGCCCACCGCGAGCGGCACGATCCCGGCGGCCACGGCCGCGGCCGACCCGCTGCTGGACCCGCCGGCGAGCCGCCCGTCCCCGTAGGGGTTGCGGGTCGGCCCGTTCAGCGAGCGGTCGCCGGTCGGCCCGAAGGCGAACTCGTGGGTCGCGGCCTTCCCGACGATGATCGCGCCGGCGTCGCGCAACCGGCGCACGCACTCGGCGTCGTGCTCGGGCACCCGGTCCGCGTGGTGGCGGGAGCCCCTCGTGGTGCGCAGCCCGGCGGTGTCGACGACGTCCTTGACCGCGACGGGGACGCCGTGCAGGGGACCGCGGTCGAGGCCCGCGGCCAGTTCCCGTCCGGCGCGCTCCGCCGCCGCGCGCGCCCCCGGCCCGTCCACGGTGACGAACGCGTTGAGCGCTCCGAGGCGTGACGCCTCGGCCAGTGACCGCTCCACCAGATCGCCCGGGGACGTCCTCCCGTCTCGGAGCGCCCTGCCCAATCCCGCGACCGTCCGCCGGGAGAACCAGCCCGCCTCCGGCGGCAGGCCGATCACGCCGACCGCCCCGCATCGACCCGTCGCGTCACGGCTCCGCCTCTTTCCCACTCGGTCGGGGGTCTCTGACTGACCCAAACGATTGGGTCAAACGTTTGGGTTGTATAAAAGACACCGGACGGTGGCCCTGTCAAGGGCACGGCGACAGGAGGGCGGACGGGGTGGCCCGCAACGACCGGCAGCGGCCCGCGACGCTGCGGACCGTCGCGCAGGCGGCGGGCGTCGACGTCTCCACCGTCTCCCGGGTGCTCAACGGCTCCCCCGAGGACGCCCAGCGCGCCGCGTCCCGCGAGACCGCCGAGGAGATCCGGCGCTGGGCCGCCCGGCTGGACTACCGCCCCAACCCGCACGCCACCAGCCTGCGCACCCAGCGCAGCAACCTCGTCGGCGTCCTGGTCCCCCGGCTGTCCGACCTGGTGCTCGCCACGATCTACGAGGGCATCGAGGACGCCGCCGCCCGGCACGGCCTCACCACCTTCGTCATGAACAGCCACGACCGGCCCGAGCAGCAGCGGGCGCGCACCGAGCTGGCGCTGTCCCGGCACGTCGACGGCCTGGTCTTCGGCGACGCGCACACCGACGCCGCCTTCCTCGACGAGATCGCCGCGCGGCGCGTCCCGTTCGTCCTGGTCAGCCGGCACGCCGGCGGGCACCCGTCCGTCACCTGCGACGACCGCCTCGGCGGACGCCTGGTCGCCGACCACCTGCTCGCCCTCGGCCACCGGCGGGTCGGCGTCATCGCGGGCGAGCCCTTCGCCAGCACCGGCGCCGACCGCACCGCCGGGTTCGTCGACCGCTACCGGGAGGCGGGCCACCCCGTGCCCGGCTCCCACATCGTCCACTCCGGCTTCGACGCCGCCGGGGGCCGGGCCGCCGCCGAACGCCTCCTGCGCCACGACCCCCGGCCCACGGCCCTCTTCGCCGTCAACGACTTCGCGGCCATCGGCGCGCTCGGCGTCCTGCGCGACCAGGGCCTGCGTCCCGGCGAGGACGTCGCCGTCGCCGGCTACAACGACACCCCCCTCGCGGCGGAGCTGCCCATCCCGCTCACCAGCGTCCGCTCGCCCATGCACGAGATGGGCGAGCGGGCCCTCGACCTGCTCGTCGATCTGCTCGCCGGACGGACGCCCCCGTCCGAGCGGCTGCCTCCCGACCTCATCGTCCGGGCCTCCACCGCCAAGGAGTTCTGACCCAGGGGCTGCTGAAAGCCGCAAAAGCCACTGGCCGGACAGAGGGAAGGCCCGTGCCACTCGCCCCGCCGCACAGTCGACCGCAGGGAGTTCTTCGCCGTGGCCGGTCTTCGACCGTTCAGCTCGTCAACTGAAGGCGGCGCGCCCCCG
The DNA here is from genome assembly GCF_039540335.1 of Actinomadura verrucosospora. NCBI lineage: Bacteria > Bacillati > Actinomycetota > Actinomycetes > Streptosporangiales > Thermomonosporaceae > Actinomadura > Actinomadura verrucosospora. The sequence goes on along the minus strand of NZ_BAABEV010000037.1, from coordinate 71,973 downwards.
GACCAACGGCAGGAAGACCTCTTCCACGATCTCGACGAGGACGCCATCCGGCACGGCCGGGACGCCTCGCGCCATGTACTCGTTGCGCAGCAGCGCGACCGGCGTGGACGCGACCCGAGGATGCAGCGCCTCGGCCGCGGCCTCACCACGGGCCACCGCCCGTCCGAGCACCGTCAGCCACGCCGCCTCGTAGGCGCCGCCACCGCCGTCCCGCAACTCGGCGAGGACCTCCGGCGCGCTCCCGGCCGCCGCGATCAGCCCGCGCAGGATCTCCCCGTACGGCGACGACCAGGTGCTGTTCGCGCGGCGCAGCAGGTCGAGAGCGTCGTCCCGCAGCGAACCGGTGTCCGGGACCGTGACCTCGGTGTCCGCCAGCCGGCGGTACGCGGCGACGCCGAGCGCGACGCGATTCGGCCACCGCCGGTAGATCGCGTTCTTGTTCGTGCCGGCCCGCCGCGCCACCTCGTCCATGGTCAGGCCGCCGGCACCGGACTCCCGCAGCACCTCGGCCGCCGCCCGCAGGATCGCCTCCTCCAGCGCGGCCCCCCGCCGCCGCGACCCACCGCCCTCAGCCATGCAGCCCCTTCACCGCCCTAGGGTACGAAGCGTACTTCAATTCGCTTCCTCCAGCGCCGAAACACCACAATTTAGGGTACGTTGCGTACCCTAATCTCGACGCGAAGGAACGACCATGCGCGCTCTCGGCATCAACTTCGACACGGGCTTCACCAGCGCGGGGACCACCACGCGCGAGCCCTTCGACCCGGCCACCGTCCGCCGCGAGATGGCCATCATCCGCGACGACCTGCACTGCGACGCCGTCCGGATCACCGGCGGAGACCGCGACCGCCTGGAGACGGCCGCGCGCCTCGCCGCCGACGCCGGGCTCGAAGTCTGGTACTGCCCGTTCACCAACGACCTCAGCCAGGACGAACTGCTCGACTTCCTGACCGACAGCGCCGCCCGCGCGGAGAGGCTGCGCCGCACCGGCGCCGAGGTGGTCTTCCTCACCGGCTCGGAGATCTCCATCTGCACCGCCGGCTTCCTCCCCGGCGACACCCTCCAGGAAAGAGCCGCCGTCCTCTCCGACCCGCAGCGGCTCCGCGCCGCGCTGGCCACCCTGCCCACCGCGATCAACGCCTTCCTCGGCAAGGCCGTCGCGGCCGTGCGGGCCGAGTTCGGCGGCCGCGTCGGCTACGCCTCGCTGCCGTTCGAGGGCGTCGACTGGACACCGTTCGACGTGGTCGCCACCGACGCCGGCTACCGCGACGCGCAGAACGCCGACCAGCTCCCGGCCGGGCTGCGGGCCCTGACCGCCCACGGCAGGCCCGCGGCGGTCACCGAGTTCGGCTGCGCCGCCTACCGCGGCGCCGCCGCCATCGCGAGCCGGGGCGACGAGGTCATCGAATGGAACGACCGGGCCCGCCCCGCCCGCTTCACCCGCCCCGTCGTCCGCGACGAGCAGGAGCAGGCCGACTACCTGCGCGAACTCCTCGGCATCTTCGAGAACTCGGGGATCGACGCGGCCTTCGTCTACACCTTCGCCCGCTACGACCTGCCTCACGCCGGCACCGACGCCCTCGACTTCGACAAGGCGTCCTTCGGCATCGTCAAGGTCCTCCCGGACAAGGGCACCACCTACCCGGACATGCCCTGGGAGCCCAAGGCGGCCTTCCACGCCCTGGCTGAATACGGTCGCAACCGCTCGCGACCGGCATAGGACCTTCCCGGGGGCCGCCCAGCATCATTCCCCGCGCCGCTTCGCCGCGATGGCGAGCACCTCGGCATGCGTCTTCTGGTGGATCCATTCCAGCTTGGTGACCATGCCCCGCCGCTGATTGACGGAAAGGAACCTACGCGTCGTGTACTGGTCGATCTGACGCATCGCACGCTTGCGCACACCGTCCAAGCGCCGCCGGACGTCCGCCAGCCGAGCCTCGGAAACCGCCTCGTCCGAACCGGCGAACGCCTCGAGCACCTCCCGGTACTCCCGTTTGGCCTCAGCCAGATTCATCCGCACCCGCCCACCGAAGAGCAACCCCAAGCGCCGGCGCCCACGCCACTGGTGACCAGCACGTGGCTCATCGCATTACATATTCACGCTCTCTTGCAAGAGGAATGTTACGAGTTCGGGCCGTCCACTTCACGCGAGAACGGGGAGTCGAACCTCGCACTGATTTCGGCTCGCTCAATGACTTGCACATGCGCCCTGAATCCGCACTGTCCTCTATTAGCCCGGTTAGTTCCGGTGCCGCCCCGGTGTCTCGGGGCTAAAACAAGAGAACAAGGTGGTAGATATAGATGGACAACACGCGCACCGGCTCTCCGCTCATGGGAGTGCCTCTGTTAATTGTTACGGGGTGGTCGACGGTCGTTCCCATGCCCACGGGAACGCCTCCGATCATCCGGGCGTGCGACCAGCCCGGCCACAAGCAGGTCACGTGCATGTTCTGCCAGGTGTCGTACTGCTCGGTGTGTGACGGTCACAGCTGCTAGTTCCAGCCGTTCCTGGCCCTCGTCCGGGCCAGGCCGGTTGAGCGGTTGACCGACAAGCCGGTCCCTCCGCCCCCCGCGGAGGGACCGGTCCCATCAATGACCGGTAGCCGGCGACGCCTGGGACGGGCATGCCCCGTTGCCCACGTGGACGACGAGACGGTTATGGGACGAGCCTGGTGGTGAAGCCCGCCTCGACCAGGCGACGGTAGGCCGCTTCGACTTCTGCCGGCATGTCTTGCGGGGTGGCGAACCCTCGGTCGGGGTAGACCATGACGCGCTGCGTGTCACCCACCAGCATGTCGACGACACGCTTCACGTCACCGATGCTCGCGATGTACTCGTCCAGCGGGAGCGGTCGCGACGCGCAGACGATCTCAAGTTCCGGCCACAGCTTCTCGGCGGTGGAGTACGCGCGGCGCTGCTGGTAGGGCCGCGAGATCAGCGTCGCTGAGCGGACTGCGATCCCGCGGCCGGCGAGCAGCCTGCGGGTGAACTCGATGTTCTGGCCGGTATTGGTGGCTTCGGGCTCGACCAGGATCGCCGCAGCGGGCACGCCGAGCGCGACAGCGTGATCGCGGTAGTGGACGGCCTCACCTCGCGGGAACCGCTCGATCGTCGTCGGGGCGTTGGCCCCGGTGAAGACGATCCGAGGGAACATCCCCTCCAGGTAGAGCTCCGCCGCGAAGGTGGCGACACCGAGATCATGACTACCGAGCCCGATGCCGACGTCGGTAGGCCGAATCGCGTGATGCAGGTCGTGGTAGTCCCACAGGATTTCCACATCGGCGCGGTAGACGTCTGGCAGCACCGTCCCGGACACCGGCCTCCCCTCACCCTGCGCGGTGACCGGGCAGCCGAGGTCGACGCCGATCAGCCGCAGTGAACCTTCTTGCCGGTCAGGGTTCCACTGTGCGCGCCATCGGTGTTGATGAAGGCCTTGACGTACAGGCATCGATGGCGGGCGTACACGTAGAGGGGACCGGAGTACCAGTGGTTCCGCTTGCTGTACCCGTCGTATTTGCAGTTGCCGTACTTGGTACGGGCGGCGTTGTAGACGCAGAGCTTGAGCTTGATGCTGTAGAGCGACGTCGAGCCCTTGCGGACGGCCAGCGCGCAGTTATAGCCGTTGGAGGAGTTGTAGTAGACCTTGAGGTAGCCGCGGACCCTGGAGTTCACGTAAATCGAATGGGTGCTGCGCAGTGCGTACTTCGACCCGCACGAGGGGCCTGCCGCGTTCGCCGGCGCGGTGGACGCCAACACGGTCGTCAGCGTCAACGTGGGAAGCATGACAGCGGCCAGGCGCAGCGCGCGCCCTCCAATTTTGATCACGCGGTGAACCCTACGGCGACCACGGCAGTTCCGCTAGATCTGTGCGATACCACTTCCCCGGTGCGACCTGCAAAGCTTCCAACGTGCTCATTCCGCGGCCGACCGGACACGCACCGCGACAGCAGCCTGCCGCGCTACACAGGCAGGCGTTAGCCCAGCGGCTTCCAACGACGCGGGAGCGTGCCGCCGCTTGAGTGCGATGGCCAGTGCGAAGCGAGCAGCCATGGCCTTCTCCGACTGCTCTCGATAATGGTTCAGAGCTCGGCGATGCGCCGTCGCCACCATGGCCGGTCTTCCGGCGTGGACGGATCATGGAGCGTGCGGGCCCGATACTGCTCCGCGAGCGGCGTCACGATCGCCAGGACCTGGCGTCGGGAGGGTGGAGGAAGCACCGCGACGATCTCGTGCAGCGTGTCCAGCGCCTCCCGCGGATCATGACACGGGCCGCGTCGGATGCACCTCCGCCGTCAGCCTCCGGCCCGGTTGCCGGAGGAACCATTTCAGCGCCGTGAGCGCCGTGGTCATCGACTCGACGTCCGGACACCGCCCGGCCCGTGAGGCTTGCGTGATCTCCCGCAGAACCTTGACGGGCACTCCGTCAGGGACGCTTGGAGAGAGCTCGGCACGCCTGCCGTACTGCGTCGCACGCAATCGGCCCGGCGGTCGCCGACTCATTTGCGCCGTTGTTCGATGGACACCCCGGCATGGTGGCATCAGAGCGAACACGCCCACCACATCTTCGGGCCGGCAGCCTTCACACGCACGGCCTGTGCCCGTGGCACGACACACCCGTGCGCGTTCCGCGCCCCGCTGGACGGTAGATCCCGAATCGAGTCACGCGCACTGCGCGTGCCGCAAACCGGGAGTCATCCAATGACGCGAATCATGTCCGTCCGCAATGCTGCCCTCGTCCGCAGCGCTGTCATCTGTGCTGTCCTTGTCGTCATGGCGGACGCCGTCATCGCCGGCGTCTGCACCGCCATCATGCACAGCGGCGACCAGGACCGCATCTTCAGCCCCGTGGCCGCCGTCGCCCTTGTCGGCTGCGCTGTCGCGGGCGCCGGTCTCGTGGTCCTCGCGAACGGCGTCAGCAACCTGATCGAGGGTGCCGACTTCTTCGCACCCTATGCGCTCGGCTTCTGGGACGTCGTCGTCCCGGCGGTCGTCAACCTTTTCGTCGGGGGCATTGTCGGGGGTGTCTGCGGTTTCGCGTTCCTCGACCGCGTCCTCCCCGGCGACACCTTCTACAACCTCTACGTCGGCGGTCTGTTCGGCTTCGGTTGTGCCTGCACCATGGCCATCGGCTCCATCGTGGCCTGGTCACGGCTCGACCGCTAAGCCGCGTGGCCGCCAGGCCACCTGCGAGGACCCGGCGGCACACCGCCGGGTCCTCGTGCTCGTTTCCCACCCCGACCATCGCCTGGTGCAGATCCGGACGGCTCGCGACGGGACCCCGCCCCCTAGCTCATCCCGCAAGCAACCCGCATGACCTGTTAGTCGGCGTTGCCAAGGATGCCGCGGGCCTGGACACGAAACTCACTGACTGCCCGGTAGAGCCGTCGCTCCCGCGCTGAGGCGGTAGCGGAGTGTTCCGCTCTCTCGCTGGTGTCTCCTGCGTGGGCGTCCTTCACCATGCGCTGCATGACCTCGGACAGGCCGCGGGACTCCTCGGCGATCCGGTCGGTTGCTTCGACGATGGAGGGAGGGCCTTCGAGGATGACGACTTCTGCGGCGCGGTGGACATCACGGGCCCGGGCGATGAAGTGCCGCACTGTCCCGTCCAGTTCGGGCAGGTCGAGGGCCTCCGCCTGCAGCGCGTTGAGGATCGCGTCCATGGCGATATCGCGGTCATGGAGAGCACTGAGGTAGGCGGTATAGGCGTCGCGTCGATGCTGACGGCGCCACTGGACGTGTTGTGTTCGTGCTTGCGTCCTGCCGTTCACGACAGCCGCACCCAGAGTGGTGAGGGAGCCGACGGCAGCACCAAGGAGGGCGGCAAGTCCTGCGTCCATGGCCACATTGTGGCGTCGCGAACTTGAGCTCCGTGCCCCTCACGCCCTGTGCAGAGGCGAACTCCCAAGGCGAGCCGACGAACGCCAAGAAGACGAAGCAATCGGGCCCCCAACGGCCACGAAAGCGAAAGAAGTCTGGGGAACCACGGGGTTCCCGGCAACTCCCCGAAATCTCCAACGGTGCTCCACCACAGTCACGCCTTGGTGCTCGTCGCCGAACGGGTCAGTGCCGCATCAGGCGTCGTTGCCCTGTTGATGCGTACTCGCACAGCCACCAGCTAGCCTCCCTGCCGCGTGCTGCCGACGAGTGCTATTCCGTCGGCGCGCCGACCCGAAGCCGGTTGCCATCGGGGTCGCGCAACTCGATCTCACGCGCCCACGGAGCATCCTCCGCCTGCACACCGAACTCGGAGGCGATTGCCTCGACGTCGTGAACGCGAAGGTAGACCAACGTGTCGGGGCGGGCATCTCCCGTGTGCTCCGACAGGAACAACCGCACCCTGCCCCGAGCGACCTCGACGAAGGCGGGAAGTCCCGGCTCGAAGCGGTGTTCCCACTGCTTGGCGAAGCCCAGACGCTCGTACCAGGCAACCGCTGCCGCGGCATCCTCCACGCGAAGAATGGGAATGACTTCCTCGTCCATGGCGCCATCGTCGCAGAGCGCCCAGGGCGAACGTTGCCTGATGCGGCACTGGCGTTAGACGTCAGGGTGGCGGCGCGACCTTGCGGTGAGCGGTCGGGGCGGGGCCGGCGGGCGTGGCACGGCGCGGCCGTCCGGTGACCGGCACCCACGCCGCACGCTCCAGGCGGCCTGGCGCCGGGCCGCGCAGCGGCCTGAGCGCCGCCGCCCCTTGATCACGGCTGCTCGCGCGTCGGACGACGATGATGGTGAGGCCGGGGCACTGGTCTCGGTGCCTAATGGCACGCTAATCGCACGAACGCCCCCGCCCGTGGTCTGGGCGGGGGCGTTTTGGCTGGTGGAGCCTAGGGGATTCGAACCCCTGACACCCGGCTTGCAAAGCCGGTGCTCTACCAACTGAGCTAAGGCCCCTGGTCCTGTGTTACTTGACCTGCGGTGACGCTCGATGGCGTGACCGGTGACGATCGTACACCGTAGGCGGAGCGCAGGCTTTCGAGGCTGGGCGGGCGCTGAGGCCTCGACGAGGTTACTCGTCCTCGGCGGGGCGCGGGTCAGTCGGTGGGGCGATGCCGTGGATGCGTCGGCCAGGAGGGACGTCTCACTCCCCGTCCGCCCCCGTGTCGAGTGGTTCATGCCTTCGAGGGAATTGTCGTCACTCCTGGTAGAGGCCACGATCCTTTCCCATGGACACGAGACTCGGGATCTTGCTCCCCACCGACCGGGCCCGGTGGGATGACGCCCGCCAGCTGGTCGATTTCGCCGTCCGGGCCGAACGCCTCGGCTATGACTCGGTCTGGGCCAACGACACTCTGCTCGGTCCGCGGATCGAACCGCTTGCCATGCTCGCCGCCCTCTCATCGGCGACCGAACGCGTCACGCTGGGGACGGCCGCTCTCCTGCCCGCCTTCCGACGGCCGGTGGTGGCGGCTCAGACGCTGGCCTCCATCGACCATCTGTCCGCGGGACGCCTGATCGTCGCCGTGGGTGCGGGTTTCCCCGGCAGGTCGGAGATCGAGTACGCCGTGTCCGGAGTGCCGTGGGAGCGCCGTTTCGGACGGTTGGACGACACGGTGGCCCTGTGGCGGGCGTTGTGGTCGGGCGAGCGTGCGTTCCAGGGCAAGGTGCTGCACTTCGACGAGCTGCCTGAATCCACACCCTCCTACCGACCGGGCGGGCCGCCGATCTGGCTGGCCGGCGCGAGCCCCTCGGCGTTGGAGCGTGCCGGACGGCTCTACGACGGGTGGTTGCCCTACCCGCCCGATCCCGCCGACTACCGGGCGGGCCTCGCGACGGTGCGGTCGGCGGGCCGTCCTGAGGACGCGGTCACGCCGGCGTTGTTCGTCACCGTGCTGATCAGCGATGACACGGGCGTGGAACGGCAGCTCGACGCTTACTGCCGATCAACCTACGGCCTGCCGTACGAAACGGTGCGGACGATCCAGGCGATCGTCGCAGGTCCGGCCGAACATGTGGCCGCCACGTTGGCTCGGTACCTGGAGGCGGGCGCGGAGCACCTCGTCTTCCGCATCGCCGCGCCGTCCCTCGACGCCCAGCTCGACCAGGTGGAACGCATCGCCACGACCGTGCGCCCATTGCTGAGCTCGCGCTAGCCCTTTCGGCTGTCGAATGAACCGAACAGGCGCTGCGGTCGGGCGGTCGGGGCCAGTCGCGAAGCGCATCCGCGGTGGCCAACGAACGGGCGTCGGCTTCCGTTAGTCGCTCGGGCGGGTGCGTCCGTCGTTGGCTGTCGCATCTCGCTGCGAGATGCGACTCCCGGCTCGCCGTGGATCCCGCTGGATGCTGGAGGCCCTCGTCTGGCACGACCTCGGCGGCTCGGTTCCGCGCGTACCCGGCTATCCGTGGTCGGCGTTGGCCGGGGTGCGGAGGATGAGGTCCGGGAGGGCTGCGACGGAGGGGAGGACGTGGGTGGCGCCGGCAGCCAGGAGGCGGTCGTGGTCGTGGGCGCCGGTGAGGACGCCGGCGACGACGGACGCCCCGGAGCGGCGGCCGCAGAGCATGTCGCCCGCCGTGTCACCGCAGACGGCGATGTGGCGGACGTCGTCCACGCCGAGGCGCAGGGCCGCGGTCAGGACGAGGTCGGGCCACGGCCGGCCGCGCGGGACGTCCTCGGGGCAGAGGGTCAGGTCGGCGCGGTCCCACCAGCCGAGGGCGTCGAGGACGCGGGCCTGCGTGCCGCGGCCGAAGCCGGTGAGCAGGCACACGCGGACACCGGCGCCGCGCAGCCGTGCGAGAGCGTCGTCGGCGCCGGGTACGGGTGTGAGGCCGCGCCGGTCGATGAGGTCGTGGTAGGACCGCTCGAACGCCAGATGCGCGGCCCGGGCGCGGGGTTCGTCGAAGAGCGAGCGGAAGATGCCGATCTTCGATCCGCCGCGCGCGTCGCGGAAGCGGGCGAGGGCACGGCCGTAGGACGCCGTGCCGGAGACGATCCCCAGGGTGGCGATCGCCTCGGCGAAGGCGCACTCGACGGTGTCGCCGTCCGCGACGGTGGTCCCGGCGAGATCGAGGCAGGCGACGGTGATCGGCTCTGCTTCGTTCACGCCGGGGCCTGTCGCCGGCGTGTCAGCTGTCGGACGACGTGGCCTCGGTCCACAGGTCCAGCTCGGCGCGGTCCTGCTGGAGCTTGCGCCAGACGGCGAAGCCACCGAGGGCGACGACGGCGAGGACGAGAAGCTTCTTCACGGTGGGACCCCTTCACCTTCGACTATCAAGTCAGAAACCGGGGACGGCTGATCAGAGTCTGCCTCCCCCAGGCTCTCCGCAGCCTAGCAACCACGGCCGGGCGATCAGCACCGAAGGGCCCCTCCCCGGACGAGACATTCGAAAAAGCCTCGCATTTCATGCTCTCGTCGGAACGCCGGAACGGCCGCATAATCCGGGTGGAGACCTTCGGGAGTGCGGATGGCAGAAGACGACTTCCGGCGCTGGGAGCGCGAACTGGAGCCGGACGTGCCCGACGAGCGTCCGTCCGGGGGCCGCGGTCTGGTGCTGGTCGCGGGGCTGACCGCCACGGCGTGCGCGGCCGTGATCGCGTGGGGCGACGTACCGCTCGGCACCGCCGGGCTGGTGCTCTCGTCGATCATTCTTCTGCTGTGGCGCATCGGAATGTGATCCGCCATCATCGCGGGATGGATCTGCGCGGAGCGAACGTCCTGCTGACCGGCGCGACCGGCGGGATCGGCCAGGCGCTGGCGAGGGCCCTCGCCGGTCGCGGCGCCCGGCTGGTGCTGACGGGCCGCCGGGCCGACGTCCTGGAACCGCTGGCCGAGCGGCTGGGCGGCCGCGCCATCGTCGCCGACCTCGCGGACCGGGCGGCGGCCGAGAGCCTCCTGGACGAGGCGGGCCGGGTGGACGTGCTGGTCGCGAACGCGGCGCTGCCGGCGTCCGGGCTGCTCTCCGGGTACTCGATCGGGGAGATCGACCGGGCGCTGGACGTGAACCTGCGTGCGCCGATCGTGATGGCGAAGCTCGCCGCCGCGCAGATGGCCGATCGTGGCCGCGGTCACCTGGTCTTCGTTTCGTCGCTGGCCGGCAAGACGGCGTCGGGGCACGCGTCCCTCTACAACGCGACGAAGTTCGGTATGCGGGGGTTCGCCCTGGCGTTGCGCGAGGATCTGCGCCCGCACGGCGTCGGTGTCTCGACGGTCTTCCCCGGCTTCATCCGGGACGCGGGCATGTTCGCCGAAGCGGGCGTGACCCTGCCCAAGGGGATCGGGACGCGGTCGCCCCGGGACGTGGCGCGCGCGACCGTCCGGGCCGTCGAGCGCGACATCGCGGAGATCGACGTGGCGCCGCTCGGGCTGAGGATCGGCGCGCGGATCGGCGGGGTCGCGCCCGTCCTGTCGGCGGCCGTGCAGCGGCGCGCGGGCGGGCACCGGATCTCGCAGGGCCTCGCGGACGGGCAGCGCGGCAAGCGGTAGCGACAAATCTGGATCTTCCAGCGATAATCCGGACGGGCCCGCTTGATCAGCGGGACGAGCCGGCGCAGCGGCCGGGCCCTATCCCGCCTGCCGCGCGCCCCCGCGCGAGGAGGGTCTGCGCCATGCGGACGGGCAGGAAAATCGTGATCGGGGCGGCGGCCGCGGCCGTCCTGTCGCTGGTGTCGGTGCCCGCGCGGGCGGCGGAACCCGCTGACGCGACCGTGGTGCCTGTGCAGGTCACCGGCGATCCCGCGAAGCGCTTCAATCTCGTGGTGCTGGGTGACGGCTACACGGCGGCGGACATGCCGAAGTTCCGCGCGCACCTCGCCAAGCACCTCAACGACCTGTGGACGATCGAGCCGTTCAAGTCGTATCGCAGCTACATCAACGTGTACGCGGTGGAAATCCCGTCCGGCGAGTCCGGCGTGAGCTGTGACCCGGCGCTGTCGTCACCGCGACGCACGACGCCCTTGAGCATGGCCTTCTGGAGCGGCTGTAGACAGGACGGCATTCAGCGCCTTCTCGTCATGAACTCTGCGGCCGCCAAGACGTATGCGGATCTCGTCCAAGGCACGACTGTAGGAAACCGTCAGATCCTCGCGCTCGCGAACAGCGACACCTATGGCGGTGCAGGGGGCGCCTACGCGACGGCGTCCGGTGGGAACGCCATGTCGGCTCTCATCGCACCGCACGAACTCGGCCACTCGCTAGGTGGGCTGGACGACGAGTACGACTACTACCAGCGAGGCGTCCCTGGTGGGACGTACACCGGCCCTGAGCCCGCCTCCATCCATCACACGCTTCTGACCGAGGAGGAGATGAAGGCACAGAAGCAGAAGTGGTGGCGGTGGCTCGGGGAACGGAGCGAGGCCGGGGGCACCATCGGGCGGTACGAAGGTGGCCTCTACTCAGGTAAGGGCGTGTGGAGGCCGAGCCAGCACTCGATGATGAAAACGCTCGGCTACTACTACGACCAGGTCGCGCGTGAACGGATGACCCAGCGGATCTCAGGCAAGGTCAACCTCGTCCAGGCGAACACGCCCACGGACGCACCGGTGGGCGACGACCGTGTGCTGTGGGTCGAAACGATGCATCCGACCGGCCATCCTCTGTCCGTTGCATGGACGGTCGACGGGAAGACCGTCGGGCACGGCGCGAACCTCGACCTGGCCAGGCAGCACCTGAGGAAGGGCACGCACACGGTCAAGGCCACTGTCACCGATCCCACCGGCTTCGTCCGGGACCCGGCAATCCGGTCGTCCGCCGCGCTCACGCAGGTGCGCACATGGACGGTCGACACCGGCGTGAGCACTCCGCCTGAGAACGTGCCTGTCGACTTCAGTTCGTCCACGCCCACGGAGACGCCGGTAGGAAGCGATTCCCTCGTCTACGTGGAGACCACCCACCCGGTGCAGAGCACGCCCAAGGTGAAATGGGTACTGGACGGGCGCCCCGTACGGGGCGGCGACCGAGACATCGATCTCGGACGGTTCCGCTTGGCGAAGGGCACGCACACGCTGGTCGCTCGGGTCGGCTCCAACACCCGCACATGGACGATCGACGCGCAGGCGCCGGTCGTCGCGTACGAGCTGTCCAAGGCGGCGCAGAGCCAGGTTCGTCCTGGACGGACGCCCGAGTACGTCTTCGACGGTCCCTTCACCATGCGGCTCACCGGCGCGGACGACCGTCCAGGCGTGGTCGTCTCCGAGTTCCGCGTGGACGGCGACGGTTGGTTCAACTACTTCGGCTGGCCGACCGACTCGTCCTCTCCCTGGCTGTTCACCGAGAACGGCACGGTCATCGACAGCCTCACCTACGGCAAGCTCGGTAAGGGCCGCCACACCATCGAGTACCGCGCGATCGACCCCGCGGGGAACGTCGGCAAGGCGGGCAAGTTCATCGCCACCCTCCGCTGAGCCCCGGCACCTGGCACCGGCCCTGCCCCTCCTCGCACCGGTCCCGGACCGCTGTGACTCGGGGGGCAGGGCCGTGGGGTCAGCGTTCGGGCGCGGGTTCCGGCGTGGGCTTCGTGGCCGGTTCGGGTGCGGCGGTGCTGTCGTCAGGCGGGGGCACCGGTGCGGCCGCGGGGGAGCGGCGCGCGGTGGCGAGAACGGAGCCGCCGAGGATCAGCACGAACGACGCGATGATCGTCCCGCTGAGCGGCTCCCCCAGGAACACGACGCCGGCCGCGACCGCCACGGCCGGGTTCACGTACGTGAACACCATGCCCCGGGACGTGCCGACCTCCCGGATGAGCTCGAAGAAGACGATGAACGCCAGCGCCGTGCAGACCAGGCCGAGGGCGACGAGCGCGGCGAGGACCCGCCCGTCGGGCATGGCGCTCGGCCAGGTGGCGATCGCCGGGCCGGTGTAGACGAGGGCGGCGATGGCCAGCGAGAACGCGGCCATGTGCAGGCTCGGAAGGTCCTGGAGCCGCCGGGTGGCGATCATCGGGGCGATCGCGTACCCGACCGCGACCAGCATGACCTCGCCGATCGCCCACGCGCTGCCGCCGCCGAGGTGCGGTCCGGCGAGCACCCCGACGCCGGCCAGGCCGACCAGCAGGCCCGCCCACCGGAGGGGCCCGAGCCGCTCGGCGTCCCCGGTGAGCCGGGCGAGCACCACGCCGATGATCGGGACGGCGGCGATGAGCAGGCCCGTCATGGAGCTGGTCAGCCGGTTCTCGGCGTCCGACAGCAGCGCCCACGGCCCGAGAATCTCCACCGCGGTGAACAGCAGGAGCGGGCGCCAGTGGCGGCGGACCACGTCCAGCCGCCCGGCCCTGAGCGCCAGCGGCAGCAGGACGAGCACGCCCAGCGCGGTGCGCGCGAACACCACCATGGGGACCGAGACGCTCTCGACCGCCACCTTGATCAACAGATAGGGAATGCCCCACAGCACGCTCATCAGCGCGAACAGCATCCAGCCGCGGCGACTCAACCCGACCTCCGTTCTCGACCGCCCGCCCGGGCCGCCTCCGCCCCGGGACCTGCGCGGAGCGGGCGCGTTCGCGATCGGCCCTGGCACCCGGGTCCGACCCGGGGCGGACGTTCAGAATCGAGGTCGGCGAGATGTGCTGTCTTGAACGCTGTTGCGGTAAACGCCCGGGGTGACGCCCAGCACGCGGCGGAACCAGCGGGTGAGGTGCGCCTGGTCGGCGAACCCGACGAGCGTCGCCGCCTCGGCCGGACGGTGGCCCGCGTCCAGCAGCGCCCGGGCGCGGGCCACCCGGTGCTGGGCGAGCCACGCGTACGGCGGCATGCCCATCGCGTCCCGGAAGGCGCGCAGGAGCTGGTAGCGCGACAGCCCCAGGTCGGCGGCGACCTCGGCGAGCGTCGGCGGGGCGGTCAGCTCGTCGGACAGGCGGGTCGCGACCGTCCGCGCGATGCGTCCGGCTTCGGCCCTGCGGTGGGCCGGGACCGCCTTCGGGCCGGACGCCGCATGCCGCCGGACGAGCGTGGCCAGCACGCCGAGCAGCCGCGACTCGCCCTCAAGCGGGTCGGCGCCGAGCCTCAGGGCATGGTGGGCGAGGCGGAGCGCCTCGCCGAGACCCCGGTCGTCGATGATCGGGTGCGCGAAGTGCGGTGAGGCCGGCGCCGGGCCGGCCTCGGCGGTCGTCGCCGCGCCCAGCAGTTCGGCGGCGGGGTAGAGGCACAGGTACGCGAAACCCTCCGGCCGCGCCGGACCGCCGGTGTGCGCCTCGCCCGGCTCGACCACGACGACGCTGCCGGCCGCCGAGTAGATCCTCTCGCCCCGGTAGAGCATCGTCTCCGTGCCGTCGACGGTGACGCCGATGGCGTACTCGTCGTGGGTGTGCGGCGCGTAGTGCCGGCGGCCGATGCGGGCCGTCAGCAGATCGAGCGGCGCGCCCTGGATGCCGCCCACCCGCGTCCACAGCGTCCGGTCGCCTCCCCGGGCGTCGAGCAGGCTCGCGCCGCCCGGCCGCCGGTCAGGCCGAGAAGACGTGCCGGAGCCGCCAGCGGTCCTCGTCACGACCGAGCTCCACGACGGCCACGCCCTCCGCGCCGGTGACCCGGAACCGGTAGACCCTGCCCTCCTGGGCCGATCCGTAGGTCTTCAGCACCGCGTCGACCGCGTAGCGCGTCCCCCGCCACTCGTACGCGGTGAGCCGCCCCGCCGGGTCGTGCTCGGCTCGGACCGGCTCGTTCAGCAACTGCCCCATGCGGGGAGAGTAGCACGCGTTCGAACAAATGTTCGCAGGTCGGAGCGGCCCTCCCGCCCGGGCCGGCACCGCCTCCGGGCGAATCGGAGCGCGAAAACCACCGTGCCGCCGGGCGTGGCGAGCCGCTCGCCTCCACGGCGCCGAGCCGAGAAACACGGGTCATGAACAGACCAACGGAAAACACCCCGCGACCTCATCCCGATCACACCTGCCGACCTCGCGGGCCCCGCCCCGCCCATCTGGCGATCCCCACCTCGCCGGCTCCCGCGCCCCAGGCATCAACCCTCGACCGCCACGATTCCGCGGCCAGTTCCTTCGAGTGACGACACACCCCCTGCCCTCCTGCGCCTTGCCCGCCCCAGCGGACAGAGGTGACCGCGCGCCCCGCCCCACCCCGGTGCCCGCTTCGAGTCTGGCTTCTACGTATTCGTCGCGGGGTGGTCACGAAATGGCCACACGTCAGGGATCGCCTGTGGAACGGTATTGATCAGCCGGCGCTCGGAGCCGGTCGCCCGGGGTCACCCCGGGCCGGTAACTGAAACACCGTGAGGTGAGACATGTCTCCGGACCAGATCGTCACCGCTCTGACCTTCGTGGTCGTTCTGGGTTCGATGCTCGTTGCGCACGCTGTCGGCGACCACTGGGTCCAGACCGATGTCCAGGATCGAGACAAGGGTCTTTACGGCGACCAGATGTGGAAGGGGCGCCTGGCATGCCTGCGGCATGTGACGTCCTACACCGTCTGCACGTCACTGGTCGTCGCCATGATGTGGGCGATCCTCGGCCTGCGGATCTCGCTGTTCAGCTTCATCCTCGGGCAGCTGATATCGGCGGTCACCCACTACTGGGCCGACCGTAGGGACCCCCTGCAGCGGCTGGCCGAGCTCATCGACAAGCTCAAGGGCCTCGAGGGCGAGGCTGTGGGCGCCTTCTACCGGCTCGGCGCCCCGCGCGCCGGCAAGGACGACAACACCGTGCTGGGGACGGGGCGGTACGCCCTCGACCAGGCATGGCACTGGTGGTGGATCTTCATCGCCTCCGTCGTGACGGCAGTCGCGGCGTAGGGACCCATCACCCCGGCGGGGCCGTCTTCCGGCATCGCCTCGAGAACCGGCCCTCGTACCCACAGGTACGGGGGCTGTTCGTTCCCTCCAGGCGCGGGGAGGCTCGGCGAGTGCCTCTGGGGGCTGTTATCCACAGGCTGTTGGTAACCGTCGCACACATCTTCCACCTCGTCGCAGCAGGGCGTTCCGGGGTCGCGTCCACAGGTGGATCCCCAGAACAGCCGGGCTTTCCACGGTCCGGACGGCTCGTCCGCCGCCGTCCTCCTCATCATGACCGAGGTCGCTCGTCCGTCCACAGAATCCACAACCTGTGGATAACTATCGTGCACAACCTGGGTACGGCCCCGCGGCTCCGCGTCCACATTCTTCCCCAGCTCGCCCCCAACCCGCGCGCTCACTTGTCCACGTCGTGGAAAAGCCGCTGACCAGCAGGAAAACCCACTCTGCGCGGGCGTTCTCCACACCCCGTTCACACCCTGTGGGCGAATCCCTTCCACAACCTCACAGGACCGGTGGACAGAGTTGCCCACAGTAATCCCCAACCGTGTCCCCAACTCGGCAGTCCACCGGGACACCGCGAGGCGGAACATCGACTCGCCTCCGCACCGGCCGCCGGCCCGGCGATCGATGCGAGGCGATCGACATCGAGTGGCCCTCACCTGCGGGCTTCACCCCCGCGCGGGTCCGGTCAGCGCGTGTCTCCGGAGGGCGGAGTCCGACCGTCGACAGGGATGGCGGCTTCGAGATCGGCCAGGCGGCCGAGGTCGTCGCCCGACCGCGACGAGGCGGGCAGGTCGATCACGCGGGCCTCGGCCGTGAGGGTGCGGACGAGAGGCCATTCCTCCAGGTGGGCGGCGGCGTCGGCGCGCAGGACCAGGGCCTTGAGGCGCTCGGACGGGGACAGCGCCTCGTCGGACCGCAGCAGCCGATCGAGGATCCGGGCAGCGGCGCGATGGTCCCCCTTCGACTCGCCGAGGAGCGCGGCCATGTGGAAGGCCCGGGCCACCGGCTCCTCCGGGATGGGCGCGTGCCGCGTGTCCCCCGAGATGGCCTGGCCGATGCGGAGCTGGAGCCCGTCCGGGTCGCTGAGCAGGAACTGCCGGACCCCGTAGGACATGTCCCGCAACGCGCTCAGTCGAGGCAGCCCCCGGGTCGGGACCCGGCCGAGGGCCTCGCGGAGCCCGCCGCGAAACGCCTCGTACAGGGCGTCGACCTTCGTCGTGGTGATGTAGCACATGTTCATGGACGCGGCCGGGTCGTGCTTCTTCCAGCCGAAGAACTGCAGTTCGACGTCGCCGCGCCGGACCGCGAGGTACGGATTGGGGCGCGTCTGCCAGGTGGTCTGCTCGAAACCGAGCGCGCTGTAGAAGTCCCAGGTCAGCTCTATCGACCTGCACGGAAAGATCGGAATCGCCTTCTCACCCATGGTCGGAGCCTAGGAAGGCCGTCTGCGTTAGTCAAGTTTGACTACACCGATCATGCGGGCGCGCCGTTCCCTGTGCGCAGGCCGCGAAGGTGGAGGATGATGTTCGCCATCGCGATCACCGGTGCCGCGATCGCCGCCACTTCCGGAACCATCTACGCGGTCCGCGCGACCGGGGCGGAGAACTCGCGGAGATCGGCTCAACCGCCCGGCGGGCACCACACGGCAAGTGAAGTGGTCCCCATCGCCAGAGTTTCCACAGGTTGTGGAAAGGGAGGCATCCGTGGACTTCAACGAGCACACTGCGACGCGGGCCGTCCAGGACAGTTTCCGCGGCACTTCCGACCCTCGACTCCGCGAACTGCTGGACGCGCTCACCCGCCACCTGCACGCATTCGTCGGTGAGGTCCGGCCGTCGATCCGCGAATGGGAGCAGGCGATCGGGTTCCTCACCGCCGTCGGCCAGACCTGCACCGACACGCGGCAGGAGTTCGTCCTGCTGTCGGACGTCCTGGGCGTGTCCATGCTGGTGGAGACTCTGAACGAACAGGAGGGCGGCACGGAGAGCACCGTCCTCGGCCCGTTCCACATGGTCGAGTCGCCCCCGCGCGCGCTCGGCGACAGCATCGACCTGATCGGTGAGGCGCCGCCGTGCCTTGTGGCCGGTCGTGTCCTCAGCAGCGACGGAACGCCCCTGTCCGACGCCGAGGTGGACGTCTGGCAGTGCAACGAGAAGGGGTTCTACGACGTCCAGCAGCCGGGGGTCCAACCGGCCGGCAACGGGCGCGGCCTTTTCCACACCGACTCCGAAGGGCGGTTCCGGTTCCGGACCGTCCTCCCCAGCCATTACCCGATCCCGACGGACGGGCCGGTCGGACGGTTCCTGCGGGCCACCGGCCGCCACCCCTACCGGCCGGCGCACATCCATTTCATCGTCCGGGCAGACGGCCACACCCCGCTGACCACTCACGTCTTCGTGGCAGGAAGCCCCTACCTGGACTCCGACGCTGTCTTCGCGGTCAAGCAAAGCCTCATCGTCGATTTCACCGAGTCGACCGACGCTGGGACGGCCGCGCGGAACGGTGTCCGAACGCCCTTCCACCACGCCGAGTTCGACTTGGTCCTGAGCAGAGAGCTCGGTTGACCCGCCCCGCGCTCTGGCTCCCCTCCGCGCCACAGGTCGGCGCCAGCAGCGCCACTCCCGCAGGGCAATGTGGCAGGGTTCGAAGTGAACACCGCCCTCATCGGCATCACCGACCTCTCGGTTATCCACAACCTGTGGAGAACTACCCCTCTTATCTGGATAACCGGCTCCGGGTCGCATAGGCCGAAGCGCGATCTCAATGCACCGAAAGCCAAGGAGCCCAGGCAGCCGCCACGTTTCCACACCGGGCATGGCGCAACGAGTAGGCGCCCGACTCCCAAAGCCGGTCGGCGCCCATGGCTCCCCAGTGCTATCGGCCATTGAGAAGCCCGCCTGACGCGCCGCCCGCTCACGTCAAGCAGAACCCACGGTTTGTCTTGTCCAGGTCCAAGAGCGCCTCGCTCATGGTTTGCAGTGGACCACGCATTGGGGACTCTCCCGGACATCCCGACATATCGCGCGGGTGATCGGCACGCCGGGAACCGCCGCACACAGCGACCACGCACCCCTCCTGCGCCCGGCAGCGGGCGGGAGACACGACCGGGGGAAACATGAGCGACCTGATCGCCGTCGCCTACGACGACCTGCCTCGCGCCGAGCAGGCGCGCGAGAAGCTCGTCCAGCTGCACAAGGAGCACATCATCGAGCTCGCGGACGTCGTCATCGTCGAGCGCAGGCAGGACGGCAAGATCAAGCTTCACCAGGCCCGCAACCTCGTCGCGGGCGGCGCCCTCGGCGGCGCCGCGTGGGGCGGCTTGATCGGGCTCATCTTCTTCATGCCGCTGCTCGGCATGGCCATCGGCGGAGCCACCGGCGCGGCCATGGGCTCCGCGAGCGACATGGGCATCGACGACGACTTCATGCGCAACCTCGGCGAGCAGCTGCCGCCCGGCGCCGCGGCCGTGTTCGTCCTGATCGACAAGCGCAATCCCGAGAAGGCCGTCCCGGAGATGGCGCCGCTGGGCGGCAGGCTCATCCAGACCTCGCTGTCCCCCGAGCAGGAGGAGCACCTGCGGGAGGCCGTCAAGGCCGCTCGCGCGCCCCAGCCCGCCTGAGAGCCCGGCTCCGGCGGCGCGGCACGCCGCTCACCGGAACGCGCCAGGGCACGCCGATGATCCAGAGGCCGGTTTCGAGACCCTCGAAACCGGCCTCTGTCCTGCCGATCCTGAAGGGCGCTGAGCCTGCCATGTGGAGCAGTCTCTTCGGCTCCTCCAGCCTCGACATCGAGCACGAGCCTGCCCGCCCGCGGCGACGGCCAGGTTCCTGAAATTCAGCACCGTCCCGATGTCGAGAACGTCCCGCCGGCTCCGTCCCAGGTGCACCAGCGGCCATGACGGGCCGCGCGACGAAGGAGGACCACCATGGCGGTTCAGCGGATGGACAACGTCGGGATCGTCGTCGACGACCTGAATGCCGCGGTCGCGTTCTTCGTCGAACTCGGCATGGTGCAAGAAATGAAGGCGCAGATCGAGGGCCTTTGGGTGGACCGCACCGTCGGACTCGACGGCGTCCGGAGCGACATCGCGATGATGCGGACCCCGGACGGCGACGGCAGGCTGGAACTGGTGAAGTACCATGCTCCCGCGACGGTCGGCGCGGAACCGGAGAACCCGCCGCCCAACACGCTGGGCCTGCACCGCGTCATGTTCACAGTCGACGACATCGAGGACACCGTCGGCCGCCTGCGCGCCCACGGCGCCGAACTCCTCGGCGAGGTGGCGCGGTACGAGGACAGCCACCTGCTCTGCTACCTCCGCGGCCCCGACGGCATCATCGTCGCGCTGGCCGAGCAGCTCGGCTGACGGCCGCCCGATCCCCCGCGATAGGGACAGCGCGGAAGCTCCGAAATTCGCTGAGAAATCTCTGGGCGGCATGTCGAGAACGAGCGCGCGGCTCCGTCCCAGGCACTGAACACGGCCACAATGGGCCCGAATCACATCAAGGAGAACACGATGGCCAAGTACCTGCTGCTCAAGCACTACCGGGGCGCGCCGGCACCGGCCAACGACGTGCCGATGGAGCAGTGGACGCCGGACGAGCTCACGGCCCACGTGCAGTACATGCAGGACTTCATCACCCGGCTCGAAGGAACCGGCGAGTTCGTCGACTCCCAGGGGCTCTCCCAGGAGGGGTCGTTCGTCCGCTACGGCGGCGAGGGCCGGCCGCCGGTCACCGACGGTCCGTTCGCGGAGACCAAGGACCTGATCGCCGGCTGGATCACGATCGACGTCGAGAGCCGTGAGCGGGCGTTCGAGCTGGCCGGTGAACTGTCCGCGGCGCCGGGCGCGGGCGGGAAGCCGATCTACGAGTGGCTCGAGGTGCGCCCCTTCCTGAGCGAGCCGCCCACGGTGACCGAGTGAACGAGCCGCTGCTGCGGGAGCTGGTGCCCGCGGTGATCGGTGTCCTCGTCCGCCGCGGAGCCGACTTCGCGGCGGCCGAGGACGCCGTGCAGGACGCCTTGGTCGAGGCCGTGCGCGTCTGGCCGGACGACACGCCGCAGGACCCCAAGGGCTGGCTGGTGACCGTCGCCTGGCGCAAGTTCCTCGACGCCGCCCGCGCCGACACCTCCCGGCGGCACCGCGAGGTGCGCGTCGAGACCGAGCCCGCGCCGGGCCCGGGCGAGGCGGCGGACGACACGCTCCAGCTGTACTTCCTGTGCGCTCATCCGTGCCTGACACCGGCCTCGGCCGTCGCGCTCACGCTCCGCGCGGTCGGCGGCCTGACCACGCGCCAGATCGCGCAGGCCTACCTCGTGCCGGAAGCCACCATGGCCCAGCGGATCAGCAGGGCCAAGCGGACCGTCTCGGACGTCCGGTTCAACCGGCACGGTGACGTCGCCACCGTGCTGCGCGTGCTCTACCTGGTCTTCAACGAGGGCTACTCCGGCGACGTCGACCTGGCCGCCGAGGCGATCCGGCTCACCCGCCAGCTCGCCGCCAGGATCGACCACGAAGAGGTGCAGGGCCTGCTCGCGCTCATGCTGCTGCACCACGCACGGCGCGCGGCGCGGACCGGCCCCGACGGCAGGCTCGTCCCTCTCGCCGAGCAGGACCGCGGCCTGTGGGACACCCGCCTGATCGCCGAGGGCGTCGACGTGCTCCAGGCGGCCCTCGTCCGCGATCGCCTGGGCGAGTTCCAGGCCCAGGCCGCCGTCGCCGCGCTCCACGCCGACGCCCAGACGGCCGCCGAGACCGACTGGGTCCAGATCGTCGAGTGGTACGACGAGCTGGTGCGCCTCACCGACAACCCAGTGGCCCGCCTCAACCGGGCCGTCGCGGTCGGCGAGGCCGACGGCCCGCGGGCCGGCCTGGCCGCCCTGGCGGAGCTCGACCCGTCCCTGCCCCGCTACACCGCCGCAGCGGCGTACCTGCACGAACGTGACGGCGACCCGGTCACCGCGGCACGGCTCTACGCCCAAGCCGCCCGATCAGCACCCAACATCCCCGAACGCGACCACCTCACGCGCCAGGCCGCACGGCTCAACGAGCAACTGCGCACCTGATCGTCGGACGCCTCACGGCTCCCGACCCGACTCGCGCGCTTCCTGGGGATCACCAGGCCCCGAAGCTGAAAGGGCGAGCGGATCCGCACTAGCCTCGTCGCGTGAGTGACGACGTCCAGCAGATTCAACCGCTCGACTCCGGGATAGCCGAAGAGTGGATACGGAAGACAGATGAGCCGGACCTTCGCGCGGTCTCGGCCTCCATGCTTCGAGTAGGACCGCTGTGGCATGTCAGCGCCTGGGTGATGGAGTTCGTCCGCACGGACCCTCTCGAATCCGAGTTGCGCCGCCGCATCGCAGACGCGCTCAGCACCGTCGACGGCGTCTCCAGCGTGGAAGAGGAAGACCGGGAAGTGTGGACGGTGACCGGCACTCCGACAGGCAAGGCGCTCGTCGAGGCGGTAGCCCGGGTAGTGGACGACATGGCCGAAGCCGTCACCGTCGCTGTCAGCGGCTGAGAACCGGGGCCTGCCGATCGATCTCACGGCAGAGAACAGTGATCATGTCGTCAAAGACGTCCGCGCCGTGCTTCTGGATGAGAACGCCGTAGAGGTCCTTGCGGCTGGCCTCTCTGACCATCCAACTCAGGGTGCCGTGATGAACCCGGCGACCGGCGGCCAACTCGTCGTAAGCGTCGCGCGTGACCCTCATCAGCTCCGGAAAGGCCGCAGACTCCGCCAGAATCATGCGAGTCGCGTCGGTGAGATTCATGCGAGGAGTCTAGGTCAGCCGCCACCGGCGGACATGTGCCCTCACCAAGTGATCGCGAGCTGGCTTCTGGTCATCTGGGCCCACGATCGCGGGATGAACTGAACGCCACGCAGCAACCCGACCGCTCCACGCAGAGATAGCCAGCGGGCGGTCACCCAGCACCCCGACAGGCAAAGCGTGGGGCGAGGCGGCAGCCTCTGGTTATGGACGACCGGCCCCAAAGCTGCCACGTACCCAAGAACCGCAACCGGCAGGGGGCGTGGGGGCGAAGCCCCCACATCGGGGGTCCGGGGGTCGCCCCCCGGGCAGAAACGACGAAGGAGTGGCGGGGAAGAAGCCCGAAAGGCTTCGACCACACCACTCCCAACTCCGAGTGGGCCTAGGTGGACTTGAACCACCGGCCTCATCCTTATCAGGGATGCGCTCTAACCGACTGAGCTATAGGCCCGGAGTGTGCCGCCGCCCCTGGCGGCGCAACGAGAGGTTACCCCATCTGGGCGGGCAACCGGAAATCGATTGCCGGGCGGCGGCGGGTGGGGCTACTCGGCCTCCTTGAGGGTGACTTCGACGCCGCCCACGAGGTCGGCGGCGAGGTTGTAGATGACGGAGCCGACCGTGGAGAGGGCGGTGATG
The DNA here is from genome assembly GCF_039540335.1 of Actinomadura verrucosospora. Taxonomy (NCBI): domain Bacteria; kingdom Bacillati; phylum Actinomycetota; class Actinomycetes; order Streptosporangiales; family Thermomonosporaceae; genus Actinomadura; species Actinomadura verrucosospora. The sequence goes on along the minus strand of NZ_BAABEV010000037.1, from coordinate 48,898 downwards.
AGAAGGACGTTCAGGGCGCCGACGAGGACGGTGTAGCCGAACACGCGGACGAAGGAGAACCAGCTTCCGGCGTCGACGCTGCCGGTGGTCTCGCCCTGTTCCTTCGTGAGGCTGTTGACGGTGTCGCTGATCGCGTCGAAAACGCCGAGCCCGGACAGGATCACGTACAGGACGATCACGGCGACCAGCAGGACGACGAAGCAGACCAGCGACATGACGAAGCTGAACTTCATCACCGACCAGGGTTCGAGCCTGGCGAGCTGGAGCTGGGCCTTGCGGGCGGGCTTGCCGGACGCGGCCTTGGACGCGGCGTTGGCCGGGGCCACCGCGGTGGACGGACGGTCCTTGAGGACGGTGCCGGCGAAGCCGCGGCCGCCCGAGCCGGACGACCCGCCCGCCGAATTGAACCCCTTGCCGGGCGTGTCCGTACGTCCTGCCGAGACCGAACCGGACGGCTCGGCGGGCCTGGCCCAGCCCGCCGGGCCGGAGCCGGACGCGGAACCGGCCGGCGCACTTTCCGCGCCGCCCGGAGGCGCCGGCCTGGCGGCGGGCTTGGGCGGTTCGGCGGTGTCCCTGACCGGGGCGATCTCGGGGGTGCCGGCCGCCTTGGCCGACGCGTCGTCGACCTGCGTGAGATCGGACCGCGTCTCGTCGGCGCCCTTGCCGGGGTCCGTCGCACCGGTGCCGATGTCGACGGTCGTCTCGTCGCGCCCGGACTTGGCGGAAGCGGCGGCCACCGTCTTGCCCGGCTTCCCCTTGGACTTGCCGGTGGGCTTGGCGGGGCCGGACCTGGCGCCGGGTTTCCGGTCACCGCCCTTGCCGGCGGCGCCGGTCCCGTCGTTGTCCTGGCCGGGCTCGGTGCTCACGTGTCCTCCTGGCCTAGCGGCTCGGTGACGATGCAGGATACGTCACTCACCGTCGCCCCCTTCGGCTTCGTCAGAGTCCTCCATGGACTCTACGTTCCTCGCGATGGCCACCACGCTGTCCCCGTCGGCGAGATTCATCAGGCGGACGCCCATGGTCTGCCTGCCGGACTGCTTGATCTCGGCGGCGGTGGTACGGATCACGCCGCCGTTCGACGTCATCGCGAACACCTCGTCGTCCGGGCCGACCATCAGAGCTCCGACCAACAACCCCCGAGATTCCACGATCTTAGCGGTGAGAACGCCCTTCCCCCCACGTCCCTGGAGCGGGTACTGGTCCACCGGGGTGCGCTTGGCGTAGCCGCCGCGGGTGGCCACCAGGACGTCCTGCGAGGAGTCCTGCACGACCAGCATGTTGAGGACCTCCTGGTCCTCCTCGAACCGCATGCCGATGACGCCGGAGGTGGCGCGTCCCATCGGCCGCAGCGACTCGTCGTCGGCGCGGAACCGGATCGCCTGGGCGCCGGTGGAGACCATCAGCAGGTTGTCGTCGGACGACACGAGCCGCGCCGCGATCACCTCGTCGTCGTCGACGAGGTTGATGGCGATGATGCCGCCGGTGCGGGGCGAGTCGAAGTCGGTCAGCGCCGTCTTCTTGACGCGGCCCTTCTTGGTGCCGAGCACGAGGTAGGGGGCGACCTGGTAGTCGCGCAGGTCCATGACCTGGGCGATGTGCTCGTCGGGCTGGAAGGCGAGCAGGTTCGCGACGTGCTGGCCGCGCGAGTCGCGGCCGGAGTCGGGCAGCTCGTAGGCCTTGGCGCGGTAGACGCGGCCCTTGTTGGTGAAGAACAGGATCCAGTGGTGCGTCGTGGTGACGAAGAACTGGTCGACGATGTCGTCCTGCTTGAGCTGCGCGCCGCGGACGCCCTTGCCGCCGCGCCGCTGGGCGCGGTAGTGGTCGGTGCGGGTGCGCTTGGCGTAGCCGCCGCGGGTGATGGTGACGACGACGTCCTCTTCGGCGATGAGGTCCTCGTACGACACGTCCCCGTCGAACGGGATGATCTCGGTGCGCCGCTCGTCGCCGAACTTCTCGACGATCGGGGCGAGCTCGTCGCCGACGATCCGGCGCTGCCGCTCGGGCGAGGCGAGGATCTCGTTGTAGTCGGTGATCTCCGCCATGAGCTTGTCGTACTCGTCGGTGATCTGCCGGCGCTCCAGGGCGGCGAGCTTGCGCAGCTGCATGTCGAGGATGGCCTGCGCCTGGATCTCGTCGATCTCCAGCAGGTTCATCAGGCCCTGCTGCGCCTCCGAGGCGGACGGCGAGCGCCGGATCAGGGCGATGACCTCGTCGATGCGGTCGAGGGCCTTGAGCAGGGCGCGCAGGATGTGGGCGCGCTCCTCGGCCTTGCGGAGCAGGAACCGGGTGCGGCGGACGATGACGTCGATCTGGTGCGCGACCCAGTGCCGGACGAACTGGTCGATGCGCAGGGTGCGCGGCACGCCGTCCACGAGCGCGAGCATGTTCGCGCCGAACGTCTCCTGCAGCTGCGTGTGCTTGTACAGGTTGTTCAGGACGACCTTGGCGACGGCGTCCCGCTTGAGGACGATGACCAGGCGCTGCCCGGTCCGGCCGGACGTCTCGTCGCGGACGTCGGCGATGCCGTCGAGCTTGCCCTCCTTCACGCCGTCGGCGATCTTGAGGGCGAGGTTGTCCGGGTTGACCTGGTAGGGGAGCTCGGTGACGACGAGGCAGGTGCGGCCCTGGATCTCCTCGACCTCGACGACGGCCCGCATGGTGATGGAGCCGCGGCCGGTCCGGTAGGCCTCCTCGATGCCCTTGCGGCCGACGATGAGGCCGGCGGTCGGGAAGTCGGGGCCCTTGACGCGCTCGATCAGCGCTTCGAGCAGCTCCTCGTCGGACGCGCCGTAGTTGTCCAGGTACCACCGGACGCCGTCGGCGACCTCGCGCAGGTTGTGCGGCGGGATGTTCGTCGCCATCCCCACCGCGATGCCGGCGGACCCGTTGACCAGCAGGTTCGGGTACCGGGACGGCAGGACGTCGGGTTCCTGCGAGCGGCCGTCGTAGTTGGGGGAGAAGTCGACGGTCTCCTTGTCGATGTCGCGCAGGAGCTCCATCGCCAGGGGCGCCATGCGGCACTCGGTGTACCGCATGGCCGCGGCGGGGTCGTTGCCGCGCGAGCCGAAGTTGCCGTTGCCGTCGACCAGCGGGTACCGCATCGACCACGGCTGGGCGAGCCGTACGAGCGCGTCGTAGATGGCCGAGTCGCCGTGGGGGTGGTAGTTCCCCATGACGTCGCCGACGACGCGGGCGCACTTGAAGTAGCCGCGGTCGGGCCGGTAGCCGCCGTCGTACATCGCGTACAGGACGCGGCGATGGACGGGTTTGAGGCCGTCGCGCACCTCGGGCAGCGCGCGCGCGACGATGACCGACATCGCGTAGTCGAGATAGCTCTTCTGCATCTCGACCTGGATGTCGACCGGTTCGATCCGCTCGCCCGGGTGTCCACCCTCTGTGGTCACGTCCGTCACTCTCAAGACCTCTTCTGCTCGATGGGAAGGAAGTACGTCCGCCTCTGGGAGTCAGGCCGGGGGGCCGGCCCTGGCACGTACCTCAGATGTCGAGGAAGCGCACGTCCTTGGCGTTGCGCTGGATGAACTCCCGGCGGGGCTCGACCTCCTCGCCCATGAGCACGCTGAACAGCTCGTCGGCCTGGGCGGCGTCGTCCAGCTGGACCTGCAGCAGGACCCGGTTGTCGGGGTCCATCGTGGTGTCCCACAGCTCGTTGGCGTTCATCTCGCCGAGGCCCTTGAACCGCTGCACCAGGTCGCGGGGGCGGGGGTCGCGCTTGCCGGCGGCGATCCCGGCCTCGATGATCGCGTCCCGCTCGGAGTCGGAGAAGGCATAGTCGGCCTCGGTGCCCCGCGCGTCCCACTTGATCTTGTAGAGCGGCGGCTGCGACAGGTACACGTGGCCGGCCTCGATCAGCGGCTTCATGAACCGGAACAGCAGCGTCATCAGCAGGGTGTTGATGTGGTGGCCGTCCACGTCGGCGTCCGACATCAGGATGATCTTGTGGTAGCGCAGCTTGGAGATGTCGAACTCGTCGTGCACCCCGGTGCCGAGGGCGGTGATGATCGCCTGCACCTCGTTGTTCTTCAGGATCTTGTCGATCCTGGCCTTCTCCACGTTGAGGATCTTGCCGCGGATCGGGAGGATCGCCTGGAAGTGCGGGTTGCGGCCGCCCTTGGCCGAGCCGCCCGCCGAGTCGCCCTCGACGATGTAGAGCTCGGACTTGGCCGGGTCGGTGGACTGGCAGTCCGACAGCTTGCCCGGCAGGGACGTCGACTCCAGCAGGCTCTTGCGCCGGGTCAGGTCGCGCGCCTGCCGCGCCGCGACGCGTGCGCGCGCCGCCTGCGAGGCCTTGCTGATGATCTCCTTGGCCTCGCCCGGGTTCTCCTCGAACCAGTCGCGCAGGTAGACGTTGCAGGCCCGCTGCACGAACGACTTGGCCTCGGTGTTGCCGAGCTTGGTCTTGGTCTGCCCCTCGAACTGGGGATCCGCCAGCTTGATCGAGATGATCGCGGTGAGGCCCTCGCGGACGTCCTCGCCGGTCAGGTTGTCGTCCTTGTCGCGCAGCAGGCCCTTGTCGCGGGCGTACCGGTTGACGATCGTGGTGAGCGCCGCGCGGAAGCCCTCCTCGTGGGTGCCGCCCTCCGCCGTGTTGATGGTGTTGGCGAAGGTGTGCACCGACTCGGAGTAGGACGAGTTCCACTGCATGGCGATCTCGACCGACATGCCGGTGGTGTCGTCGCTGAAGTAGATGACGGACTCGTGCGCGGAGTCCTTGCGCGCGTTGATGTAGCGGACGAAGTCCTCGATGCCGCCTTCGTAGTGGTACCGGACTACGTGCGGCTCACCGTTGACGTGGTCGGGGCGCTCGTCCTGCAGCGTGATGGACAGGCCGCGGTTGAGGAACGCCATCTCCTGCATGCGGCGGGAGAGGGTCTCGAAGTTCCATTCGAGCGTCTCGAAGATCTCGGGGTCGGGCCAGAACCTGATGAGCGTCCCGGTCTCGTCGGTCTCCTCGCCCTTCTGGAGCTCGATCTCGGGGCCCTGCCACGTGTAGGACTGGAACCAGACGTGGCCGTCGGTGCGGACCTCCGCCTCCAACCGGGTGGACAGCGCGTTCACCACGGCCGAGCCCACACCGTGCAGGCCGCCCGAGACGGCGTAGGACTTGCCGTCGAACTTGCCGCCCGCGTGCAGCGTGGTCAGCACCAGCTCGATGGCCGGGCGCTTCTCCACGGGGTGCTCGCCGACGGGGATGCCGCGGCCGTTGTCGAGGACGCTGACGCCGCCGTCGGCCAGGAGCGTCACCACGATGTCGTCGGCGTAGCCGGCCAAGGCCTCGTCGACCGCGTTGTCCACGATCTCGTAGACGAGGTGGTGCAGGCCGCGCTCACCGGTCGAGCCGATGTACATGCCCGGGCGCTTGCGAACCGCCTCAAGCCCTTCAAGGACAGTGATCGAACTAGCGTCGTACGCCAAAGGAGATCCTCCTGCCGGGGATGTCTGCCGCTCCGCGCCCGAGGGAGGCGCGGTGTGCCCCGTAACACACATGGGGGCACCCGGTCGGTGCTCTGGTCGTGCTGTCAGAGCCCCGGGCACCCAATGGCGGCGCAGCATCCTGAACCCGCATTCATTCTACCGGGTGACGAGGCGAAAAGTGGCACTCGCGAGCGCTGTGTGCGCGTGTGGCGGCCGAAGGGCCCCGGAGACACATCCCCCCATTGGGTCAGGGGGGTTATTTGGCCTACGTGGCGCTCGCCGCTGAACTCGACGACCCATCACCGAACAGATGTTCCCACCCGCCACTGACACATCGGCGCGGTCCGGGGGCTCCGCTCAGCGGGCGCGCCACGCGCCCGTCCGGCGCGGCCCCGACGAGGGCCCCACGACCTTCACGCGGCGGACGGTGCCGTGGCCGAGTTCCTCGTTCAGCCGCCGCACGAGCGTGGACGACAGCAGGCGCAGCTGGGTGGCCCACGTCGTCGAGTCGGCGGCCACGGTGAGCTCGCCGTCCTCGAAGTGGTCGGGCCGGGTGTGCTCGGCGAGCTCCGCGCCGACGATGCCCGCCCAGTTGCCGAACACGCCGCCGACGGCGGCACGCTGCTCCCAGCCGCGCGACGCCATCAGCTCGCGGATCGCCGCCCCGAACAGCTTGGGATCGCCGCCCCGCCCGGGGTCGCGCACGCGCCCGCCCCGCCCGGGGCCCTTGCGCTTGCCGCCCTGACCGGGCATGGTGCCGCGCTTGAGAGCGTCCGCCTTGGCCTGCGCGAGCGCCTCGCGCGCCAGCTCGATCCCCGACTTGGCCGGAGGAGCCCCGGCCTCGGGGGGAGGAGCCCCGGCTTCGGTGGACTTGTGCACATCCTGTGGATCACTCACTCGCTCGCCCCCTCGGACTCACGAACGACCTGGCCGTCGGAGACGGTATACGAGCCCCCCGTCAGTTCGGCGGGGACGTCGGCGGGGACGGCCGCCGTGATCAGGACCTGCTCGGCCGGCACCACCATCTCGGCCAGCCGGCTGCGCCGCCCGGTGTCGAGCTCGGCGAACACGTCGTCCAGGATCAGGACGGGGTCGTCGCCGTCCGCGCGGAGCAGGTCGAACGCGGCGAGCCGCAGCCCGAGGGCGAACGACCACGACTCGCCGTGGCTGGCGTAGCCGCGCGCGGGAAGCTCCCCGAGGCGCAGCACCAGCTCGTCCCTGTGCGGGCCGACGAGGCTCACCCCGCGCTCCAGCTCCTGCTTGCGGGACTCGGCGACCGCCTTCAGGATCTGCTCGGCCAGTTGTCCACGGTCTGTGGACAACTCCGCGTCGCCCAGGGAGCTCTTGTAGATCAGGTCGGCCGCGCCGCTGTGCGGAGCGAGCGCCGCGTAGGCCTGCGCCACGAGCGGACGCAGAGCCGCGACGAGATCGAGCCGGGCCGCCAGAAGTTCCGACCCCATGCGCGCCAGATGCGAATCCCACACGTCCAGGGTGGCGAGCACCTCCGGGCCGGGGGAGCGACGATGGGCGGCCGCCGATTTCAACAGGGCGTTGCGCTGCTTGAGGACGCGGTCGTAGTCGGACCGCACGCCGGCGAACCTCGGCGCCCGCGCGGTCAGCAACTCGTCCATGAACCGGCGCCGCTCCCCCGGGTCGCCCTTCACGAGCGCGAGGTCCTCCGGGGCGAACAGCACGGTCCGCAGCATCCCCAGGATCTCGCGCGGCCTGGGGACGGGGGACCGGTTGAGCCGCGCCCGGTTCGCCTTGCCCGGGTTGATCTCAAGCTCGATCAGCGCCTTGCGCTCGTCCTTCACCACCCCGGCCCGGACGATCGCCCGCGGCGCTCCGTGCCGGACGAGCGGCGCGTCCGTCGCGGCCCTGTGGCTGCCGTGCGAGGCGACGTACCCGATGGCCTCGACCAGGTTCGTCTTGCCCTGCCCGTTCGGCCCCACGAACGCGGTGACTCCCGGCCCCAGCGCGACCTCGGCGGTCGGGTACGAGCGGAAGTCCTGCAGCGAAAGGTGGGCAACGTGCACAACACACGAGCGTAGAGCCTCCCCCGGCCCCCACCACACACCTCACCCACACGCGGGCGCGTGACGCCCGTCCACACGCGGACGTGTGACGCCCGTCCACACGCGGGGCCTGCGCACACCCCGCCCTCCCAGGGGGGCCGACCCCACTCCCAGCCTGGAACACACCGCCGAGAGCCGGGGCCGGAACCCACAACTGTGGATAACCGAGGGTCAGACCGAAGGGGGGTTGACGTCGGCGCCGGGGGAGTCGGCTCCCTTGGAGGACTCGACGGCGTGGCCGCCGAACTGGTTGCGGAGGGCGGCGACGACGCGCATCGTGGGGGAGTCGTCCTGCCGGGAGGCGAAGCGGGCGAACAGGGACGCCGTGATGGCGGGCAGCGGGACGGCGTGGTCGACGGCGGCCTGGACGGTCCAGCGGCCCTCGCCGGAGTCGTTGGCGTAGCCGCGCAGGTCGTCCAGCTCGGGGTCGCCCGCGAGCGCGCGGTTCAGCAGGTCGAGCAGCCAGGAGCGGATGACGGTGCCCTCCTGCCAGCTGCGGAACGTCTCCGGCACGTTGGTGACGATGTCGCTGGCCTCGATCAGCTCGTAGCCCTCGCCGAACGCCTGCATCATCGCGTACTCGATGCCGTTGTGGACCATCTTCACGAAGTGGCCGGCGCCGACCGTGCCGGAGTGGACGAAGCCGAACTCCCCCTCGGGCTTGAGGGTCTCGAAGATCGGCATCAGGCGCTTCACGTCGTCCTCGTCGCCGCCGACCATGAGCGCGTAGCCGTTCTCCAGGCCCCACACGCCGCCGCTGACACCGCAGTCGAGGAACCCGATGCCCTTGGCGGCCAGCTCCTCACCGTGCTTCCGGTCGTCCACATAGTGGGAATTACCGCCGTCCACGACGAGGTCGCCCTGCTCCAGGACCTCCCCCAGCTTGTGGATGGTGTCCGCCGTCGGCTTGCCGGCGGGGACCATCACCCACACGGCCCGCGGCGGGGACAACCGCTCGACCAGCTCCTCGACCGAGCCGACGTCGCTGACCTCCGGGTCGCGGTCGTAGCCGACGACGGTGTGGCCGCCGCGGCGCAGCCGCTCGGCCATGTTGCCGCCCATCTTGCCCAGGCCGATGATGCCCAGCTCCATGAAACGCTCACTCTCCCCTGTGCGTACCGCCTGTGGGTGCCTGCTCTGCCTCGCCCGCGGGGGCGCGGCTCCCCCGCGGACATCGCCACGGTGCCATGCCCCGCAACGTGGTACTTATCCGGACAGACGAACCGGCATGATCAGGTAACGGTAGTTCGGGTTCTCCCCTTCCTGCGGCGGCTTTCCGGTGAGGACGGCCGGCTTGGTCGGGGTGGTGAAGGACAGCCTCGCCACGTCCGAGCCGATCGCGGAGAGCCCGTCGAGGAGGAACCCGGGGTTGAACGCGATGTCGATGTCCTCGCCCTCCAGGGACGCCTCCAGGGCCTCCACGGCCTGAGCCTCGTCGCCCGTCCCGGCCTCCAGGACGACCTCGCCCTGGCTGAAGGAGAGCCGGACCGGGGTGTTGCGCTCCGCCACCAGGGAGACGCGCTTGACGGCCTCGATGAAGGCGGCGGTCTGGACCTCGGCGAGCCCCGCGTACTCGCTCGGCAGCAGCGAGCGGTACTTGACGAAGTCGCCGTCCAGCAGCCGGGACGTGGTGCGGCGGCCGCCGCCCTCGAAACCGATCATGCCTTCACCGGTGCCGCCCGTCCCGCCGAGCGCGATCGACACCTCCGCGCCGGCCGTCAGCGACTTGGCCGTGTCGGCCAGCGTGCGGGCCGGGACGAGCGCGACGGCGGAGAAGTCCGGGCGCTCGGGCTTCCAGTGCATCTCGCGGACGGCGAGGCGGTAGCGGTCCGTGGACGCCAGCGTGACGGTCTCGCCCTCGATCTCCACACGGACGCCGGTCAGCATGGGGATCGTGTCGTCCTTGCCCGCGGCGATCGCAACCTGGGACACGGCGGCGGCGAACTCGTCGCTGCCCACCGACCCCGCGGCGGGCGGCATCTCCGGCAGCGTCGGGTAGTCCTCCACAGGCATGGTGAGAAGTGTGAACTTCGCGCTGCCGCAGCGGAGCATCACCTTCGCGCCGTCCGTCGTCACCTCCACAGGGTGGGGAGGAAGGCTGCGCGAGATCTCGGCGAGGAGCCGGCCCGACACCAGCGCCGTCCCGGCCTCCTCCACGTCGATGTCCGTGGACACCTGTGCCGAGACCTCGTAGTCGAACGCGGACAGCTTCAGCCGGTCGCCGTTGCCCTCACCCCCGGCGACGATGTGCATGCCCGCGAGGACCGGCACCGGGGGACGGACGGGGAGCGTGCGAGCGGTCCAGGCGACGGCGTCGGCCAGGGCGTCTCTGTCGATGCGGAACTTCAAAGGGACCCGCCTCCTGCAGGTGTCGGACAAGGGTGAGCTGATCTCGTCCGGGCCGGGGCGCTCGGTGCGCGTTGTCCCCAGGCCCTGACTTGAGATGGATCTTTTCTTGGATAGAGATGTAGAGCAGTACCAGTAATAGGGGCCGTGGATAGTGTGGACAGAGGCCGTTGTCGCAGGTGAGACCGGGTTTCTCTGTCCACCGGTGCTGTGCATGGGCGGTGGACGGCGCGGCGGCGCCTGGGGACGGCGAAATCATCCCCACAGGTCGTCCTCATGTCATCCCCCGGTTATCCACGAGTTCTCCACGGGTATACCGCCCGTTCGCCCGCCCTGGGGACGACGGGACCGGTGATCTTCGAGGCCGTCCCCAGGCCGTCCCCAGCCCGTCCACCGGTTTTCCCCAGAAGGCGGGGCGGCGGTGCACACCCGGTCCACACCCGTCCACCGTTCATCCTCAGCTTCTCCAACGGTTGCCCACAGGGTTATCCGCGAAAATCCCCAGAGTTTTCCACAAGTTGTGAGCAGCGCTGCCGATTCTCGGGGGACGCGTGCCTTTTGTCGTTTCTTTGCCCTGGGCAGGGTGTGGACGGCGCGGGAGGGGCTCGTCCACAGGCGTGACGCGGGTCTGTCCACAGTGTGTACGAACAGGGGGATCAGCGCTTGCGGGCCTGGTGCTTGATGCGCCCCGTCAGCTCCGTGACCTGGTTGTATATGGCGCGGCGCTCGGCCATCAGCGACCGGATCTTGCGTTCGGCGTGCATGACCGTGGTGTGGTCGCGCCCCCCGAACTGCTGACCGATCTTCGGAAGGGACAGCTCCGTCAGCTCCCGGCACAGGTACATCGCGATCTGCCGGGCGGTGACGAGCATCCGCGAGCGGGACGGGCCGCACAGGTCGTCGATCGTCGTCCCGAAGTACTCGACGGTCTGCGCCATGATCATCGCGGCGGTGATCTCGGGACCGGAGTCGTTGGGGATGAGGTCCTTCAGGACGATCTCGGCGAGCTTCATGTCGACCGACTGGCGGTTCAGGCTCGCGAACGCCGTGACCCGGATCAGCGCGCCCTCCAGCTCGCGGATGTTCGTCGCGATCTGCGAGGCGATGAACTCCAGCACGTCGGGCGGCGCCGCGAGGCCCTCCTGCCGGGCCTTCTTCTGCAGGATCGCGATCCGCGTCTCCAGCTCGGGCGGCTGGACGTCGGTCGTCAGGCCCCACTCGAACCGGTTGCGCAGCCGGTCTTCCAGCGTCACCAGCTCCTTGGGCGGACGGTCGCTGGAGATCACGATCTGCTTGCTGGCGTTGTGGAGCGTGTTGAACGTGTGGAAGAACTCCTCCTGCGTCTGCTCCTTGCCTTCAAGGAACTGGATGTCGTCGACGAGGAGGATGTCCACATCCCGGTAGCGGCGGCGGAACCCGTCCGCCTTACCGTCGCGGATCGAGTTGATGAAGTCGTTCGTGAACTCTTCGGAGCTCACGTAGCGGACGCGGGCCCCGTTGAAGAGGCTCTGGGCGTAGTGGCCGATCGCGTGGAGCAGGTGAGTTTTCCCCAGGCCCGAGTCGCCGTAGACGAACAACGGGTTGTACGCCTTGGCAGGCTGCTCGGCCACCGCGACGGCGGCGGCGTGCGCGAACCTGTTCGACGAGCCGATGACGAACGTCTCGAACGTGTACTTCGGGTTCAGCCGTGCATGCTCGGAAGCGCCGGCCTGCTGCGCCGGTGCCGGCGCGGGCGCACGGGGGTCGGACTTAGGAACCCTGGAATCGGAGCCCTCCTCGTCGCGGAAGACTCCTTCGCCCCTGTAGGACTGCTCACCGCTTGAATACGACTGTTCGGCCCCTGGGTAGGACTGCTCACTCTTCTGGAACTTGTCGTCCGAGTGCCCGAGAGGGCCTTCGTTCCCGGCGTGCTGCGGTTCCCTGCCTTGGGCCTCTGGACGGCCGCCAGGGCGCAACGGGCCGAGCGTGCGGTCATTGAGATGGGAGTGCGGCGGCCGTCCTTGGGATTCGCCGCCGTAGCCTTCCTGCCCGCCGTAGCTCGGGTAGCCGCGCCCTTCGTAGGGGGCGGGACCGCGCCCGCCGGGGCCCGCACCGTACGCCGGTGGACGGGGAGCAGGCGGGTACGATCCACGGTCGTCGTCCTGAGCCTGTGGATAACCTCCGGGCGAACCGGGGTTGTGGGTAACTCCCGACTGCGGCCGGTATCCCTGGTCTGTGTACGGCTGCTCCGGATAGGGGCGCTCAGGACGTTCCGCGTAGGACGACTGGTCTCCGTACGACTCTCCGTACGACTGCTCCCCGTAGGGCTGCTCCGTATAGGAACGGTCTCGGTCCCGGTCGCGCTCGTCGTGCGTCCGCTCGCCGTAGGACTCCCCATAAGAAGGGGCGGGCTCGTGCATGCCGAGCCCTACGCCCGGACCCGGAATCGGCGCGGACAAGGGCTCGCCCCCGCCCTGCCGAGCACCGCCTGGGGGCTCCGGCTGGACGGTCACCGCGACCCGGATCTCCCTGCCGAGTTCACGGGAAAGTGCCTGCGTGATGAGGTTGCGCAGGCGCGTCTCCAGCGCGTCCTTGGCGAACTCGTTGGGGGCGGCGAGAAGCGCCGTCCCCTCGACGAGTGCCAGCGGGCGGACCATGGGCAGCCATGCGCGGTAGCTCGGCGACAGATCGCTCTCGGCCAGTGCGGTGAGGGTGCGGGCCCAGACCGATCCGAGATCCTGACCGTCCATGCGCAAGGTCCCCTCCCCACAACTCCGCCGAACGGAGCACCTGACTGCCCGGCTTTCCCGCGGGATGTCACACGCCTCGCAGGACACAGCCGCGACGCGGAAGACTTACTCTCTCACGAGTTGTCCACAGAGTTGTCCACATGCTGTGCATAGGCATGGGGACCCTGTGTAAAACCCACGAGGCGGGTTCAGGGATATGCGGTCGACAAGGGGCCGGCCTTCATGAGGGCCGGTAAGCGATGGTTCTCGAACGGGGGCTCAGGGGCTGAACGCCGACATCGGATTCGTCGAAGGAAGTGTCGGCTCGCCTCGTCGACCTTAACCCCTGCCGGGCACAGCCGCAACACGGTCACCATCGATCCCGCGCGTCCATCGAAGGCCCGGGGCGGGGCCGTGCGGCGGCCGCCTCCGTTTGACCGGCCCCCCGGATACCCCGTAACGTTCTGAGGTCGAGTCGCATCGACGGAGATGCCGCGTGCCCGCCGGCAGCCCCTCAGGCAAAGCTCGGGTGGGCCCCCGCTGCGGGGGACCGTACGCGGCCCTCGGTGCGAGCCTTCGAGCGTCAAGTCGTCAGACGAACCGACCGCAGCACTGGAGCCTCAAAGTGAGCAAGCGTACCTTCCAGCCGAACAACCGTCGTCGCCACAAGAAGCACGGCTTCCGGCTGCGCATGCGCACGCGCGCGGGCCGCGCGATCCTGTCGAGCCGGCGCAGCAAGGGCCGCGCCCGCGTCGCGGTCTGACCCACCCCTTCATAGTGCTGCCGTCCGGGAACCGGATGCGGCGGCGGGACGACTTCTCGTTGGCCGTCCGGCGCGGTCGTCGCGCCGGACGGCCAACTGTCGTCGTTCACCTGCTGGGCCCGGAAGAGGTCCGACCGGCGGCGGCGCGGCCGCTGGTCGGGTTCATCGTGGCGCGCACCGTCGGCAACGCCGTGGTGCGCAACACGACCCGGCGCCGGCTCCGCCACCTGATGCGCCCGCACCTCGACCGCCTCCCAGCGGGTAGCCTGCTCGTAGTGCGCGCCAACCCCCGTGCGGGAGCGGCGCGACCAGACGAACTGGCCGCGGATCTGGAGTCGGCGCTCGACCGGCTGCTGCGGCCCGCGTCCAAGGGGCGAAGATGAGGAGTCCGCAGGGGACCGAGTTCCCCGCGCAGCACAGGACGGGCCGCCCGGGTCCCGTCGCGGCCGTGCTGATCCTTCTCGTCCGCGCCTACCGCCGCTTCTTGAGTCCCCTGCTCGGGCAGCAGTGCCGCTTCCATCCCAGCTGCAGCGCGTACGGCCTGGAGGCACTCCAGGTGCACGGGGCGCCGCGCGGCACGTGGCTGATCGTCCGCCGGATCGCCCGGTGCCAGCCTTTCCACCCCGGCGGTTACGACCCGGTACCGCCGAAGAAGACGCCGGAACAGCGCGCGGCGGCTTCCTCGAACTCCGGCCGCGAGGAGAGCGGCCCCGCCCTAGCAGAGCCCAAGGAGCTGCCCGGTGCTTGACTGGTTGTACGAGATCGTTTCTCAGCTCATCGTGTGGATCCACACGGGGCTCAGTACGGTCGTCCCCAAGGACAGCGGATGGGCGTGGGGCGGTTCGATCATCCTCCTCACCGTCCTCCTGCGGCTGCTCCTCGTCCCCCTCTTCGTGAAGCAGATCCACGCGTCGCGCAAGATGCAGGAGCTGAACCCGAAGGTCCAGGCGCTTCGCAAGAAGTACAAGAACGACAAGCAGCGCCTCAACCAGGAGGTCATGAAGCTCTACCAGGAGAACGGCGCCAACCCGCTGTCGGGCTGCCTTCCGCTCCTGGTGCAGATGCCCATCTTCATCGGGCTGTTCCAGACGCTGAAGCGGATCTCGGACGCCAAGCCGGGGCAGAGCGTCTTCGCCGTCTCGTCCGACCTGGTGTCGAGCGCCCAGAACGCGAACATCTTCGGCGCCCACATCCCGGACACGTTCCTGAACGCCTGGGGCACCGACCCCAAGAGCTGGACGGCGATCATCATCACCGGCATCGCCGTGGTGATCAGCTCCGTCACGACCTTCTTCACCGTCCGGGCCAGCATGAAGCGCCAGCCCGTCGCGGACGACGCCAACCCGATGATGCAGGCGCAGAAGATGATGGTCTTCCTGGCGCCGCTGTTCGGCCTCTTCGGCCTCGGCTTCCCGCTGGGCGTCCTCATGTACTGGGTGACGTCCAACAGCTGGACCCTGGCTCAGCAGCACTACATCTACAAGCGGTACCCACCGCCCGGCACGGAGGGCGAGGCCGCGGCCGCCGCGGCCAAGACGGGGACGAAGGCGGGCCCGAAGACCTCCGGGTCGAAGCCCGCCGGCTCCAAGACGGGCGCCTCCAAGAACGGCCAGGCGGCGTCGTCCGGCATCAAGGCGAAGCTGAAGAAGGAGCCGGAACCGGCCCCCGAGCCCGAGGACAAGCCGAAGGTCGCGCGCAACCAGCCGACCCGCAAGTCGCGCAGCAAGCGCAGCGGTACCCAGAAGCGCTAGTTTGGACCCCCAGCATGTGCCGGAGAAGGAGACCCCGTTGAGCCAGACCGACACCACCGAGGTCGACGTCCAGGCGCTCGAACAGGAAGGCGAGATCGCCGCCGACTACATCGAGGGCCTGCTGGACATCGGTGACTACGACGGCGACATCGACATGGACGTCGAGGGCGAGCGCGCCATCGTCGCCGTCGTCGGAGGTTCCCTGGACGAGCTGGTCGGCAAGCGCGGTGAGGTGCTGGAGGCCCTCCAGGAGCTCACGCGGCTCGCCGTCCACCGCCAGACCGGCAACCGCACCCGCCTCATGCTGGACATCGGCGGCTACCGCGAGCGGCGCCGCGCCGAGCTGACCAAGCTCGGGACGGACGTCGCGAACGAGGTCAAGCAGTCCGGCGAGCCGAAGCCCCTCGCCCCGATGACCCCGTTCGAGCGCAAGATCGTCCACGACGCCGTCGCCGCCGCGGGCCTCAGCAGCGAGTCCGAGGGCGAGGAGCCCGACCGCTACGTGGTCGTCTCCCCCGCCTGACCCCATGGCCTCACACGGCCCCGACCGGTCCTCCGGTCGGGGCCGTCGCCTTTTCCGGACGGAAGCGGCTTCCCGGGCATGAGAGGGCCCCGCGCCCTGGCCGGCGCGGGGCCCTCTCGGGAGCTCGGTGTGCACCGCCGCCCTGGCACACCGAGCAGGTTCTCGGTGCTACCGCCGGGCGGTCCGGCGCCAGCGGCGGCGCTGGACGTCACCGCCGCCCAGCGAAGTCGTGTTCTGCACCGCGGGGTCCTGCGCGTTCGCGGGATCCTGCGCGTAGGCCGGGTCCTGAGGATGGCCGTGCGTCACTCCCGTGTCCGCCGGGTGCTCGACCACGCGCTCGACCCGTTCGGCGGGACGGCCACCGGGCGGCGGCGGGTCCTCGATGATGTGCTCCTCGCGGACCACCGTTCCCGGCTCGTCGCCGTAGGCGGGGTCGGCGCCGACCACACGTCCGGCGGCGCGGCGCGGCCGCGTGTACTTGAGCGTGAACCCCAGGCTGATCAGACCGACCAGGATGAGGATCCATCCGACCATGTGGATGTCGAGGCCGCTCAGGTCAACGCGGATGGCGAAAGCCAGGATCGCCCCGAGGGCGATGAATGCGAGACTGACTCCGATTCCCATGTGTCGGAGCTCCTTCCGGAGGGACGGACGGGCGTCACGGCAGCCTGTACCCGACCCTCGGCGAATATGCGGAGGGGTCATGTGGTTATCGCCATAACGCAAGGGTCGTCCCACCCCGGCGTCCTGTTGTTCACAGGAACGTTTCGCGTGCACGGCCCCACCGGGTTTTGTGGAACGATTCGTCTGGTGGGGACTGCACGGGAGGTTTTCGGTGACGCACTGCCGATCGCGGAGCGCTACGCGGCGTTTCTCGCCGAGGCCGGGGTCGAACGCGGGCTCATCGGGCCGCGCGAGGCCGACCGGCTTTGGGAACGCCATCTGATCAACTGCGCGGTGGTCTCGTCGGCCATACCGCGCGACGCCCGGGTCGTCGACATCGGCTCGGGCGCGGGGCTCCCCGGCATCGTGCTGGCCATCGTCCGGCCCGACCTGCGGATCACCCTGCTGGAGCCGCTGCTGCGGCGCACGACGTTCCTGAACGAGTGCGTCGAGCTGCTCGACCTGCGGAACGTCGAGGTCCGGCGGGCCCGCGCCGAGGACGTGACCGAGGAGTTCGCGGTGGACGTCGCCACGGCACGCGCCGTCGCGCCCCTCGAACGCCTGGCCCGGTGGGCGCTGCCGCTGCTGCGCCCGGGCGGCGAGCTCCTCGCGCTCAAGGGCGAGCGGGCCGCGGGCGAGCTGGAGGAGGCGGAGCCGGTCCTGAAGCGCTTCGGGGTGCGCTCGACGGAGCTGCTGCAAGTCGGGCGCGGTATGGTCGATCCGCCGACAACACTCGTCCGTGTGGTCGCCGGCCGAGAAGAGGTTGTCGGGCGACGGCAGCGCGCCCCCCGGCGCGCCAAAGGGTCGAGGAAGAGGTCTTCATGAGCACGGGACCAGGACTGGGCAGGCCTGACCGCGCCGACGAATCCCCCGACGAACTGCCGTCCGGCCCGGGCGGGCCCGGCGCGGACGAGGGCGCCCCGGCGCCCGCCTCCGGGGGGACGCGGCCGGACCCGGGATCATCGCCGGGCACCGCTCCCTCCGGGCACGCGATGTGGGGTAACACGACGTCCGGTACCGCGGAGAACGTCGGCTACGTGCCGACCAACGCCGGCGCGCAGCCGCCGGTGTCGCGGAACGGACCAAACCAGGGGGAGTCGGAACTCGTGCGAGAGGCGCTGCGGGACGCCAAGGTTTCACATGAAACAGCCGTCACCGCGCTCAAGGCGATGTCGGGCCGCAGGGAGCGGGAATGGCCGCGGCCCGACCGATGCCGGGTCATCACCATCGCCAACCAGAAGGGGGGCGTCGGCAAGACCACGAGCTCGGTGAACATCGCCGCCTCCCTCGCCATGCACGGCGCGCAGGTGCTGGTGGTGGACCTCGACCCGCAGGGCAACGCGTCCACCGCCCTCGGCATCGACCACCACGCCGAGGTGCCGTCGATCTACGACGTGCTGATCGAGGACATGGCGCTGTCCGACATCATCGTCCCGGCGCCGGAGATCCCCAACCTCTTCTGCGCGCCGGCCACCCTCAACCTCGCCGGCGCGGAGATCGAACTCGTCTCCAAGGTGGCCCGCGAGTCGCGCCTCCGGCGGGCCCTGGACGCCTACGACATCGAGAAGTTCGACTACGTGCTGATCGACTGCCCGCCGTCGCTCGGTCTGCTCACCGTGAACGCCCTCGTCGGGGGCGACGAGCTGCTCATCCCGATCCAGTGCGAGTACTACGCCCTCGAGGGCCTGGGCCAGCTCATCCGCACCGTCGACCTCGTGAAAGCCCACCTCAACCCGAAGCTCAGGGTGTCGACCATCCTGCTGACGATGTACGACGCCCGGACCCGCCTCGCCGCGCAGGTCGCCGACGACGTCCGGAGCCACTTCGGCGACGTCGTCCTCAACACGGTGATCCCTCGCAGCGTCCGGGTGTCCGAAGCGCCCAGCTACGGGCAGTCCGTCATGACCTACGACCCCGGTTCGAGCGGCGCCCTCGCCTACAGCGAGGCCGCCTCGGAGATGGCCCACGGAGGAGCTGTCCAGTGAGCCAGCAACGACGCGGACTGGGCAGGGGCCTCGGCGCCCTCATTCCCACCGCCCCGCCCATGCCGACGTCCGCCGAGCCGAACGGCGCGGGAGAGCCGGGCTACCCCGGCGGCCCCGTCCCGGGCGGCGCGGCCGCTCCCGCACCGTCGCTCGAACCGGTCGCCGGAGCCCATTTCGCGGAACTGCCCGTCCGCTCGATCACGGTCAACCCGCGCCAGCCCCGCGAGCATTTCGACGACCAGGCTCTGGAGGAGCTCGCCGAGTCGATCGGCATCGTCGGACTGCTGCAGCCGATCGTCGTCCGCAAATCCTCCTCGGAGGAGCACGACTACGAGCTCATCATGGGCGAGCGCCGCTGGCGCGCGTCGAAGATGGCCGGACTGGACGTCATCCCGGCGATCGTCCGCGACACCGGCGACAACGACCTGCTCCGTGACGCGCTCATGGAGAACCTCCACCGGCAGCAGCTCAACCCGCTGGAGGAGGCGGCCGCGTACCAGCAGCTGCTGCAGGACTTCGGCGCCACCCACGAGCAGCTCGCCACCCGGATCGGCCGGTCGCGTCCGCACATCACCAACACGCTCCGCCTGCTGAACCTGCCGCCCGCCGTCCAGCGCCGGGTGGCGGCGGGCGTGCTGTCCGCCGGTCACGCCCGCGCGCTGCTCTCCCTCGAAAGCGTCGAGGCCCAGGAGCACCTGGCGCAGCGGATCGTCCAGGAGGGCCTCTCCGTCCGCGCGCTCGAAGAGATGATCGCGCTCCGCGAGGTGGAGGACGAGCCGAAGACGCCGCGCCAGGGCCGCCGCCAGAAGCCGGTGGCCCCCGGCCTCAAGGAACTGGCCGACCGCCTCTCCGACCGCTACGAGACGAGGGTCCGCGTCGACATGGGCCGCAACAAGGGCAAGATCGTCGTAGAGTTCGCCACCCTGGAGGACTTGGACCGCATCATCAAGTCCATGGCCCCCGACCCCGAGGCGGACGACTCCTAGCCCGAGCACCCCAGCGCCCCGGACCCCCAAGGCTCCGGGGCGCTTCTCATTCCCGCCCAACGTTTCCCGTGAAACATCCCCCGAGAACCACGCGCCCGAAGAAGCGAGAGCCGTCGCACGTAGTCGCGGCTCCCCCCCCACGCCGCCGCATCCCGCCACACGCCCTAGCCCGCAGCGCATCCTGCCCACCGCGGCCCCCGTCGACAGTCCCCCGGACCGCCGATGCGAACGCGGTCCGCGGCACCAAGAGAGGCACGATGATCGCCGCAAAGGGATCTGGCCACCCCAGCGAGCGTCGGCGTACCGGCTCACCCGCTGAGCGCAGGGCCGCCACCCACCGCAGGCGTCCCATACAAACCAACCACGCCCACAGCGATGCGCCTCTTCTCCCCGTCGCGCTCAGCTTTATGGAGCGCACAGTAGACCGCCTACAGCAGCGCCCCGGGTAAACCGGCCACGCCGACGATGCTCCGCCCGGCCGTCCTGCCGCGCCCCCGTGCTTCGCGGTCGATCACAACCAACCCCACAACGGACAAGCCGACCGCGTCGACGCTGACCCGCCTGCTGTTCCTGCCGCGTCCCCGCGATACTGCACGGCCAGCCGCAGACAACGGCGTCCTGGACGAGCCGTCGCACCGACGGCGATCCGGAAGGTGGCCCCGTCGCGCCCTCGATGCTGCGCGCTCGGCCGCATACACCGGCGTACCGGCCAGGCAAATGCGGCAAGGGTGACTCAAATAGTCCCCCCCGTCGCCTCCACCCCTCTAAGGCGCTAGTTGGCCCCAGAGCGGCGCCTCCTGGCAGCCCCGCCAAGTCGACGGTGACCCGCATGGTGACCTGTTGCGCCCTCCTGCTTCGCGGTTGCCCACAATCCACGGCGTACCGGACAGACATGCCACGCCGTTGATGATGCGCCCCGCGACTCGTCTCGCCCAGCATTGTGCCCTGCGGTCATGCGCCACCAACGGCACCCCGGGCAGGCCGGCCACGCCGACGGTGATCCGACTGGTGACTCGTCTCGCCCAGCACTGTGCGCCGCGGTAGGGCGCCTACAGCGGTGTCCCGGGCAGGCCGGCCACACCGACGGGGACCCGCCTCGTGTGCCTGTCGTCCCCCCCGCGGTGAGCGGGCGGTCCTAGCCGTGGTGCGTAAGTGTGGGTCTCCAACGGGCGACTCCCTGCCTCCCCCGAGTCTTCCCCTGGGCGCCGTGGACCGTTGTCGACAGGCCAGCCGGGCCGACGATGCGGGTGCTTGATCCGGCCGCGCCTTGAGCAGCGCGGTGAATGCCTCCAAAATGACTTGGCCATCCCGGTTGGCGTCGGCGTTCGTGCCCGCCCCCAGACAGCGGGTCGCCACACACATCACACCCGGCCGTAGACAACGGCGTCCCGGACAAACCGACCACGCCGTCGCTTGATCCGCCTGTTGTTCTCGTCGCACACAGCCCTCTGCCATGCGGTCGGGGCGCGCCGCGCATGCGGGCCGCGTCTACGGTGAGCGCAGGTGTTCCTGTGGCGTCCAGCTCCATGTGACGAAGCAGTCCGCCACCAACGGCGTCTCGGGCAGGGGCCGGCTGCGTCGACGGCGACCCGCCTGGTGACCCAGTTGCGCCGTCCTCGCGCTTCGCGGTCGGTCGCGATCGCCGGTGTACCGGATACACCGGCCGCATCGACGAGTGATCCGCCTGATGGTTCTGGCGCTCCCGCTGCGGTCGTAGACAAACGGCGTCCTGGACGGGGCGGCCGCGCTGACGATGATCGCCCGTGGTGATCCCTTCGCGCACGTGAGCCTATGAGCGGTCGCAGACAACGGCCGGGCGGGTCAACCGCGCCGACGGTGATGCCGGATTACGGGTTCTCGTGCCCTGCCCCCCGGGGGGGTGCAATGGTCGCCACAGCGGCGTCCGGGCATGGCGGTTGAACTTCCGGCCCACCTCGGCGCGGGTCGCGACGCCTGAGGGGACGGTTGGCGGTAGGTGGTCGGGTGAGCGCTGTTGTGGCACCTCGATCCCCGTGCCCGCCGGAGCAGGTTTCACGTGAAACTGTGCGCCTGTAACCCGTGGAATTCGGGAGTGGACGGGCGAATGAAGTCCTGAGTATCGGTGTAGGTGACCGTGGGAACGCCCGAGGGGCTGAGCATGAGGGACGACCTGCGGAGCGCGGGGGTTCGACCGAGGAGCGGACGACCGTGTGCCGCGTGCGCGAGCTCGTCGTGTGCGGTTGGGGTTCTCGGCTGCCTCACCGCTGTGGGTTGCCATGGGCCTGGGGAGGGCTCCATTGGGGCGTCCACCTACGTGAGCGCGGAGTTCGCTGTTTCACGTGAAACGAGGGTCAGGGTTCTCGGCGGGCAGGAGGCAGAGTGGGGACTGCGCCTTGTCGTGCAGTGCCATTTGGCGCCCTGGAGTGGGAGTTCTGGGGCCTTTGACCTTGGCCCTGCAGACACGCGGCCCCTGGGTGCCTGAGGCAGGCCTAGGGCGGTCCCGGGCTGGATCGCGGTGGGAGAGGTGGGAGAGGTGGGAGGGAAAGATCGTCTTGGGCCTTGATGCCCCCCTCGCCGCTTGTGCGGCCTTGCGTGGTCGGCCCGTACGAGAGCCTGATTGACGTTCTTCCCGGCGCGAACGAGGCTGAGGCGTGGCCCTGTGTGGGGGTGGTGGGGTCTGCGTGTCGTGGCCCTGGTGTCGAACGCCCTCGGCTGCGCCTCGTTTACTAGTGAGCCGTCGTGATCGCGGGCCGAGTGTTCCTTGGGCCCGTCCTCTGGTGATCTATTGGTCAGCCGATGCCCTTGTAGGTCGCTCTAGTGCCAGGAGGCGGGCGAGTGTGGGGCAGGTCGAGATCAAGTGCCGCTTCCGCCTGACGGGGGCCAGGGAGTAGATCTAGGCCCATCTGCGGGCTTTGGTGATGGCCGGAGCGGTCGGTGAGCCTCGCTCGGACGAGTTCAGCCCGCAGTCTTCATGGCGGGCGATTAGCGGCGGCTGCCGTCCGCGGCGGCACCTGAACGGGGTGGTGTAGGCGGTTCAGGGTGACTTGCTAGTGGGAACTTCGGCGAGCACTTGGAAGGGCGCGCGGTCGATCGCCTTGCCGTCGTGCGCGGGGCCGTTGCGTTGTGCACAAGGGGGTCACTGTGGCGAGGCAGCGGGTTCGGCCGTGGGCCCCTGCGGCGTTCGGGTGGGACGGGGGATGGCAGTGGCGAGGCCTGGGCGGTCAGCTGTGGGGTCAGCGGAGGTGGGAGCGGAGGAGGGATTCGCACACTTCGCCCAAGTCCAGGTCGGCGACGCTGACGGCTCGGGGGAGGAGGCTGGTCTCCGTCATGCCGGGGGCGACGTTGACCTCCAGGAAGTGCACCTCGCCGTCGGGGGAGACGATGAGGTCGGTGCGGGAGAGGTCGCGGAGGCCCAGGGCGCGGTGGGCGGTGATCGCGGCCTCGGCGGCGCGGGCGGTCGCTTCGGGGGTGAGGCGGGCCGGGGTGACGAACTCGGTGTCGCCGGCGTCGTAGCGGGCCGTGTAGTCGTAGCGTCCGCCGGGGGCGACGATCTCCACGGCGGGGAGGGCGGTCGGGGCGCCGTCGCGCTCGATGACGCTGACCGCGACCTCGGTGCCCTCGATGTAGCGCTCGACGAGGGCGGCGTCGCCGTAGGCGAAGCAGCCGACCATGGCGGCCGACAGCTCGGACGCCTCGTGGACGACGGAGGTGCCGAGGGCCGAGCCGCCGCGGGTCGGCTTCACGAACAGGGGCAGGCCGAGGCCGCGGACGATCTGGTCCAGGACGGACGCCGCGCCGAGGTCGTGGAAGACCTCCTTGGGCAGGGCGACGGACTCGGGCGTCCGCAGACCCGCGCGCCGCACCACCGACTTGGCGGTCGGCTTGTCCCAGACGACGCGGCACGCGTCCGGGCGGGCGCCGACATAGGGGACGTCCAGGAGTCCGAGGACGTCGCGGATCGAGCCGTCCTCCCCCGCCGCGCCGTGCAGGACGGGGAAGACGACGTCCGGCGGGTCGTCGGTCAGGGAGTCCAGGAGGGTCGCGTCGGCGTCGCGGAGCTCGACCGGGATGTCGCGGGCGCGCAGCGCGTCGGCGACCCGCCTGCCGGAACGGAGCGAGACCTCCCGCTCGTAGGAGAGCCCTCCGGCGAGAACGACGACATGCCCCAGTTCCAAGATGCTCCTCGTTTCACGTGAAACAGTCAGACGATGCCCGGGCCCGGCGTCTGGACGCCGGTGGACGTGCCGCCGCGGGGGCTCCCGAAAGTGTCCCGGAGACGGATCTCCTGTTCCACCACGCCCGCCAGCCGGCGGACGCCCTCGCGGATCCGGTGCGGCTCGGGGAAGCAGTAGGACAGGCGCATGTGCCGGTGGCCGGTGCCGTCCGCGTAGAAGCCGGTGCCGGGGACGTAGGCGACGCGCTCGGCGATCGCGCGGGGGGCCATCGCCTTGGCGTCGAGTCCCTCGGGAAGGGTGAGCCAGACGAAGAAGCCGCCGGCGGGGCGCGTCCAGGTGCACCCGTCGGGCATGAGCTGGTCAAGGGACTCCAGCATCGCGTCACGGCGCGCCCGGTACAGCTCCCGGAAGTCCTTGATCTGCTCCCGCCACGGCTGCGTCGCGAGGTACTCGCGGACGGCGAGCTGCGAGAAGTTCGACGGGCAGAGGATCGCGGACTCGGCGGCCAGCACGAGTTTCGCCCGCACCGCGTGCGGCGCCAGCACCCAGCCGACGCGGAGCCCGGAGGCGATCGTCTTGGAGAACGAGCCGAGGTAGATGACGCGTTCGGCGTCGTCCGCGCGGAGGGCCCGCATGGGCTCGCCGTCGAAGCCGAGGAGCCCGTACGGGTTGTCCTCGATGACCAGCACGTCGTACTCGGCGCAGATCTCCAGGATCTGGGCGCGGCGGGCCGTGGTGAGGGTGACGCCCGCGGGGTTCTGGAAGGTCGGG
The DNA here is from genome assembly GCF_039540335.1 of Actinomadura verrucosospora. NCBI lineage: Bacteria > Bacillati > Actinomycetota > Actinomycetes > Streptosporangiales > Thermomonosporaceae > Actinomadura > Actinomadura verrucosospora. The sequence goes on along the minus strand of NZ_BAABEV010000037.1, from coordinate 24,740 downwards.
ACGGTGTAGAGGAACTTGACCCGGCGTCCCTGGGCGCGGAGGCGGGCGAGGGTCTCGCGCAGCGCGGACGGGACGAGGCCGCCCTCGTCCAGGGGCACGTGCACCACGTCGGCCTGGTAGGAGGCAAACGTGCCTAGCGCGCCCACGTAGGACGGGGCCTCCGCCAGGACGACGTCGCCGGGGTCGACGAATATCTTGGTGATGAGGTCGAGCGCCTGCTGCGCGCCGACGGTGACGACCACGTCGTCCGCGGACGCGTGGACGCCCTCCAGGGACATGACCTCGCAGATGTGCTCGCGGAGCCGCTCGTCGCCCTGGGCGGAGCCGTACTGGAGGACCTCGGCGCCCTTGCCGGCGACGAGTTCGCCGATCATCCGGCCGACGGCGTCGAGGGGGAGCGCTGAGACGTAGGGCGCGCCTCCCGCGAGCGAGACCACCTCGGGCCGGGAGACCATCGCGAACAGGGCCCGGATCTCCGACGGCACCATGCCGGCGGCACGGGCGGCGTAGCGATCCGCATAGGCATCCGTACGCGAGTGCTGTTCCACGAGGCACCTCCGGGGCGATTCGGCTTCCCTGCAAACTACGTCATGACCGCCGCGGCGGGGCGCTCGGGTGTGGCGCGCCGCGGCATTGGGGAAACTCCTGTCCGATACGATGCCCGCGGGTCCCGGATGGTTTGCCGGGAGCTTCCGCCGTCACGGGTCCCAGGCCGGCGGGCGAGGATCGCAACAGGGGGTGCCGACCCGGTGTCGCGTCGTCTCGTCAACATCACGCTGGACAATCTCGATGATCTGCCGCACCGCTGCCGCGGGTGCGTGTTCTGGGAGCTGGATCCGGTGAGCCGGGACCGGGCCCGGGAGAGCGGCGACGCGGGCCTGGAGAAGGAGGCGTGGATCTCCTCGACCCTCCTGGAGTGGGGCAGCTGCGGCAAGATCGTTTACGTGGACGACGTTCCGGCGGGGTTCGTCATGTACGCGCCGCCGCTGTACGTGCCGCGGTCGGTGGCGTTCCCGACGAGCCCGGTGAGCGCGGACGCGGTGCTGCTGATGACGGCGCACGTCCTGCCGGAGTTCGCGGGCGGCGGCATCGGCCGGATGCTCGTCCAGGGGGTCGCGAAGGACCTGACGCGCCGCGCCGTGAAGGCGATCGAGGCGTTCGGCGACCTGAAGGGCGAGGAGGGCGGGTGCATGGTGCCCGCCGACTACCTGCTGTCGGTCGGCTTCAAGACCGTCCGGCCGCACCACCGGTACCCGCGGCTGCGGCTGGAGCTGAAGTCGGCGCTGTCATGGCGTGAGGACGTCGAGGTGGCGCTGGAGCGGCTGCTGGGATCCATGACCCCCGAAGGGGCCCTGCGGCCCGTCTGAGGCGCTCTGAACGGCGCGTGGCCCGCACTCCGGGTGGAGTGCGGGCCACGCGTTCGCGCTCGCCGCGGGAGGCGGTGCGGGTTCAGATGAACTCGGCGAGATCCCTCAGCAGGGCGGCCTTCGGCTTGGCGCCCATGATCTGCTTGACGACCTCGCCGCCCTTGTAGACGTTCATCGTCGGGATCTGCATGACGCCGTACCGCTGCGGAACCTGCGGGTTCTCGTCGATGTTCAGCTTGACGATGTCGAGCTTGTCGCCGTGCTCCTTGGAGATCTCCTCCAGGATCGGCGCCACCATCCGGCAGGGGCCGCACCATTCCGCCCAGAAGTCGACGAGAACGGGCTTGTCGTTCTCCAGGACCTCGGACGCGAAGTCGGCGTCGGTCACGGCTTTCATCGGTCTCCTTCGGTTCTCGCGTGGGGCGGGGCGCTCCCCCGCCCGATGCAGCCCACCGCCGCGGCGCCGGCCCGGCGCGTGAGCCGGGCGGCGCCGCATGGCCGGTGGGGCGGTCAGGCCTGCGGGACGGTCTCGGCGGCGTCCCGGTCCTGCAGCCAGCGCTCGGCGTCGATGGCGGCCGAGCAGCCGCTGCCCGCGGCGGTGATGGCCTGCCGGTAGATGTGGTCGACCACGTCGCCGCAGGCGAACACGCCGGGGATCTTCGTCTTCGTCGTGGGGGCGTCGACCAGCAGGTAGCCGTCGGTGTCGGTCTCCAGCTGCCCTTCGAACAGCTCGCTGCGCGGGTCGTGGCCGATCGCGATGAACAGACCGGTGATCTCCAGGGCGGACTCCTCGCCGGTCCTGGTGTTGCGGATCGTCACGCCGGTCACCCGGTCGTCGCCCTGGATCGCGGCGACCTCGCTGTCCCAGAGGAACTTGATCTTCTCGTTGGCGAACGCCCGGTCCTGCATGATCTTGGACGCGCGCAGCTCGTCGCGCCGGTGGACCACGGTCACCGAGCGGGCGAACTTGGTCAGGAAGATCGCTTCCTCCATCGCGGTGTCGCCGCCGCCGACGACGGCGATGTCCTGCTCGCGGAAGAAGAACCCGTCACAGGTGGCGCACCAGGAGACGCCCCGGCCGGACAGCCGCTTCTCGTCCGGCAGGCCCAGCTCGCGGTACCCGGAGCCGGTCGCGACGATCACGGTCTTGGCGAGGTAGGTCTCGTCGCCGACCTTCACGACCTTCGGGTCGGCGGTCAGGTCGACCTCGGTGACGTCGTCGGTGATGAGCTCGGCGCCGAAGCGCTCGGCCTGCTTGCGCAGGTTGTCCATCAGGTCGGGGCCCATGATCCCGTCGGGGAAGCCGGGGAAGTTCTCCACGTCGGTGGTGTTCATCAGCGCACCGCCGGCCGTCACCGAACCCTCGAACACCAGCGGCTTGAGGTCGCCGCGGGCCGCGTAGACGGCGGCCGTGTAGCCCGCGGGACCGGAGCCGATGATGATGACGTTACGGACGTCGCTCACAGTTCTTGCCTCTCCTCGTTGGCCGCCGGTGCCGCTCGACCGGGCCTCACAGTCGCGTCAACCGATCCTAGGGCCCGCAGATTCCCCGGTACGCGGCGCCGGGCCGCGCACCGCCGCCGAGGGGCCCGGAGGCGCTCTAGGCTGGGCCCCATGGCACGCATTCTCCTCCTCCACTCGATGTACGGGCTGCGGCCCGCGGTGCTCCAGGCGGCCGACCGGCTCCGTGCCGCCGGGCACGAGGTGCACGCCCCCGACCTCTACGACGGGCGCGTCGTCGACGACGCCGAGGCCGGGATCGAGATCAAGGAAGAGATCGGGCGGGACGAGCTGCTGCGCCGCGCCGTCGTGGCCGCCGCGCCGCTGACCGGGGAGGGCGGGCTCGTCTACGCGGGGTTCTCGCTCGGCGGCTCCATCGCCCAGAACCTCGCGTTCGCCGACGAGAAGGCGGGCGGGCTGCTGCTGATGCACGGCACGTCCGACATCGCGGAGGACGCGGCCACCGACATCCCGGTTCAGCTGCACGTCGCCGACCCCGACACCTGGGAGCCCGTCGACTGGCTCAACGCGTGGTACCTGCAGATGCGCAAGGCGGGCGCGGACGTGGAGGTGTTCCGCTACCGCGGCGCGGGTCACCTGTTCACCGACCCCGACCTGCCCGACTACGACGCCGAGGCGGCCGAGCGCGCCTGGGCGATCGCCCTGGACTTCCTCGCCTCGCTCTGAGCACGCCCCGGCGGACGCGACGCGACGGCATGGAAGATCGCCGTCACCGCTGCCGACGCTCCACGAACTTCGCCGGAAAAATGGGCGTCATAGAGAGAACAGGACGTCTTGGGCAGGCCATGGCCTCACGTGAGCGGCCATGGACGGGATCGGCCGTCCATGGCCCTCAGGTGTGCGCGGGTGCCCCGATCAGGGCGTGGCGGGATCAGACGTTCTTCAGCTGCTTCAGCAGGTGATGGGCCTGCGGGGAGCAGTCCGGTTCGACGACCCAGATGTTCCGCCTGCCGGGGCGGTCGCCGTTCACGGCGATGATGATCGCGGGTCGTCCTTCGTATCTCGCCTGGTCGACGAGGAGGAGCTTCTGCTCGCCGGCGACGCCGGCGACGCAGCCGCGGAGCCGGGCGTCCGGCGCGGCGGCCTCGGCGCGCATCTGCTGCTCGCCCGCCACGACACCGCCGACCTGCTCGCCCAGCGTGCCCGACCGGTAGTCGGTGCCGCTCTGGGCGACCTTGAACGTGGGGTCGGAATCTCCGGGGGCCGCCTTCGGCACCCCCGAGCCCGAGCCCGGGTCGGTCAGGGAGCGGTGCGGCGCCGGATGCCGCGCCGCGCTGTCACTGCTGCTCGCGCCGTCCAGCGCGATCTTGCCGACCGTCGCTCCGCCGCCGAGCACGACCACCGTCGCCGCGGCCGCCGACAGTATCCGCCAATGCCGCCTTCCGCGCCGTTGCTCCAGGCTCGCCACGGTGGCGGTGTGCATCGATTCCGCCGCGATGGCGGTGTCGATGCGCTCGGCCAGTTCGGCGGGCATGGACGGCACCGGGGCCTCCGCCAGGATCCGGGAGACGTCCGCAAGGTCGGCGGACAGCTCACGACAGTCGGCGCAGGTGTCTAGGTGTGCGTTGACGGAGGCGGCTTCGTCGTCTTCGAGAAGTCCCTCGGCCAGGTCGGCCAAGACGTCGTAGTCAAGGTGCGCGGGGTTCACTTGGGCATGCCACCTCCTTCCACACCTCCGACGTTCCTGGGCTCGCGTCGGTTCCGGTGGTGGACGAGAAGGGGCGCGAGCCGGGCGCGGCCCCGCGCGCACCGGCTCTTGATCGTTCCGGGCGGGACCTCCATGACCTGTGCGGCGTCGTCGACGGAGTAGCCCATCATGTCGACGAGGACCAGGGCGGCCCGCTGCTCGTACGGCAGCTGCTCCAGCGCGGTGCGGACGTCGAGGGAGACGCCGTGCGCGTCGGTGGGGTCGGGCATCTTGGGCGCGACGGCGTCGAACGTCGCGTCGTCGCCCATCGGCGTCGCCGGGCGGACGGACTTGCGCCGGACGCGGTCGAGGCACGCGTTCACCACGATGCGGTGCAGCCAGGTCGTGACGGCGGCGTCTCCGCGGAAGCGCCCGGCGGCGCGGAACGCCGAGAGGCACGCGTCCTGCAGCGCGTCCGCCGCCTCCTCCGGGTCGCCGAGCGTGCGGAGCGCGACCGCCCACATGCGGTCGCGGTGGCGGTGCACGAGTTCGGCGAAGGCGTGCGGGTCCCCCTGGGCGTGCCGGGCGAGGAGCTCTTTGTCGGGCACTTCGCCTACGCGACGCATGCTCACCGACGTCATGAGCGACCGCCTTCTCTTTCGGGACGCCCGGTTGGCGCCGGGCATCCGCGGCCGGCTGCTGAGGAAGGCACCACGTGATCCTGGGGGCGAGGGGACAAACTGCTCACAGGCACGATACAGACATGCGCCGCTCCACGTCACAGCCCATATCTGCCCGCTGCCGGAACGTGATCAGCCGGTCGCGCCGTAGACGGCGATCTCGCCGAGCCGCCCCTTGAACGGCCCGCCGGGCAGCTGGGTGAACCAGACGAGCACGAACCGGCCCGTGGCCTGCGGGTTCACGGCGAAGGCGACCTCGCCGCCGTTGGGAGTCTGCTCGCCGACGCGCTTCAGGTCGGTCGGGGACTGCGAGTCGCCGACGCGGAGCTGCAGCACCCCGCCGCTCACCGGGGAGTAGACCTTCACGTTGGCGACCTTGACGGGCTTGCCCATGTCGAGCAGGACGCCGAGGCCCTTGGAGTACCGGCCGAAGTCGGCGTCGGCGTAGCTCTGGGTCTCCCAGTCGCCGCTGGGCTTGCCGTCGACGACGGACGCGAGGTTCTTGCTGATCGCGCCGTCGGTGTGACCGCCCATGGGGAGTTCGGCGGGCAGGGGACGCTGCGGGGTGAGCTTCACGACCGTCGGCTTGGGCGGCGCGCTCGTCTGGGCGTTGTCGGTGGGGCCGCCGCCCTTGGGCTTGTCGTCGCCGACGAGGCCGGTCAGCGCCCAGGCCCCGAGCCCGACGATGACGGTCAGCGCGGCCGCGGCGACGCCCATCAGGGCGCGGTTGGCCGGACGTTTCGGGCCGCCGTGGGTGTGCGCGGGCGTCGTCCGGGTGGCGGAAACCGGCGGCGGGGGCGGCGGTGAGGCGTGCCGCTGGGCGCGCGCACGCGGCGGTGGGACGTGCGAGGCCGCGGGCGGTTCGGGGGCGGGCTGCCGGTGCGGCTGCTGCGGCGGAGCCGACTGCGCCGCGGGGCGCCTCGGCGGCGTCTGCCGCGGGGCGGCCGGCGGGGCGTTGCCGAGCCCGGCGAACAGCGGCAGCGGGGTGCGCGGGACGCCGCGCAGCGCCTTGGCCAGGTCGGCGGGGGACGCGAGCGGTTCGCCCGTGCCGATGCCGAGGCAGCGGCAGACGATCGCGTCGATCGCGTGCGAGATGCCGGCCTGGACCTGGCGGGGCGCGTGCGGGAGGCCGTCGGACGCGGGCGCGGCCGGCAGGGCGGACCCGTCCTCGTCACCGGGCCAGTGGGCGGTGAGCGCCGCGTACAGCATCCGGCCGAGGCCGCGCACGTCCTCGGCGGCGGAGTCGTCGGACTCGCGGTCGCACAGGACGGCGTCGGTGGCGACACCGAGGATCTTGACGGTGCCGCCGGTCGTCCAGACCAGGTCGCGGGGGGTGAGGCAGAGGTGGGAGAGCCCGGCGGCGTGCGCGGCGGAGATCGCCTCGGACGCCTCGTAGAGCAGGGTCGCGGCGCGGCCCGGCTCCAGCGGGGCCTTGGCGAGCATGCCCTCCAGGGTCTCGCCGGCGACCCATTCGCTGACGATGTAGGCGCTCTCCCCCGAGTCGTCGGCGTCGAACACCTGGGTCAGGCGGGGGTCGGTCAGCCGGCTGGCCGACCGTGCCGACGTGACCGCCTCGGCGATCCGGGGGAACTCGGGGTCGAAGGTGCGGACGGCGACCGCCCGCGCGAGGATCTCGTCGATGGCCTTCCAGAGCGACGAGCCGCCCGAGTCGCTGATGCGCTCCTCGAGCCGGTAGCGGCCGGCGAGACGGGTGCCGGGCTCGATGACTGACGTGCTCACGGCAACGTCCTGCACAGGTGGTCAGATCCCATGTTCGTGGCGTGGCAGCTTACGCCTCCGACCCTCCTCTTTGCGTTCCCCAGGGTGTCGCCCCGCAAGCCGTAGTCCCCCACATGGTAGTGGTTACTCGCGCGAGTGGCCGCCTTATCGCCGCGCGTCCTTTTTTACTTTGCCCGCCCCGGCAGCCGGCGGGCGAACGTCGCGATGGTCGTCTGGATCTCCTCCACCCGCAGCAGCTTGGCGAACAGCACGTACAGCAGCCCGCCGCCGACGGATCCGGCGATCAGGGTGGCCAGCGCGGGCACCATCGTGTCGATGCCGCCCAGCGCGTCCGCGACCGTGTGCGCCGCGTAGGCGAAGCCGATCAGCGGCCAGATCGCGACGAGCAGCTTGAGGTGGCCGCCGACGACGCGGCGCCCGTCCATGCCGCCGAGCTTGCGGCGCAGCACCAGCCAGCAGGTGACCGTCCCGACCACGTTGCTGATCGCGAACCCGCCCGCGATGCCGACCACGATCCACTTGAGGTCGAGGACGTTGTAGGCGGTGAACGCCATCGCGATGTTCGTGGAGGTGACGACGAGGCCGATCAGCGCGGGCGTCCGGGTGTCGCCGTAGGAGTAGAAGACCCGCAGCATCAGCTGGTAGATCGAGAACGGGACGAGCGCGATCGCGAACATCTGCATGACCCGCGCGATCACCAGGGCGTCGTCGGCGTTGGTGTTGCCGTGCGCGAACAGCACGGTGGTGATCTCCGGTCCGAGCACCAGCATCAGCGCCGCCGCCGGCATGATGATCACCGAGGAGAGCCTCAGCCCGCTGGAGAAGGCGGCGCGCACGTCGGCGGTCTTGCCCTCGGCGGCGAACCGGCTCATCCGCGGCAGCAGCGCGGTGATCACCGAGACCCCCACGATCGCGTAGGGGAGCTGGAAGAGCTGGTAGGCGTTGAAGTACGGGGTGTACCCGTAGCCTTCGCCGAGCCCCTGGACGTACGCGTGCTTCCCGGCACTGTTCGTCAGCGCGGTGACGACGGCGAACGCGGCCTGGGCGGCGACGACGTACAGCAGCGTCCAGCCCGCCATCCGCCCGACCTCGCCGAGCTCGCCGCGGTGGAAGTCGAGCCGGGGCCGCCACCGGAACCCGACGCGGCGCAGCGACGGCCACAGGGCGACCGTCTGCAGGACGATGCCGCCGGTCGTGCCGATGGACAGCAGCATGAGCTGCTGGTCGGTGATGCTGGACGGGTCGACGCGGCCGGTGGTGATCGCGAGGAACGCGCCGCCGACCGCGATCACCACGATGTTGTTCAGGACGGGCGCCCACATCGGCGCGCCGAAGCTGCCGCGCGTGTTGAGGACGGCCCCGGCGAACGCCCCGACGCCGTAGAAGAACAGCTGGGGGAGGAAGAACCGGGCGAACAGGATGGCGACCTCGCGCTGGTCGCCGCTGTAGCTGCCCGCCAGGATGTCGATGAACAGCGGCGCGAGCAGCACGGACACGACGGTGAGGACGCCGAGCCCGATCACCGCGAGGGTAAACACGCGCTGCTCGTACTGCTCCCCGGCGACCCGGTCGCGCTGCTTGGCCCGCACCAGGAGCGGGACGATGACGCTGGTGAGGATGCCGCCCAGCAGCAGGTCGTAGATCTGGTTGGGGATGGTGTTGGCGGTGTTGTAGGAGTTGGCGAGCAGCCCGGTGCCGAGCGCAGCGACGATCACGGCCGTGCGCAGGAAGCCGGTGACGCGGGACGCGAGGGTGCCCACCGCCATGATCGCGCCGGACTTCAGGATGCCGGACGAGCCCTTGCCCTCCTGCGCCGGAGGCGTGTCCACGACCGTGGTGTCGGAGTCCGGCGGGCTTCCGCCTGGAAGGGGGATGTCAACCACCGTCTCGGCGGCCGTGTTGGCCGTGCCCGGCGGCCGGCCCGTCGGCGGGCCCGGGTACTGCTGCGGGGTCCTCGGGCCGGGGGTCTGCGGACCCGGCCGCATCCCCGGCCGGCCCTGCGGCATCGGCCCCTGCGGGCGCGGTCCCTGGGGCGGTCCCTGGGGCGGCGGGCCCGGCGGGTACCCCTGGGGGCCGCCCTGTGCCGGGTAGCCCCGTCCCGGGGGTCCCGGAGTATTCGGCGGAGGGTATCCCGGGCCCTGGGAACCCGGCGCCGGGGAGCCCGGCCCCTGCTGCCCCTGCCCTTGGCGATCCCATTCCGGTCGACCCGTCACCGGCTGCCTCCGCTTTCCGGCGGCGCCTCGCTCTGATGGCCCGCACTCCGACGCCCACGAAGAGTACGGCAAGTCCGCCGCCCGTGATGAGCAGGGCGAGCCGCCCGTACCCGGTCGTGGTGACCGTGATGGTCTCGCCGTCACCGTACGTCCGGCCGCCCGCGCCGGGAATCTGCAGATTGAGGCGAACGCCGAAGTTGCCGTTGCCGGCCGCCTGCGCGGGGATCCACCGCTGGGCACGCTCCCCGGGCCCGAGCTCGATCACCGCGTCGTTCGGTTCCAGCTCGCCCAGCTTGAGCTTGGCGGTGTTCTCCGAGGTCACGACGAGCCGGACCCGCACCGACTGGTCGGGCAGCGTGTTCTCGACCAGGACGGGAAGCTTGCCCGAACTGCCCCCCATCAGGACGCGCCTGTTCTTCGGGGGGACGACGCGGACCAGGTCCATGTCGCCGCGGAGCTCGTCCTCCAGCGCCTTGCGGGCCCGCTTGGCGCGTCCCGGCGACGTCCGCCAGCCGACCGACTCCAGCCGCAGCACGGCGCGCTCGTAAGAGATTTTCACCGGGCCGGTCATCACGGCCTTGAACGTCGCCGCGCGCTTCGCGATCGCCCGGGTCTGGTCGAGGTGGACGTCGCCGAGCTCGAACTTCTCGTAGCTGTCGGAGTATCCGTGGAAGACGCGGTTCTGCGGCTGGGCCGCCTCGATCGTGCGCAGCGGCATCTCGCGCATCCAGGACGCGGCCTTGGTGTAGGTGAGCAGGTTCTTGGCGAGCCCGTCGGCGGGGTCCCACAGCCGGTCGGGGGCGACGACGACGGTGCGCTGGACGCTCGGCGCCTCCGCCGCGACCATCGCGGTCTCGGCGAGGAACCGCTGCTCGCTCATCAGCGCCCGGGAGGCGGACCGCGCCCCCTCGTTCAGGATCTGGGTGATCGTCTGGTCGTAGAGGAGGGCCTTCTTGGCGCCCAGGTGCGTCTGGAGCGCGGTGGTCGCGTTCGGCTGCGCGCCCGTCACGGGGTTCTCGAACTGCGAGCTGCTCATCAGGAAGGACCCGCCGTCCTTCAGGGCGTACTTGGCGAGCTGTTCGAGCGTGCCGGGCCCGCCGACGCCGGACGCCGGCCAGGCGACGTGGGCGTCGGGCTGGCGTCCGAGGATCTGCGCCACGAAGGCGGTGTTGCGCGCGTCGAAGGCGACGCCGATGTCCCCGGTCGTCTTGCGCCGGACCAGCGCGGTGACGTCGGGGTCGGCGTAGGGCAGGACGAAGTACGGGTCGCCCTTCGAGGCGTTCTTCAGCGACGTCAGCCACGTCGCGGCGACCTTGCTCTTCTCCTTGCGGACGGCCTTCGCCGCCCCGGGCGGCTTGACGAAGTAGTCGCCCGACGCCATCTGCCGGACGTCGTCCAGCAGCGCCGGGTCGATCGCCCAGGTGACCGGCGTTCCGGTGGTGGAGGCCGCCTCCACGATCCGGTGGAGCCGGCCGCCGGGCGCCAGCTCCTTGGCGAGATCGTCGTCGATGAACGTGCGGTCGTTGGCGCGGTGCATCCGGTCGATCAGCGGCAGCACCCAGCCGACCGCCACCGGCTTGAAGCTCCGCTGCTTCGGCATCATCGTCAGGAAGGTCGTCAGGCCGCCGACGACCTGCTGCGCGGAGTTCAGCACCTCGACGCGCATCGGATAGACGCCGGGGGTGCCGGTGGGGGCGCGCAGGCCCAGCTGCTGGGCGGTGGTCCGGAAGCTCCAGCCCTGGGTCACGCCGGGCCTGGTCGCCTGCGCGAGCGACTGCTGCTGCGGGGCGACGTTGGGCAGCGCGGTCTGCTGCCCGGACGCGAGCTGGTCGAGCTGGCTCCGGCTGGTCACGGGCTGGGCGCTGTAGCGCAGCCGCAGGGTGAGGCCGGCCAGCGCGCGGCCGCTGCGGTTCCGCGCCGCCCCGGAGATCTCGATCCTGGAGTTCGCGGCGAGGGTCTTCGGGGTGACCTTGGTGAGCGCGAGCGCCACCTGCGCGCGCGCATGTGCCGCCGCCGGGGCGCCGGCGGGGGCCCTCGCCGGGGTCCGTGCCGGGGACGCCATGGCCGGGGAGGCCGCCATCGCGAGACAGGGCAGCATCGCGGCCAGCGCCAACGCGCGTCCGACCGCTGTCACGCCGTGTCCGCCCTCACGCCGTGCCCGTCCAGAGCCCGTCCGGCGGCGCGAGGACAGGCCGAGGACGGCGGGCGTCGTTTTCCCGCACCACGGCCCCGATGTTAGTCCGTCGGTGTTCATGGCGTTGCCGGGTGCCACTCGCCGGCGGGGCCGCGGCGGGCGGGAGGCTCAGGTCGTCACGTGGTCGCGTCCGGGGGCGGACGCGGCGCTGAGCGGGGCCAGCAGGTCGACGGGCTTCGGGCGGCAGAGGGAGTACAGGACGCTGGCCTTGATGCCGAGCGCCGTGGACGCCTCGCCGGTCGCCGTGTAGACGACGCCGTGGGCGTGGAGCCCGTCCACGAGTTCGCGGTCGATCAGCAGGGGCATCGACTCCGGCAGGAGCAGCGGGCAGACCAGGCCCGCCGCGTACTCGGTGACGGCGTTGACCACGTCCGCGTGCGCGGGCCGGACGGCGCGGGCGCCCACGGCCGACCGCACGGCCTCGGTGGACGGCCGCCGGCCCGCCGGGACGATCGCCCCGGCCAGGAAGGGACGGCCGCGGTGGGCGCCCTCGCAGGAGTAGACGCGCGTCACCAGGCACCGCTCCGGCGGCAGGCCCAGCGCCCTGGGCAGCTCGTCGGCCCGGGTCATCGCGAGGGGCAGCCGCACGATCTCGTGCGCCGTCTCCCAGCCGAGAAGCGCGCGGTGGATGGTGAGAGCGTCCTTCATGTTCGGCTCCATCCCGCGGGGCATGCCCCGCTCACCCCCGGATCCGGTTTCCCTGCGGCCCCGTGCGTCGCACACCCTGCGGGGGGAGACCCCCACATACCCGGAACGGCAGGTCTCATCCCTGCCGCGCCGCACGGCGAACCCCTCGCGACGCGCCTCAACCGCACGTGCGGCGGACCGTGGCCCTTTTGGATCCCGCTACCGTTGTCGTACGGGAGGCTCACCGGGTCGCGCGGAGCGTCGTCGGGTGCCCGAAACGTAACCCGGGGATCGGGGCGTGTGAAGGGCCCCGTCCTTCTTCGGCCCCGAAAAGACTCCCGCGCGGACCCCGGCGCTCGCCAGAAAGTCCTTTGTCAGCCCGTCAACCAAGGAAATACGCTCGATGGCCGTGCCTGACCAGAACGTGACCCCAGAGTCCTCGCGGCGCACCGCGATCGCCGAGCTGCTGCGCGGGATCGCGCCCGTCGCCGACGAGCTCGGCGCCCGGTTCGCGGCGGCCGGTCACGAGCTGGCGCTGGTCGGCGGGCCCGTCCGGGACGCGCTGCTGCGCCGTCCGACCAAGGACGTGGACCTGACCACCGACGCCCCGCCCGAGCGCACCCTGGAGATCATCCGCGGCTGGGCGGACGCGCACTGGACGATCGGCATCGAGTTCGGCACGGTCGGCCTGCGCAAGGACGGCGTCGAGCTGGAGATCACCACCTACCGCAGCGAGTCCTACGACCCGAAGTCCCGCAAGCCGGAGGTGTCCTACGGGACGTCCCTGGTCGAGGACCTGCGCCGCCGCGACTTCGCCGTCAACGCGATGGCGGCGCGGCTGCCCGGGCACGAGTTCGTCGACCCGTTCGGCGGCCTCACCGACCTGCAGCGCAAGGTGCTGCGGACGCCCGGCCGGCCGGAGGACTCCTTCAGCGACGACCCGCTGCGGATGATGCGCGCCGCCCGGTTCGCCTCCCAGCTCGGCTTCACCGTCGCGCCCGACGTCGTCCGCGCGATGAAGGACATGGCGGGCCGCATCGAGATCGTGTCGGCCGAACGGGTCCGCGACGAGCTGTCCAAGCTGCTCTGCGGCCTGTACCCGCGGGAGGGCCTGGCGCTGCTGGTCGACACCGGCCTCGCCGCGCACGTCCTGCCCGAGCTGCCCAAGCTGCGGCTGGAGATCGACGAGCACCACCGGCATAAGGACGTCTACGAGCACTCGCTGATCGTGCTGGAGCAGGCGATCGCGCAGGAGGAGGACGGCCCCGACCTCGTGCTGCGGCTCGCGGCACTGCTGCACGACGTCGGCAAGCCCAAGACCCGGCGCTTCGAGGCCGGCGGCCGGGTCTCCTTCCACCACCACGAGGTCGTCGGCGCGAAGATGGCCCGCAAGCGGCTGACCGCGCTGCGCTACCCGAAGGACGTCATCTCCGACGTGTCCCGCCTCGTGGAGCTGCACCTGCGGTTCCACGGCTACGGCACCGGCGAGTGGACGGACTCGGCCGTCCGCCGCTACGTCCGCGACGCCGGGCCGCTCCTCACCCGCCTGCACAAGCTGACCCGCGCCGACTGCACCACCCGCAACAAGCGCAAGGCCGACCGGCTGCGCCGCACCTACGACGACCTGGAGGTGCGGATCGAGCGGCTGGCTGAGGAGGAGGAACTGGCCGCGATCCGCCCGGAGCTCGACGGCAACGAGATCCAGGAGATCCTCGGCATCGCCCCCGGCCCCCTCGTCGGGCGCGCCTACAAGTTCCTCCTCGAACTCCGCCTGGACCGCGGCATGATCGGCAAGGAGGCCGCGGCCGAGGAACTGCGCCGCTGGGCCGCCGCCGAGGGCGTCGGCGCCCCCGCGGACGAGGGGAAGGGCGAGTGATCCCGCTGCAGCTGGGGCGGATGAGCCCCCGCGAGACCGAGCGGATGCTGGAGTTCGACCGCGAGCACATCTGGCACCCCTACGCGCCGATGCCCGCGGCGGCGCCCGCGCTGCCGGTCGTGTCGGCGGACGGGGTGCGGCTGACCCTCGCCGACGGCACCGAGCTGATCGACGGCATGTCCTCGTGGTGGGCGGCCGTGCACGGCTACAACCACCCGAAGCTGAACGCGGCCGTCACCGGGCAGCTCGGCAAGATGGCGCACGTGATGTTCGGCGGGCTCACGCACCCGCCCGCCGTCCGGCTCGCCGAGCGGCTCGTCGAGCTCACTCCGGAGCCGCTGACCAAGGTGTTCTTCGCCGACTCCGGGTCCGTCGCGGTCGAGGTCGCGATCAAGATGGCGCTGCAGTTCTGGCGCTCGCAGGGGCGTCCGGAACGGCGCCGGCTCCTCACCGTCCGGGGCGGCTACCACGGCGACACGTTCGGCGACATGGCCGTCTGCGACCCGGTGAACGGGATGCACCACCTGTTCGCCGACGTCCTCGCCCAGCACGTCTTCGCGCCCCCGCCCCCGCTCGGCTACACCGCCGAACCCGACGAGACGTACCTGGACGGGCTGGCGGAACTGGCCGCCGAGCACGCGGGCGAGCTCGCCGCGATCATCGTGGAGCCGATCGTGCAGGGCGCCGGAGGGATGCGCTTCTACGCGCCCGAGTACCTGCGCGCCCTCCGCGACATCGCCGACGAGCACGGCCTCCTGCTGGTCCTGGACGAGATCGCCACCGGGTTCGGCCGGACGGGCGAGCTGTGGGGCTGCGACCACGCCGAGGTCGTCCCCGACATCATGTGCCTCGGCAAGGCCCTGACCGGCGGCTACATGACGATGGCCGCGACCCTGTGCACCGACCGCGTCGCCCACGGCATCACCTCGGGCGAGGCGGGCGTCCTCATGCACGGGCCCACCTACATGGCCAACCCGCTGGCCGCCGCGGTCGCGTCCGCGTCCATCGACCTGCTGCTCTCGCGCGACTGGCGGGACGAGGTCGACGCCATCGAGGCGGTCCTGACCAGCGAGCTCGACGGCGCCGCGGAGTTCCCCGGGGTGGCGGACGTCCGCGTCCTCGGCGCGATCGGCGTCGTGGAGGCGCGCGAGCCGGTGGACGTCCCGGCCGTCCAGGAGATCGCCATGGCGCACGGCGTCTGGCTGCGGCCCTTCGGGAAGCTCGTCTACACGATGCCGCCGTACGTGTGCACGGAAGACGAGGTGCACCACATCGCCGCCGCCATGCACGCCGTGGCGGAGTCGCTCTAACGCAGGGCGTGCGCGGGCCGGCGCATGCGGGAGGCGGCCGTCCGGTAGGCGACGGCGCCCGCCGCGTAGGCCACGACCACCGCGAGGAGGGTGAGGTCGGCGCGCCCGTCCGCCGGCAGCCACGTCGCGGCAGCGGCGGCGGCAGCGGCGAACGTCGCGTTGAACAGCATGTCGTAGACGGCGAAGACCCGCCCCCGGTACTCGTCGTCGATCGACTCCTGCAGCGTCGTGTCGACGCACAGCTTCACGCCCTGTGACACGACGCCGAGCAGGAAGGCGCCGACCGCCCAGGGGCGCTCCGCGAACGGCATGCCGAAGACGAGCAGGCTCAGCGCCGCCCCGCCGAGCTGCCACGCCACCCACGCCTGCTTGCTGATCCGCCGCACCACCGGCGGCGTGATCAGCGCCGCCGCGAAGTACCCGGCCCCGGACACCCCCAGCATCAGCGCGAACGTCTCCAGCCCCCGGTCGGGGTCGCCGGCGAACCGGTTCCGGCACAGCAGCAGAGTCATGATCAGCACGACGCCGTACAGGAACCGGTGAAACGAGATCGCGCCGAGCGCCAGCGCCGCCTGCGGCCGCCGCGCGATATGCCGCCCCCCGTCCACGAGCCCGCCCAGGACCCCCCGGACCACCTCGACGGCCCGGGGCGCCTCCGCCGCGGCAGGCTCCCCCGGCGCGGCCTCCGCCGACCGGTGGGGGCCGAGCAGCCCCTTCGGCAGCGTCGTCGCGATCAGCCCGGCCAGCAGGAACAACCCCGCCGCCGCCACGAGGATCAGCGCCGTCCCGTCGTGCCCGCCGCCGAACACCCGCCGGAGCCCGTAACCGAGGCCCGCGCCCGCGAACGCGATGACCGTCCCGGAGGTCACGCTGAACGCGTTCGCCGTGACCAGCTGGTCGCGACGCACCACGTGCGGGAGCGCCGCCGACAGCGCCGCGAGGAAGAAGCGGTTCACGCCCAGCACCACGAGCACGCCGAGGAAGAAGCCGAGCCCGTCCTGCCCGCCCGCCACGAGCCCGGCGACGAGCAGCACGAGCAACGCGCGCAGCACCGGCGTCCACACGAGGATCTGCCGCCGCCGCCACCGATCGATGAACACCCCGGCGAACGGCCCGAGCGCCGAGTAGGGCAGCAGCGTCACCGCGAACGCCGCCGCCGCCTTGGCCGCCGTCGTCTGCCGCTCGGGCGAGAAGAACACGTATCCGGCGAGCGCCACCTGGAACAGGCCGTCCGTCAACTGCGAGGCGAGCCGCGTCCCGTAGAGCCGCCGAAAATCCCGCCCGCGCAGAACCCCCCGCAACTCCCCAGCTCGCATCAGATCAGAGTATGTCGTGCTTATTGCGTTTCTCTCCTCCTTCGGGCCTTGGCGGCCCTCCATCGTCGAGCACAGCGGGCGATCGCTGGCATCGCTCCGACTCGCCCAGAGGCTCGCTGCGCGATCAGGTTCTCGCAAGCTCGAAACCTGCCTTCGGACGCGATCGCAACCATCTGGGTCGTCGCGTGGTTGCAGTGACGGCTGAGGTCAGCGGTCTGCCCTCCATGGTTGAGCACTGCGGGCGCCCCCCCGGCATCGTTCCGACTCGTCCAGCGAGCCTCAGAGGCGGGACGACGTGGACCGTCAGGGACGCGGACACATCAGCTGTCGGCCGCAGGGGCGCGGGGACCTGAGCCACCGCGGCAACCCCGCAACAGGCTGAGAGGCCGCGATCGCGTCCGAAGGCAGATTCGAGCGGAGCGAGAATCTGATCGCGCAGCGAGCCGCCAGGCGAGACGGAGCGATGCCAGCGATCGCCGCGTAGTTGTGGGGGTGGGGCGCTCTAGCGCCCCACCCCCACAACTACGCAATAAAAACGCGCGTCAGGTCGTAGCCGGCTGTTGTGGGGAGGAAGTAGGCGCCGTGGACCCGGGAGGAGCGGTAGGTGGTCTGGGCGCGGTCCAGGAGGGGGACGATCGCGGCGTCCTCCATGATCTTCTGGTCGGCCTGCTGCCAGTAGCCGGCGGCGCGCTGGGTGTCGGGGGCGGTGAGGGCGGCGTCGATGAGGGCGTTGACCTGCGGGTTGTCGTAGCCGCCGTAGTTGGTGGAGCCCGGGCCGTAGGCGCGGCCGTCGAAGAGGGGCTGGATGATCGAGCGGCCGTTGTTGCCGTACCAGTCGGGGACCCAGCCGGGGGCGGCGATGTCCCAGCTGCCCTCGCGGGCGCGGGCCGGGGTGGACAGGGTGCTGGAGTAGAAGGAGCCGCCCGAGTCGGGGGTCAGCTCGGTCTCGACTCCGCAGGCGTCGAGGTTCTGGGCGAGGGACTGGGCGATCAGCTTGTGGACGCTGTTCGTCCGGTAGGGGAACTTCAGCGTGAGGCCGGTGCGGCCCGCCTTGCTGAGGAGCTCGCGGCATTTGGCGGGATCGCCGGACTCGCCGGGCGTGGGGTAGTGGTTGACGGCCGCGTAGCCGGAGTTGCCCGGCGGGATCACCGTGTGCAGCGGCCTCGCCACCGACGGCCCGCCGACGATCTTGATGAGGGCGCTGCGGTCGACGGCGTACTCCAGCGCCTGCCGGACCGCGGGGTCGCCGAGCGCGCCGCGGTTGCGGGGGCTGCGCGTGTTGAAGACCAGGTACGGGCTGTTGTTCGGGGTCTCCCTGATCGCGAAGCGCGGGTCGTCGCGCAGCCGCGGGATCGCCGACGTCGGGACGGGCTGGTCCCACGCGAGGTCGGCGGTGCCCTGCTCGATCTGCTGCTGGACGGTCTCCGGCGAGTCCTGCCCCAGCGTGATCTGGATCTTCGCGACGTGCCGCTCGCGCAGCGGGTCGGAACCCGCCTGCCATGCCGGGTTGTGGGTGAGCAGATAGGAGATGCCCGGCTTGTAGTCGGTGATCTGGTACGGGCCGTCGGAGACGGTGTGCTGCCGGAAGTCGGCGCCGTCCGGGACGTACCGGTCGTACTCCTGCGGCGCGGCCGCGGTGACCGGCAGCGACAGCAGGTTGAGGAAGTCGCTGGCGGGACGCTTCAGCTTGAACACCAGCGTCCGGTCGTCCTTGGCGCGGATGCCCTCGAACCCGTGGTCGCGCTGGTAGGCGGCGATCGCCCGCGCGTCCTTGGCGTTCACGGAGCCGAAGCCGCGGCAGAACGCGTCCATGCCCTTGAGCGTGGAGACGAAGTAGCCCTTGGCGGCGGACGGCGAGGCCGGGTTGCACAGCCGTTCGAAGCCGCGGACGAAGTCCTGGGCGGTGACGGGGCGCGGGGGGGTGGTGTTCCACCGGACGCCGTCGCGCAGCCGGACCGTGTAGGTGCGGCGGTCCTTGCCGACGTCGCCGTTCTCGCGCGTCGGGATCCGTTCGGCGACGTCGGGCCGCACGGGGACCGTCTCCTGGAAGTCGTTGGACGCCCGGTTCCCGAACAGCGTCCGGGCGAACGTGCGGACGAGCCCGTACGCGCCGACGCTGGCCACGGACGCGGGGTCGAGGTGCTCGACGTCGGAGGACCCGACGACGCGCAGCGTGCCGCCCTGGCGGGACGCGCCCTCCGCGGTCGCGCCGTCACCTCCTCCGGCGCATCCGGCGAGCCCCACCACGAGACCCGCCACCCCCGCCGTCACCTTGATCATTTCGCGTGCCGCCACGGTGTCACCTCACTGACTCAGAGCCTGGCGCGCTAGTCACCGGCGGTGTCACAGTAGGGCCAGAGCGTGACAAAGAGCCGGTACATCACCGTTTCTCTACAGAAGTAAGGACGCCCTGACAGTGGGATGTCCACTGTCAGGGCGTCCTCAGGGCGCTCTGTGATCAGGCTCTCAGCGCTCGATCTCGCCGCGGATGAACTTCTCCACCGCGTCGTGCGCCTGGTCGTCGTTGTACTGCTCCGGCGGCGACTTCATGAAGTAGGAGCTGGCCGACAGGATCGGGCCGCCGATGCCGCGGTCCTTGGCGATCTTGGCGGCGCGGACGGCGTCGATGATGACGCCGGCGGAGTTCGGGGAGTCCCAGACCTCCAGCTTGTACTCCAGGTTGAGGGGCGTGTCGCCGAAGGAGCGGCCCTCCAGGCGGACGTAGGCCCACTTGCGGTCGTCCAGCCACGGCACGTGGTCGGACGGGCCGATGTGCACGTCCGCCTTCGCCATCTCGTGCGGGATCTGCGAGGTGACCGACTGCGTCTTGGAGATCTTCTTGGACTGGAGCCGCTTGCGCTCCAGCATGTTCATGAAGTCCATGTTGCCGCCGAAGTTGAGCTGGTACGTGCGCAGCAGCTCGACGCCGCGGTCCTCGAAGAGGCGGGCCATGACGCGGTGCGTGATGGTGGCGCCGACCTGCGACTTGATGTCGTCGCCGACGATCGGCACGCCCGCGTCGGTGAACTTCTGCGCCCACTCGGGGTCGCTGGCGATGAACACGGGGAGCGCGTTCACGAACGCGACCTTGGCGTCGATCGCGCACTGGGCGTAGAAGCGGTCGGCCTCCTCGGAGCCCACCGGCAGGTACGACACCAGGACGTCCACCTCGGCGTCCTTCAGCGCCTGCACGACGTCGACCGGCTCGGCGTCGGACTCCTCGACCATGTCCAGGTAGTACTCGCCCAGGCCGTCGAAAGTGTGCCCGCGCTGCACGGTCACCCCGGTGGGCGGCACGTCGGCGAACTTGATCGTGTTGTTCTCGCTGGCGTGGATGGCCTCGGAGAGGTCCATCCCCACCTTCTTGGCGTCCACGTCGAACGCCGCCACGAACTCGACGTCGCCCACGTGGTACTCGCCGAACTGGACGTGCATCAGGCCGGGAACTCGCGTGTCAGGGGCCGCGTCCTTGTAGAACTCGACGCCCTGGACGAGCGAAGAGGCGCAGTTGCCCACACCGACGATGGCTACGCGCACGGAACCCATCCGGTCGCTCCTTCTCTGTTGCGGAACATGTGGTGGAGACTCACCCGTCCCCGAAGGCACTGGGTCACCGCTCAGCGGCCCTCGTCCCGAGGCATGTCCTGGTCAATTCGCTTAGCTGACTGTGCTTGCTGTTCCTGCTCGGCCCGCTCGCGCCCGATGAGCTCGTTGAGCCACCGGACCTCGCGCTCGACGGACTCCAGCCCGTGGTTCTGCAGTTCCAGGGTGTAGGAGTCGACTCGTTCGCGGGTTCGCGCCAGGGCGGCGCGAACGCTCTCCAGGCGCTCCTCCAGCCGGCTGCGCCGGCCTTCGAGGATCCGCAGCCGGACGTCGGCACGGGTGTGCGAGAAGAAGGCGAAGTGCACGCCGAACCCCTCGTCCTCCCACGAAGCCGGGCCGGCCTCGGTGAGGAGCAACTGCAGGCGCTCCTTGCCGTCGGCGGTGAGCTTGTAAACGATCTTCGATCGGCGGCTCTGCAGCGCCAGCGGCGCGTTCGGCTCCTCCGGCCGGTCCTCCATGATCAGCCCGTTGGCCAGGAGCTGCTTGAGGCACGGGTAGAGCGAGCCGTACGAGAACGCGCGGAACATGCCCAGCAGGGTGTTGAGCCGCTTGCGCAGCTCGTATCCGTGCATCGGGGACTCGTGCAGCAGCCCGAGCACGGCGAGCTCCAGCACGCCCGCGCCCTTCTTGGCCGCCATCCCGGTCCCTCTTCCGCAGAAGCCGATGTCTCGATCCGATGTATCGAGTGAATGTATCGACTCGATACATCGACAAGATACGTAGCCCGGCTCGTCCTGGCAAGTGGCGATCTACCTGGGACGCCCCGGATGGCCCCACCGGCCCGTATCGCGAATGTGGCGATTTCAGGGTGTATGTGGTGGAAATGTGTCAAAGTTGCGTCCTGGAACCACCTGGCCGCGTCGCACGACCTCGATCCCGGGACCGCCCGGAACGGTGAGCACGTGAGGAGGAGCACCGACCCCTCGGGGCGCGGACCGGCCGGGGCGTCCTTCGCCGAGCACACGCTCCCCCCGCTCACCAGCCCGCACAGTACTCTTCGGACGGCGCACGAGCCGCAACAAGGGCCGGGAGCCACCCGGCCCTCGGCAACAACCGTTGTCCCCTGTTGATGAGGTCGCGTGAGTAATCCAAGCCAGCCCCGACCGGAACCTGGGTCGCAGAGGCCGGGCGGGCACCAGAATCCCCGTCCCGGTGACTCCGGCGATCCCGGCTTTCCGAGCGCCCACGGTGAGCCCGCCGGAACGAACCCCGCGGGCTCCTCTGGCATGCCCCAGAACCCCGCCCCGCCGGGACCGGCGGGAGGGCCCGGTCACATGGGCGCTCCTGGCGCGAGCCCGGGTCCGCTGGGCGGCCCGTCGAGCCCCGTCCCTCCGCCCACCGGCCGCCACGCCGCTCCCAGCGCGCCAGGCGGACCGGTCGCCCCGGACGGACGCAACGCTCCGGGAAACGCGGTCGTGCCGACCGGCCAAGGCGGGCCGGGCGGGCCGGGCGGGCCGCCTGGCCAAGGCGGCTTCGGCGGCAACGGTGGGTTCGGTCCTAACGCGGGCCTTGGCGGGCCGCCGCCCGGTCCCGGTGGGTTCGGCGGTCCCGGTGGGTTCGGCGGACCTGGTGGATTCCAGCCGCCAGGCGCCCCCGGCATGCAGGGCGGTCCCGGAATGGGAGGCGGACGTCCTGGGATGGGCGGACCCCCCGGCGGCCAGGCGGCTCCGGGAATGGGGGCGCCGGGAGGTCCCGGCTTCCCGAACGCGCCCGGCATGGGGCCCGGTGCGGGGGGAATGGGGCCGCCCGCGGTGTTCGGGACGCCGGGGATGCCCGGCGCGGCCCCGAAGCCGGGCTTGCGCGAGAAACTCGGTGAGCTCGGGAAGGCCGGGCAGGGCGTCGGCGCGAAGGTGACCGCGAAGTTCCGCGGCGGCGGCGTCCGCGCGGCCAACCGCACGGGCGGCCCTGCCGGCCCGGGTGGTCCCCTCGGCCCTGGAGGACCCGGCGGCCCCGGCGGTCCGGGTGGTCCCGGCGGGCCAGGACGGCATGGGCCGCCCGGCAAGAAGGGGTTCCTCGGCCACCTGCGCTCCCGCGAGACCGGCTGGCGGCGCTTCATCCCGTCCTGGAAGGTCGTGGGCGGTGTCTGCGGCCTCGGCCTGGCGGCGTTCGTCACGCTGATCTGGGTCGCCTACGCCAACACCCCGACTCCCAAGGAGCCGACGGTCGCGGGCGTCGAGGACCAGGCGTCGATCTTCTACTACACCGACAACACCGAGATCGGCCGGATCGGCAAGAAGCGGCAGAGCGTCGAGTTGGCCAAGGTCCCGCCGAACGTCCAGAACGCCGTGCTGGCGGCCGAGAACCGCAGCTTCCGCACCGACCCCGGGTTCTCGGTCAAGGGGACGACGCGGGCGGTGTGGAAGAACCTGACCGGCGGGTCGGGCGGCGGCTCCACGATCACCCAGCAGCTCGCGAAGAACTACTACTCCGACCCGAACAACCGGACGGTCAGCCGCAAGTTCCAGGAGCTGTTCATCTCGCTGAAGCTGGAGGACGAGCACTCCAAGGACGAGATCCTCAAGCTCTACCTGAACACGATCTACTTCGGCCGCGACACCTACGGCATCCAGGCCGCGTCCCGCGAGTACTTCGGGACGGACGTGTGGAAGCTGCGCCCCGACCAGGCGGCCCTGCTCGGCGGCATCATCCAGAACCCCAACCGGGACCCGGGCGACAAGGCCAGCCAGGCATGGGTGACCGGCAGGTACCAGTACACGCTCAACGGCATGGTCTCGATGGGCAAGCTCAGCCGGGCCGACGCCGACAAGTACATCAAGCAGGGCCCGCCCAAGCTCCGTAAGGCGGGCACCAGCAACCAGCTCTACGGCGGCCAGCGCGGCTACATGCTGATGCGCGCCAAGCTGGAGCTCGACCGGCAGGGCATCGACACCAAGGAGCTGACCACCCAGGGCCTTCGGGTCTACACGACGTTCGACCGCAAGAAGATGGCGATGGCCAAGCGGGCCGCCGAGCAGACCGTCCCGCAGGTGGACCCGAAGAAGCTCGCCAAGAAGAAGATCCGGGTCGGCCTGGTGTCGGTGAACACCGCGAACGGCGAGGTCGTCGCGTTCTACGGCGGTCCCGACTACCTGGCCCAGTCCTTCGACAACGTGTGGCAGGGCTCGGCGCAGGCCGGGTCGGCGATGAAGCCGTACGTGCTCGCGACGGCGCTGAAGCAGAACTACAGCCTGAAGAGCCTCGTCGAGGGCCGGTCGAAGACGCCGATCGGTCCGGACGGCAGCGTGGTGTCCAAGGACGACCCGAACGCCGTGATCGTCCCGAACAGCCACAACGTGGGCCCGGCGATCAACCTGATCACCGCGACGAAGGACTCGGTCAACACCGCGTTCATCCAGCTGATGGGCAAGGTCGGCATCGAGGAGGCGATCAAGACCGAGACCGACGCCGGCATCGCGTCCGACCTCCTCGAACCGCACAAGTGCTGCCTGAACCTCGCGCTGGGCGTCAACAACATCCGGCCCATCGAGCAGGCGGCGGGGTACGCGGTGTTCGCCAACGGCGGCACGTACCACCAGCCGCACGTGATCCGCGTGGTCAAGAAGTCGGACGGCAAGACGGTGCGGCTGCGCCCGGACTACGAGAAGCGCCGCGTCTTCAGCCCGAAGGTCGCCGCGGACGCGACGTACGCGATGCAGCAGGTCATCAGGAGCGGGACCGCGACAGCGGCCGCGCTGCCGGACGGGCGCCAGGCCGCGGGCAAGACCGGTACGACCGACCGGAACGTCTCGTCGTGGTTCGTCGGGTACGTCCCGCAGGTCTCGACCGCGGTGACGATCTACAACGACGCGGTCGGCCCGGACGGCAAGAAGAAGTCGGTGATCCTGCCGCAGATCGGCGAGGTCGAGGGCGGCACGATCCCCGCCCGCATCTGGCGGTCCTACATGGCGAACGCGGTCCGCGGCATGGACGCGCAGGCGTTCCCGCCGCCCGCATGGGGCGGGATCGAGCAGAAGTGGGCGAAGCCGCCGGAGAAGAAGAAAAAGGACGACGAGGGCAAGCCGCCGTGGTGCAACACCCCGGTGGGCAAGTTCGACCCGCGCTGCCAGGACGACGGCGGCGACGGCGGCGACGGCAAGCAGCCGTGCCAGTCCCCCTTCCAGAACGGCAACTGCGACCCGAACAAGCCGCCGAGCAACCCGCCGCCGCGGTGGTGGTGCCAGATGCACCAGGGCGACCCCGCCTGCCGCAACCGGAGAGGCGGGCGGGCCGCCCAGACCGAGAGCCTGCGGCCCCTGCTGCTGGCCAGGCCGCCCGAATGAACCGGCCGGCCTTCGCGAACCGAACCGTCCACTGGATATGGGGGTGTGACATGGAGCATCCTGGCGATTCGCCGCACGTCGGCGCCTTTGAGCGCATGCGCCCGCCCCTTCCGACGAAGGTGAGCCTTGCCTCAGCGGCCACCTCCGCGCCGGGGGCACAGTACGCTCGGACGACGCAAAGCCGTCCCCCAGTTGATGAGGCCGCGTGAGTAACCCAAGCCGATACGGACCGGATTTCGGAGAGGGCTCTGGCCGGAGGGGCTCCCCCCGTCCCGGCTCTTCCGGTATGCCCTCGGGCGGGCAGCGCGGCGCGCCGGGCGGTCCGCCGGGCGGCTCGCCCCCGCCGGGCAGGACGCCGCGCCCCGGCGGCAGGCCGGGCGGGCCCT
>NZ_BAABEV010000036.1:0-100800 GCF_039540335.1 Actinomadura verrucosospora | reverse complement strand
GTCGAGACCGCCTTCATGCACGTCTGGGATGCCGTCCGCGGGCGGGCCGCCTCCGCCGCTGCCGCGCGCGCTGCCGCGCCCGAAGCGGGGCCGGCCGCGGCTGGAGCCGCTGCGCGACCGCGACCCGATCGGGGTGGCGGTCGTCGGCATCGTGATCCTGCTCGTCCTCGGCACGCTCGCCTACCGCGCCGACCGGCTGCCGCTCGTCGGCGGCGGGACGACCTACAGCGCGTACTTCTCCGAGGCCGCCGGGCTGAACCCCGGCCAGGAGGTCCGCGTCGCCGGGGTGAAGGTCGGCAAGGTCACCGGCGTCTCGCTCAAGGGGAACAAGGTCAAGGTCACGTTCCGGGTGAAGGACACCTGGGTCGGGAACGCGACCCGCGCCACCATCATGATCAAGACGCTGCTGGGGTCGAAGTACCTCCAGCTGGACCCGCTCGGCTACCGCAGGCAGAACCCGAAGGAGCCGATCCCGCTCGACCGGACCGTGGCCCCCTACGACGTCACGACGGCGTTCCAGGACCTCGGCCGGACGTTCGAGCAGCTCGACACGACCAGGCTCGCGCAGAGCCTGGAGACGATCTCCACGACGTTCGAGGACACCCCGG
Source organism: Actinomadura verrucosospora (assembly GCF_039540335.1). NCBI lineage: Bacteria > Bacillati > Actinomycetota > Actinomycetes > Streptosporangiales > Thermomonosporaceae > Actinomadura > Actinomadura verrucosospora. The sequence continues at coordinate 100,192 of NZ_BAABEV010000036.1, read as the reverse complement.
CCGACGTCCGGGTCGCGTTGCACGGCCTGTCGGCGCTGTCCTCCACGATCGCGTCGCGGGATGCCGAGCTGTCCCGCCTGCTCGCCGGGACCAAGCAGCTGTCCGGCACGATCGCCGCGCAGAACTCCCAGTTCGAGACGCTCTTCAAGGACGGCAACCTGCTGCTCGGCGAGCTGCGCCGGCGGCGCGACGCCATCCACGCGCTGCTCGTCGGCACACAGCGGCTCGGCACGGAGCTGGTCAGCCTCGTCGACGACAACCGCCGCACGCTGGGCCCGACGCTCGCGTCCCTGGAGCGGGTCGTCGGCGTCCTCCAACGCAACCAGAAGAACCTGGAGCGCGTGCTGACGACGGCCACGCCCTACATCCGCGTCCTCGGCAACGCGACGGGCAACGGCCGCTGGGTGGACGGCTACCTGTGCGGGACCGTCCCCGAGGAGTACCTGGTGAACGGCAGGTGGCAACCGGAGGACCCGGACCGCTGCAAGCCGCCGCACCTGACGGGAGGACGGTGACATGGCGTCCCCCTCGACGCGCCCGGTGAGGCTGCCGAAACTCGGCTCGCCGATCCGCGACCACCGGACGCGGGTGGTGCAAGCGCTCATCACGGTCTTCGTCCTGCTGGTCGCGATCGCGCTGGTCCCCTTCCTGGGCGGCGGGCCGACGCACCGGATCACCGCGTACTTCGCCACCGCGATCGGCGTCTACCCCGGCTCCGACATCCGCGTCCTCGGCGTGAAGGTCGGCTCGATCGACTCCGTCGAACCACTCGGCGACAAGGTCAGGGTCGAGATGCGGGTGGACGACGACGTCGCCGTCCCCGCCGGCGCCCGCGCCATCGTCATCGCGCCGAACCTGGTGTCGGACCGGTACATCCAGCTCGACCCCGCCTACGACGGCGGCCCGAAGATGGCCGACGGCGCGTCCATCGATGTGAGCAACACCGCGACCCCGCTGGAACTCGACCAGCTCTACGCCGCGGTCCGGAAGATCTCGGGCGACCTCGGCCCGCGGGGGCTGAACGCGCAGGGCGCCCTGTCGGACGTCATCCGGGTCGGCGCCGCCAACCTCGGCGGCAACGGGCAGGCGCTCAACACCATGATCTCCGACCTCGGCAAGGCGTCGCAGACGCTCGCCGACAACAGCGGCGACCTGTACGCGACGGTCGCCAACCTCAACAAGTTCAGCGAGATGCTCCGCGCCAACGACGGGCGGATCCGCCTCGCCGAGAACCAGCTCGCCGAGGTGAGCGGGTTCCTCGCCGCCGACCGCGACGAGCTCGGCGCGGCCCTGCGCAACCTCGCGCTGGCGCTCGCCGAGGTGAAGGGGTTCATCCAGGACAACCGCGCGGCGCTGGCACGGAACGTCGGCAAGCTCTCGGACGTCACCCAGGTCCTGGTCGACCAGCGGGCGTCCCTCGCCGAGCTCATCGACACCGCGCCGCTCGTGACGCAGAACGCCCTGAGCGCCTACGACCCGAAGACCCGGACGCTGATGGCGCGCGGCGACCTCCTGGAGATCACCAAGGCGTTCGGCAGCCTGGACCAGCCGGGCGTCGACCCGATCGCCGCCGACCAGCGGCCGGTGTGCGCCGCGGCGGCGTCCGCCACGCGGACGCTCCGCGAGCAGTGCGACCGGCTGAAGAGGGGCGGGCTGGTCGCGGTGGCGCCGACCCGGGAGACCGGCCTGCCGGCGCTGCCGCTGCCGCCCGCGGGCAAGATCTACGCCGGCACCGGCGGGAAGGCGGACCGCTGATGCGCACGCACAAGCTCGTCGCGGCCCTCGCCGCCGGCGTCGTCCTCACGGCGGGCTGCTCGGTGCGGCTGGAGGACGTCCCGCTGCCCGGCGGCGCCGACCTCGGCGACCACCCCTACACGGTGAAGGTGCGGTTCGAGGACGTGCTGAACCTGGTCCCGCAGGCCGCCGTCCGTGTCAACGACGTCCCGGTCGGGCGGGTGAAGAAGGTGTCGCTGCCGAAGGGGGCGTGGCAGGCGGAGGTGACGCTCGCCGTGAACGGTGACGTGCACCTGCCCGCGAACGCGACCGCCAACCTGGAGCAGTCGAGCCTGCTGGGGGAGAAGTACGTCAGGCTCGCCGCGCCGACGACGGCGCCGTCCCCGCAGCGGCTCGCCGACGGCGCCGTGATCCCGGCGTCCCGGACGACGCGCAACGCCGACACCGAGGAGGTGTTCGGCGCGCTGTCACTGCTGCTGTCGGGCGGCGGGCTCCCGCAGATCCGGACCATCAACCGGGAACTGAACCAGGCGCTCAACGGGCGCGAGGACAAGGTCCGGTCCGCGCTGCGGAACCTCGCCACCTTCACCGGCACGCTCAACCGGAACCGGCAGTCGATCGTGAACGCGCTCGACGGGCTGAACCGGTTGTCGTCCACGGTCAGGGCCCGCAACGGGCAGGTCGGGACCGTCCTGGACGACCTGTCGCCCGGCCTGAAGGTGCTGGAAGAGCAGCGCGGTCTGCTCGTCGAGATGCTGCGCCGGCTGGAGAGGCTCTCGGACGTCGCCGTCAAGACGATCAACGCCAGCAAGGAGGACACGGCCGCGAACCTGCGCTCTCTGGCGGTCGTCCTGCGCAAGCTCGCCGACTCCGGCCGCGACCTGCCGAAGTCCCTGGAGATCCTGCTGACCTACCCGTTCACCGACGAGGCGCTCAAGGCGATCAAGGGCGACTACCTCAACGCCTACGTCACCGTCATCGCCGCCGACGGCTTCGACTGCGTCATGGCGCCGGTGAAGGAGGAGGGGCCGTTCGACGGCCTTGACGACGAGGAGGGGGCGCGCGCCCTCGCCGCGACGCCCACGGTCCCCGGCCCGCAGCCGGCGCCCTGCCCGGACACGGCGGCGGGTCGCGGCTCCGGAGCCGCGGTGTCCGGTGCCGGGACCCCCACCACGGGGACTCCGCCCACCGGGGCCCCCACCCGGGGGACGCCGCAACCGGTGACGCCGAGCCAGGCACCCCGGACCGAGAGCCCGAGCAGCGAGCCGGCCCTTCCGCTGCCGACGCTGGGGGAGGGGAACTGACGTGCTGACCCTGGTCACCCGCATCAAGATCGCCGTGTTCGCCGTCATCGCGATCGTCGTGGTCGCCTACATCGGCGTCAACTACGCCGACGTCGGCCGCTACGTCGGGCTGCGCGGGTACTACACCGTCCGGCTCGACCTGCCCAGCACCGGCGGCCTCTTCGAAGGGTCCGCGGTGTCCTACCGGGGCGTCACCGTCGGCAAGGTCGGCAGGCTCGACCTGACGCGGGACGGCGTCATCGCCGAACTCCGGATCGACGACTCGGCGCCGGACATCCCGCGCGACCTCCAGGCGATCGTCGCGAACCGCTCCGCGGTCGGCGAGCAGTACGTCGACCTGCGGCCCCGCGCCGACACCGGGCCCTATCTGGCCCAGGGCACCACGATCCCGCGCAGCGTCACCACCACCCCGGCGCCGGTCGACGAGACGCTCAAGAGCGTCAACGACTTCACCGCCTCGCTCCCGCTGAACGACACCAGGATCCTCATCGACGAGCTGGGGCTGGCGTTCGCCGGGCAGGGCCCGCACCTCCAGCAGCTCCTCGACACGAGCTCCCGGTTCATCTCGGCGTCCGACGCGGCCTTCCCCGAAACGCGCGCTCTGATCCACAACGGGGAGGCGGTGCTGCGGACGCAGAACGAGATGTCGGGGGCGTTCAAGGCGTTCGCGACCGACTCCAGCCTGCTCGCGCGGCGGCTCCGCGACTCCGACGCCGATCTGCGCGAGCTGATCACGGCCGGGCCCGGCGCGGCGGCGGAACTGTCCGGCCTGCTCCACGACCTGGACCCGAGCCTCGGCGTGCTGCTGGCGAACCTTCTCACGACCGCCCGCGTGGCCGAGCCTCGCCAGGCCGCCATCGAGGAGATGCTGGCCAATCTCCCGCGGGTCGCGGCGATCGGCCCCAGCATCGTGGACGGGGGCAAGCTCCGGATGGGTCTGGTCACCACGTTCTTCAACCCGCAGCCCTGCACCCGCGGTTACGGCAAGACCAGGTACCGCGACGGCCTCACCCTGTCGCCCGCGCCGTTCAACACCGACGCGCACTGCGCGGAGAGCCCGAGCAGCGGCATCAACGTGCGCGGCACCGCCAACGCGCCGCGCAAGGGCGTCCCGGCGCCGGCCAGGCCGGGCGCGCTGGGCGGCCCGGAGGCGACGGGCCTGCTCGCCTCGCTGGGCTTGGCGGGACTGGCGCGGCAGCAGGCGCCGTCCGGCGACCTCGCCGCCCTCCTCGGGCTCGGGGGCGCGCCGTGACCGTCGTGGCGGCCGCGCTGCGCAAGCCGACCTGGATGATCCGCTGGATCCGTCCGGCCGGCTACGCCCTCACGGCCGCCGCCACCGTCCTCCTGCTGCTGTCGTTCTGGTCGCTGTTCCAGTCCGGACGGGGCGCGGACCACGACCTCGCCACCGCGCGGGACGACGTGAGCCGGACCGCCGTCCGCGATCTGGCGCTGATCAACAGCATCGACCCCAAGGTGGCGGAGCTGGACATGACGCACTGGCTGGACGTCGCCACCGGCCCGTTCGCCGACGCACTGAAACGCGACATCCCGGGCGCACGCGCGAGGTTCGCCGGGCAGAAGGCCCCCTCGCACGGACGGGTCACCGCACTCGCCGTCACCGCGCTCGACCGGTCGGCGGGCGAGGCGACCGTCCTCGCCTCCGTCCGGATCTTCACCGAGCCCGCCGGTGGCGCCGCCCAGGGCACCGAGCAGCGCAAACGCTACGAGGTCGGGATGCAGAGGGTCGGTGGCGTGTGGAAGATCAGCTCGCTGAGAGCGCCGGCGCCCGGGGGGAGCGGCCCGTGAGCATCACCGAGGAGCGCCCCGCGCGCCGCGACCCGGCCCCGCGGAAGAGGAAGACCGCCCGGCGCACGCTCGTCTCCGGACTCAGGCGGGCGGCCGGGCTCGGGTGGCCCGTGGCCCTCGCGCTGGCGCTGTGCCTGTCCGCCCTCGCCGTCGACGCCTGGGCCGCCAGGCGGAGCGAGCGGTCACCGGCCGCCAACCGCGCACTCGTCGACAAGGCCCGGACCGGTGCGGTCGTCGCCGACGTCTCGGCGAAGGTCGCGCGGATCTTCACCTACTCCTACACCGACCCGGCGGCCACCGAACGCGCCGCGAACGAGGCCCTCACCGGCCGCGCCGTCGGCGACTACCGCGAACTGTTCGGCCTCGTGAAGCAGAACGCGCCGGTCATGAAGCTCGCCCTCACCACGAAGGTCGCGAAGGCCGGTCTGATCAGACTCTCCCGTGACGGGACGGCGGTCCTGCTGGTCCTGCTCGACCAGCAGGCCACCCGCGGCGGCAGGGCGACCGGTCCGCCGGTCGCGGCCCAGCTCATCGTCACGGCCCGCGACGACCACGGCTGGCGCATCAGCGACCTCCGGGCCGCCTGAAAAGAAGGGGTGGACTCAGGTGTCCGAGACCAGGACCAAGACCGCCGATCCGGCGGCCGACGAGCGCGAGGCGCTGGCGGACGAGCCCGAGACCTCCGCCGGCGAACCGCGCGAACCGGAACCGTCCGCGGACCACGCGGCCGAGACTCCAGAGCCCGCGGGGGAGGGTGCCGCCGAGGACCCGGAGCTGGACCCGGACCCGGAGCCGTCGCCGTCCGAGAAGGAGACCGGTGAGGCGCCGGCCGCGAGGCCGCCGGCGAAGGACGCGGCCGAGCGGCCCCGGCACCGCCTCTCCAAGGATCCGCTGATCCGGATCGCGTCGCTCGTGACGCTGGTCGCGGCCGGTGCCGCCGCGTGGTTCGGCTGGTCGTACCACACGGCGTCCGGCGACGACTCGATGGCCTACGCCGCCGAACGGGATCGGGTGCTCGCCGTGGCCGGCCAGGAGATCGTCAATCTCAACACCCTCGACCACCGGCAGGTCGACGCGGGCCTCAAGGTGTGGCAGGACTCGGCGACCGCGCAACTCTACGACCAGATCGTCCAGGGGCAGGCCCGGCTGAGGACCGAGGTGCAGAAGGCGAAGACGACCAGCACCGCGAAGATCCTCGAATCCGGGCTGACCGAACTCGACTCCCGCGCGGGCAAGGCGGCCGTCATCGCCGCCGTCCGCATCACCATCACCGGTGCCGACGGCAGGCCGGTCGACAACACCCGCCGGTTCGCCGGCCAGCTCACCCGGACCTCGGACGGCTGGAAACTGTCGGCGCTCGGCCAGGCCCCGACCGGTACGCCCTGAGCGGGGAGGAGAAAGCGAAATGGCAGCGATCACTTCGGCCGGACGGTTCGTCCCCGGCACCGCGCGCACCCGCCTGGTCATCCTCCTTGGGGCGCTGACAGTAGCGCTCGGTGGAGTGGCCGCCTGGTCGAACGCCCAGGAGCGCGACCTCACGGGTGCGGCCTCCGCGCAGAACGACGCCCTCAGCGACAATGGCCGCACCGCCGAGGTCAAGGGCCAGGTGACCACGGCCGTCAACACGGTGTTCTCCTACAACTACGCCGACGTGGCCAAGACGGAGAAGGCGGCGCAGGAACTGCTCACCGGAAAGGCCGTCCAGCAGTACAACCAGCTTTTCGCCCTGGTGCGCAAGCAGGCTCCGCAGCAGAAGCAGGTGCTCACCACGGCGGTCACCGACTCGGCGGTGAAATCCCTGGCCGGCGACCGCGCCCGTCTCCTCGTCTTCGCCGACCAGCGCAACACCCGCACCGACACGAACAAGACGAGCTACTCCGCGGCCGTCTTCGCCGTCGACGCCCTGTACGCCGACGGCAAATGGAAGATCTCCGCCATCGACACCCTCGGCGCATGACCCCCGAATCGTCACGAGATTCGAATCCTGTGATAAATCCGGCTTGATCGAAAACTAATCTGATGACAAAACTCGTATGGGTCGGCGGGGTGCTTTAAGGGGAAGTCGAACAGCCTCTTGAGAAGTTCACTACTGGCGGGTATATTCCGATATTAGTACGGCAGGACTGGGTGGTCTTGTGGTGAAGTCGACGAAGTTCGACTTTCGGGGTTCTGCGCTCGTCAACCCGGAGGAGTTGGACCTGTAGAACGCGGTCAGTGTCCCTACGAGAAGAAGAAACCACCCCCCGTGAAGGGAAAGCGGACTGACATGCGAAAGATCTCGAAAATGGCTCTGACCGTCACCGCGGTCACGGCCACCGCCGCCGCTCTCACCGCGACCCCCGCCTGGGCGGCCGGTATCAACGTCACCATGCCCGGCGTGCCCTCGCCCTCCACCCAGGCCGTCACCGGAGAGAACAGCGGCTCCGTCGCGGCCGCCAGCAGTAGTGGCGGGGTCCTGACCTGCGTCGACACCGGCGCTGCGAAGGCCCTGACGGCCACCGGAACGGTGAAGGTCGGCACCGGCGTCGTGGACCCCGTCGGCTCGGTGACCGGTCTGACGTTCAGCAACTGCACGGTCTCCAGCCAGGTCGCCACGGTGACGCCCCAGAACCTGCCGTGGTCCCTCTCCACCACGGGCCTGACCTCTTCGGGCGCCACCCCCGGCCGGCTGAGCGGCGTCAGGATCGTGGTGAACATCCCCAGCATCCCGTGCTCCGCGACGTTCCAGGGATCGACCAGCACCAACGGGTTCATCAACGGTACGCACACCAACCCGACGAGCGCCGGGGCCGCCAGTACCCTCTCGCTGCCGTTCGGGTCCACCAACAACCTCGTCGCGACCAGCGTCTCCGCGACGTGCCCCACCAACATCGTGAAGAACGGCGACACGGCCACGCTCGCCGGCGTGATCAAACTGAGGGGTGTCAACTCCACGGCCAAGGAGGGCCCGACCGTCGTTCGCACGTGACGTGAGAGCACGCCTCTGACCGAAGCCGCACCCGGGCGCTCGCCGCCCGGGTGCGGTTCCCCGTCGATCAAGGATGTGAAATGCATCGGACGTTCCGAGGTGTCGCGCGGATCGCGGCGGTCGCGGGCCTCGCCGTGAGTGGCGGCGCACTGGTGGCGGTCCCGGCGGCGATCGCGGACATCGGCGTCGACATGGGGCTTGTCTGCTCCGGCGAGTCCGGAACGCACGATGTGGCGCTGCGGATCGAAACGACCGTCCCGTCGACAGGGACCGTCGGCCAGCCGGTCCAGCTGGGCACCATCAAGATCGACGTCGGTCTCCCGCCCGAGGTGGTGAAAAGGATGTCGGCGGCTTCCCCCGCCGGGGCGTCGACACCACCGGCGACGAGCGTCGCCCCGTCGCCCACGCCTTCCCCCGCGCTCGGAGGGGTCGCGGAGATCCAGGTCGCGGTCCACGGGCCGGGCGGCGACGGGCGCGCCGGGTGGCCGGCCTTCGCCCTGGCGGCCGCACCGCCACGGGGTGACGGGGCCGTGCACCTGACCGGGAGCGGGGTGGCGCCCCCGGTGGTCCCCGAAGCGCCGGGCGAGCTCTCATGGTCTGCCGGGGCAGTGGGCCTGTCGCTGGTGCCGGGCGACGCGGCGACGGGGAAGGACGCGGCCGAACTGAAGCTGCGCTGTGCGGCGGAGAAGGCGCCGGTACTCGGACGCCTGCGGGTGGGGCGGGGGAACGAGCCGGCGATCCCCGGCGCGTCGAGCGCGGCGCCCCGTCAGCCCACCGCCTCTCCGGAGAAGTTGTGCAAGCTGATCCCTGCCCGGGGGCAGGATCCGCGGTACGCCATCAGCGACGATCCCGAACTGGCGAAGATCTTCGAGTCCCCGGAAAATCCGGACGGCCTGAACGCCGACACCGGTGATGGACTGATGTACTGCCTCAAGGCGACGGGGTTCTTCAACATCAAAAAGGTCGGGAACGCCGCTCCCGTTGCTTTCGAGAACAATGTTCGGGCGCTGACTGAAAGCTATATGGGGAATATTTTCTTCGGGCCGAACTGGACGGATTTCCGCGGATACTTCGTCAACCGCACCTATCCAACCCCCGCCACGATGCTGGGTTTCGGCTTCATGCCGACACGCGCGGTGGCGGAAGCCGTTCAGGTCGGTTCCCCGCGGGCCGGCGGGTCCGGCCCGATCACAGGAAACATGCGGATTCTCCAGCAGCTGTCGACCGAACTCGATATTTCGGGTCCGACCGTCGACCAGCAACAACTCAAAGCCAGTGCATACGTGCGCATCAAAGCGGGCAAGGCCGAGGTCAACGGAGTTCCCCTCGATCTCGGCAACAAATGCATGACAAGCCCCACCGCGCTTTCCGCGACTGGATTCATGGGGACGCTGAGAACGGGGACGACTCAGTACGAAAGCGGGCAGCCGCTGATCGCCCAGAACGTCACGATCCCCTCCTTCTCCGGTTGCGGAGTGACCGAAGATCTCAGCCCGATCCTTACCGCGAGTGTCTCCGGGGCGGGAAACTACGCGGGACTCGAATCGGGACTCTGGTGCGAGGTCACCACTGGTAACCGCTGCGTGGACGGCGCGGGCGCGCTTCCGCAGACCTTTACCGTGGATCCCGGCGGGGTCGTCACCGCGGTCGCGAAACCGTTCACCCTGGGGTACGCCGGGGACAACGCGGAGTTCAGGTGCGAGTCGGCGACCATGCGGCTCGACCTCGAACAGGGGCACTGGCAGTCGCGCTTCAGGCTGGGCAAGGGCGACATGTCCCTCGACGGCTGCGAGGTGGAAGCGTCGGACGGCACCGTCTACCAGGTGGAGGACAAGGTCACGCAGGACGGCTCGCTGTGGCTGAACATGACCATCGACGCGGCGACCGGCCGGCCGGCGATGAAGATCAACGGTGTGCTGCTCGACGCGACCGTGGACACCGGCGGAGGGAGGCGTTGTACGCTGCGGATCTCCCACAACCTGGGGAGAATCTTCCTCCCGGGGCAGCGTGAGGCTCCTGGGCTTCTCGAAGGCTCCTATGACAACGGGACCTTCTCCATGAATTCACATACGTTGATGCCGTCGGGGGACTCGACGTGCGAGATCCCCGGGTTCACGGACTTCCTCAGCGTCTTCAATTCATACAAGGGCGATTTCGTCTTCCGTCCCACTCAGCGGATCACCTCCCCCTGACCGAACCTCCCATCGCCATGGGCCTCTCGTTCCGGCGCGATCTGAATCGCGCCGGAAGTCCCCGGGCCCTCCAGGACTGGCCGCATCGTTGCCTGCACCACCCCGGGCGACGGCAGGGCCAGACCGGCTCGCTGCAGGCCGTCGCCGGCCTGCGGCGAGTACGGTGACTCCTCTGGCTCTCCGCCATATGAAGCAGACGGGACGAACGAGTCCGGGTGAAGGGCCGACGCTCCCGGCGATCTGCGGTCGATGACAATACCGGCCACTCCCGGGCCGCCGTCATTGCTATTCGCTTACAAGGCGAGAAAATCTCCATGCTCGTGCGTCGCGGTGTATTGAACCGGCATTGTTTCAGTATTACTCTCCCATTGGGAATCGAGGATCTTTCTCATCGAGGATCCGCTTCACGGTTCCGCGTCGGCTGGGATCACACTGTGGCTGCCCGGCGCTCTGTGCCCGTTTCTCCCGGCAAGAAGAAAGGACGAACCGGTGAAGTCGATTCGTTTCCGGAGAAGCAGTTCCCGGCTGGCGCTTCCCGCCGTGCTCGGTGCTGCGCTGCTCAGCTTCGGCCTGGCTTCCCCCGCTTCGGCGGCCAACCCGGACCCGATCCCGTCGAGCTTCAGCTTCTCCGACTGCCCGCCCCTCCCGGACGGTGCGTCGCCGGACTACTCGCAGTGCTGGGTGGGTGTGGTCACCAGCGGCACGTTCAAGGTCGGCAACTTCGACCAGAAGATCGAGCAGCCGATCAGGATCACGTGGGCGAACACCTTCAACCCCAGCACCTTCGAGACCAAGACGGTCTTCGGCGCGATCAACGCCCCGAAGATGCTCGTCCAGCCCGGCCTGTTCGGTGACCCGCTCCTGTCGGCCGTGTACGCCAAGGTCGAGTACGCCGGCGTCTTCGAGATGCCGGTCAGCAGCAGCTTCGAGATCAACATCGGGCTGAAGGTCCGGCTCATCAACCCGTTCCTCGGAAGCAACTGCACGGTCGGCACCAACAGCAACCCGATCAGGGTGAGCCTCACCACGGGGACCACCAGCCCTCCGGCCCCCAACACGCCCATCACCGGCGAGGGTCTCTCGATCGCGCGGCCGGACTCGACGCCGCCGGTGCTGCAGGCCAAGCACGTCGGCAACTCGTTCGCGGTGCCCGGCGCCAAGGGGTGCGTGTTCGGCGGCGGCATCGCCGACTGGCTGGTCAACCAGGTGGGTGGATTCCCCTCGGCGGCCGGCAAGAACACGATGATCCAGAACGAGTACCTCGTGTCGAAGAACTACAGCCAGCTCTGAAGCCGAGCCCGTTCGACCGTGCCGTGTCCGCGGCGATCCCGCGGGCACGGCACCGCCGTGACTGCGGTGAGGGACAGTCGTTGCGTCGCGTAATGACGGAATTGTGCCGACAGTTTCGGATGGCGTGCGGATGTGATCGGCGGCCCGGGGGCGGCCGGGCGTCAACGGCCGGGGGTCACTGCCTCTCCGGATTGTCTCCCATTGATCATTCAATCCGGCCATTTTTGTCGGCCAGTGAGTGCCGCGGCCATTCGGACGCGCGATCTCCTCCGTAATGATGTGCGGCGGCCGTGATGTGGGTTACATTTTGTCGAGGCTTTTCTTGAACGGTGCGAGCGGAGGAGCGAATGACGAGGGCCCTCGTTGGGGGAGGGGGGCGTCCCGGAGCTCTCCCGCCACAGGTCATCGCCATTCTGAGTGCCGAGCTGCCCTCGCTGGCCGAGGAGATCCTCGAGGAGGTCCAGCGGTCGGTTCCCGAGTACGCCCGGCAGGGGATGTCGGAACCGTCCGCGTACCGGATCACCGTCGAGCAGGCCATGGCGGCCTTCGTCGACCAGGTCTCAGGCGGCGTCGACGGCTACGAGCGGCGCGACGAGCTGTGCCGGGAACTCGGTCGCAGCGAGGCCTACCAGGGGCGCACGCTGGACGCGCTGCAGGCGGCCTACAGGGTCGGGGTGCAGGTCGCGTGGCGGCGGGTGGCGGCCGTGGCTCGGGCGCGGCGGCTGCCCGCGGAGGTGACGACGCGGCTGGCCGAGGCGCTGTTCGCCTACATCGACGAGCTGGCCTCCCTGTCGGTCGAGGGCTACCTGGAGGTCCGGTCGTCCGCCGACGAGCTGCCCGGCGACCACCGGCGCCTGCTGCGCATGGTGCTCGGGCCCGGCGCGGCGAGCGGCGCGCTCGCCGAGGCCGCCGAGGCCGCCGGCTGGGCGGTGCCCCCCACGGTGACGATGGTCGCGATGCCGGCGCGCGCACGGTGCGTCCGGGAGGCGATGGACCGCGACGTGCTCGTCGACCTCGCGGACGCCGAGCCCCATCTGCTGATCCCCGGCGGATACGGCCCGGAGCGCGCGGCGATGCTGAGCCGCGCCCTGCCCGAGCGCCGCTCCGCGGTGGGGCTGACCGTCCCGCTGGGGGAGGCGGCCGACTCGCTGCGCTGGGCGCGGCGGGCGCTGGCGCTGGTGGAGGCGGGCTGCCTGGAGGACGGCGGCCCCACGCTGTGCGAGCGGCACCTGCTGGAGCTGTGGCTTCTTTCGGACGGGCCGCTGCTCGACCAGCTCGCCCGCCGGGAACTGGGCGCGTTGGCGGAAATGCCGCGCACCCGGCGTATGCGCGTGACCGAAACCCTGTGCGCGTGGCTGGACGCGCAAGGAAACGCGGTGGAGGCGGCGCAGAGGCTCCGGCTGCACCCGCAGACCGTCCGGTACCGGATGCGGCAGATCAGCGCGGAATTCGACCGGCAGCTCGCCGACCCGGCGGCGCGTTTCGCGCTGGACGCGGTGCTGCGCGCGTACCGGTTGCGGGAGCGCGGCTCCGCGCTGAAATGAGACCGGCCCCTATTGGGCGCTGAATGTGACTGCGGTGCCACTGCCTGCTGAATTTACCTTCCCTTTACCTTGCCGGATTTCGTATGATCTAAGTTCGACGTGTTTCAGCTCACAGAATGCAGAGGGTGCGCAGGGTCCCCGCTCGGCCGCCCTCGGTGTTGACGCCATATGGCCGATCATCCGGACGACCGGGTGCCCCGCCCGGAACACCCCTCGTCCGCGATGGCGGTGTCTGGAGGTGTGCCGACCCCATGGCACAGCAGACGTTGACACGGGAGTCGGCGAGTCGCCCGAGCCGGCTGCCGCGCCGGCTCGCCGTGCTGATGCGCCCGGAACTGCCCAGCCTCGCCGGGGAGATCATCGACGAGGTGCGCCGTTCGATCCCCGAGTACGGGCGTCCCCTCAAGGGGCCCTACGTCGAGGCACTGCGCATCGGAGTCGACCGTGCCCTGACGGACTTCGTCGACCGGGTCGCCAACCCGCTGGAACCGAGCGTGCGCCATCAGGAGACCTACCGCAGGCTCGGCCGCTTCGAGGCCCAGGAGGGCCGGACGCTCGACACCCTCCAGGCCGCGCTGCGCATCGGCGTCCAGGTCGCGTGGCGGCGCATCATGAAGGTCGGGCCGCGCCGGCGACTGTCGCCCGAGGTGATGGCCCAGCTCGCCGACGCGCTGTTCGCCTACATCGACGAACTGGCCGCGCTCGCGCTGGAGGGTTACCTGGACGCCCGCCCGGACGGCGAGGCGGAGGCGCACCGCCGCCGCCTGCTGGAGCTCCTGCTCCGCCGCGACGTGTCGTCCCGCGTCCTGGCCGAGGCCGCCGAACGGGCCGGATGGACGCTGCCGGACGAGGCGACCGCCGTCGTGGCCCCGCCCGGCGCCCGGTACGTCCGGGCCCTCCTGGACAAGGACGTCCTCGCCGACCTCACCGCCACCCAGCCGTTCCTGGTCGTTCCCGGAAGGCCGACCCCGGAGCGCCGGCGATCCCTGCTCCGCGTCCTGCCCGACAGGCAGCTCGTCATCGGCCTCACCGTGCCGATCGCGGGCGTCGCCGACTCGCTGCGCTGGGCGCGGTGCGCCCTCGGCCTGGTCGAGACCGGTGTGCTGGAGGACGCCCCGGTGATCGACTGCGAGGAGCACCTCATCACCCTCTGGCTGCTCTCCGACCAGGCCCTCGTCGACCAGCTCGCGCACCGCCACCTCGGTGGGATGGACGGCTTCAGCCCCCGGCAGCGCGACCGCCTGCTGGAGACCCTGCACGCCTGGCTGGTGACCCGCGGCACCGCCAACGACATCGCCAGGGAGCTCGGCATCCACCCGCAGACCGTCCGCTACCGGATGCGGCAGGTCGAAGGAGTCCTGGGCGACCGGCTGACCGACCGCGAGGCGCGCTTCGCGATCGAGGCCGTGCTGCGTGCGACGCGGTTGCGCGCACGCGCCGCCCGGCCGCCCGGCACGAGCGCCGCGTGGGATGGCGTCGCCGCGCGGGAACGAGCACCGGTTGACAATCGCCCAATAGCCGCTCGGCGCGAATTGAGCACCTGAAACGAACCTTGACCTGCGGGGTTGATTCCCCGAATCGCCGCATGCTTCCATCCAATCCAATGCAATTCGGCGGAATAACCGTAATGCGGTGGAGGTGCGTTCGGGGTGCGTTCACGATCGGCTTCGCTCCTGGCCGGATTCGGAGCGGTGACGCTCATCGGCATGGTGGGCGTCCATCCGGTTCTCGCGGACGAGCCGACCCCCACGCCGACCACCACCGTCACCGAAACGCCGAGCGACCCGCCGACGGATCCGCCGACCGACCCGCCGACCGACCCGCCGACGGATCCGCCGACCGACCCGCCCACTGATCCGCCGACGGATCCGCCCACTGATCCGCCGACCGACCCGCCGACGGATCCGCCGACCGACCCGCCGACGAAGCCGCCGACCAATCCCCCCACGAAGCCGCCCACTCATCCGCCGACGAAGCCGCCGACCGGCCCGGGCAAGCCCAAGACGCCGGTGCTGTCCCTGGGGCTGACGGTGTCGGCGGCGACGATGCGGCCCGGCGGCTCGATCACCGCGACCGTGCGGGTGGCGTCGGCGAACGCCACCGCGAACGGGATCGTCCTGCGGATGTCGGCCTCGGGCGCCACGGTCGGTCCCGGGACGCAGTCCCTCGGCAGTGTCGGATCCGGCGGCGCCTCCGCGATCGCGACCGTGCGGGCCCCGTCCGGTGCGAAGCCCGGCGTGATCACCCTGCGTGCGGCCGTCTCGGCGGCCCGTGCCAGGAGCGTGTCCCGCAGCTACAAGCTGATCATCACCTCCGGGTCCGGGGCGCTGCCGCCGGGGATCAGCCCGACGACGCCCGGCGTCCCGCCGCTGACCCCGCCCGACTCCGACCCCCTGGCCGGGATGACCGGACCGCAGGTGGCGCTGCCGCCGATCGTGTCCGCCGAGTCCCCGCAGATCGCGCCCGACTCCGGGCCGCTCGTCCCGGTGTCGAACCTGCACAGGCTGCCCCCGGAGCCGTTCACCATCGAGGAGTTGACCGCGCTCCAGGCGGGGTTCCTCGCCGCGTTGGCGGCCGGGGTGGTGCTCCTGCTGCTCCGGATGCGGCTGATCCGGCGCTCCGACGGCCGTGTCCCGCTCGCCGCGCGCCGCCGCCTGCGCGCCGCCGGGTCGCGGGTCGCGGACAAGCGCCCCACCGCGGCCCGGCTCCGCACGCTCCCGCCGCAGCCCGCCCGCGCCCGGCACCCGCGCCCGCTCCAGCCGGTCCCCCCGATCCGGCTCTCCGTCCGCCGGGTCCACACCGCCCGCCCCTGACCACCGCGTCCGCCGGGACACGGCTTCCGGAGTCCGCCATGGCGCCGGCGGGGGCCCTGCGCCAGGAGGTCAGCGGGCCAGGAGGTCAGCGGGCCAGGCGGATCAGGATCCGGCAGACCTCGTCGATGATCTCGGCCGCCTCCGCCTCGTTCTCCGCGGTGGCGATCTCCCGCCCGGCCTCGCCGATCACCGTCGTGAGCACCAGGCTCAGCACCTGCTCGGGACGTCCGGCGGGCGCGTCGCCGGAGGGGCCGCGCAGCAGCTTGGTGTTCTGCGCGATCCAGTGCTGGGCGCGGCTGCGGCGCATCAGCGACGACCCGGACGGGCCCTCCCCGGCGAGGAACAGCCGGGCGGCCTCGCGCCGCTCCCAGCACACCCGCAGGTAGGCGCGGGCGCCCGCGATGAACAGCGCGATCGGGTCGGACTCGCCGTCCTTGCGGGCGGCGGACACCGCCTGCGCGGCGCTCGCCTCCTGCTCCTCGGTGAGGTCCTCCCACAGCGCCACGTAGAGGCCGGCCTTGCCGCCGTAGTGGTGGTAGAGGCTGCCGACGCTGATGCCGGACCGCTCCACGATCTCGGCGATGCCCGCGTCGGCGTAGCCGCGGTCGGCGAAGACCCGCAGCGCCGCGGTCAGCAGCGCCTGGCGGGTCGCGTCGGCGCGGGCCCACTGGCGGCTCCCGCCGCCCTCGGCCCCGGCGCCCTCACCCGTGCCGTTCGCCCGCTCGTCGCCGGCGCGGCGCGCCCTGCTCGTCCGCATCCCCCCATGGTGCCAGGCCGGGCCGCCCCGGTGGGCTCAGTACCAGTTGTGCGCCTGCCACCAGTCCCAGGCGAGGCACGGGTCCTTGTAGCGCGCCTTGATGTAGCCGAGCCCCCATGCGATCTGGGTGGGGGAGCTCGTGCGCCAGTCGGCGCCCGCGCTGGCCAGCTTGGAGCCGGGCAGGGCCTGGGGGATGCCGTAGGCGCCGCTGGAGGGGTTCTCGGCCCGCTCGTTCCAGCCGCTCTCGTGGTTCCACAGCGTCAGCAGGGACGGCCAGCATCGGCCCCATCCCTTGAGCTCGTTCATCTTCTTGCCGTACGCCTTGTTCTGCCCGGCGCTCGGGTTCGACTTGGCGAGCCGCTCGCGCTCCTGCTCCGCCTTGAGCTTCGCCCGCGCCGCCGCGTCCCGCTTGGCCTTCTCCTTGAGCCGCTTCAGCTCGCGCTGGTGCTCCTTGTAGGCGCGCTCCTTGGCGACGGCGACCGCGTCGGCCGCGACCTTGTCCATGTCGGACGCCGAGGTCAGCTTCGCGAGCATGTCGTTGGTGGACAGCCCCGCGCCCGCGGCCTTGGGCGGCTCGCTGGCGTCGTCGACGAAGCTGCCGAGGTCGACGACCGTCAGCGCACCGCCGATCGCGCCGATCGCCACGATCGTGATGGTGACGTTGCTGGTGAGCACCCGCCGGACGCGGCGCCCGCCCTCGCGCGGCTCCCGGAAGGTCTCCGGCTCCTCGTACGGGCCGCGGGGATCGTCCGGCTCCGACGGATCCGGTCCGTGGGGTCCTCCCGTGCCGCGGGCGTCAGCGGACGCGCGCGGCTCCGGAACGCGCGTGGCGCGCCTCGTACCGGCCCTCCTGGAGCCGCGACGACTCCCCGCGCCCCCCTGAGCGCCTCCGGTTTCCTCGGCGGGACGTCTGCGTGTGCCGTGACTCTGTGGCATAGGAGAAGACTGCCTTATCGCCCGGGTGTGGTGCTCTCGAAGAGCAAGTACGCAGGCCGGACGATACCCGGTTCACCCGGCCCGACGTCCACGGCCGCGTTCCCCGGCGGGGTTCAGCAGTTCCACGTCGCCGGCGGCCAGGCGCGCGGGCTGCAGCGCCTCGAACAGCTCGCGGTGCATCCCGTCGAACGCCGCGAGCGCGCCTCCGGGCGCCTCCAGCGCCATGCTCACCTCGTTGGCCCGCTCCCGTCCCGCCGCGGTGATCTCGACGAGCGTGGCGCGCCGGTCGCGGGGATGCGGGGTCCGGCCGACGAGCCCGGCCGCCTCCAGCTGGTCGACGGTGAGCTTCACCGTCGTCGGGTGCATCATCAGGATCCGGCCGAGCGCGCTCAGCCGGGCCCGCCCGTGGACGGTGAGCGCGAGCGTGGTCAGCAGGAAGTAGCCGGTCCGGGTGAGGTCCAGCCGCTTCAGCTCCACGTCCAGGGCCTTCTTGAGCAGCTGGTTGAGCCGCCCGACCGAACAGATCGCCAGGAACGGCCACGGATCGCCGAGCAGCCCCTGGCCTTCCCAGCGGTCGCGCACGCCCATGACCAGCGGGTCCACGCCGTCGTCCATCTCGTCTTCTACGCCTCGTCGCGCCTCGGTCTGCACCGGCTGATCGTAGCTTCGGACAAAACCAGATGTAAGTACTCGCTTCTTAGACCTTCTTCCAATAGAGTGCCTCAAATCACAGGCGGAGCCCGTGTGCTCTGGAGGGTGCGCGGAGTCGCCTGTGGTACCGGTCTCGGCCGAGACCGCTGTGGCGCGCGAACGAGCATGACGAGGGCGCCCCCGCGGTACCGGCAGGATCCGGTGTTTCGGATGGGCGCCGACGTCCGAGCACGAAGGAGGCTGGAGTGACCCTTCTCAACCCCGCCCCGGGGGAGGGCACCGGCTGATGGCCCTGAGCCTGACCAAGGCCCCGGACCTGGCACGCAGACGCGTCGGGAGAGCACTCGACGAGACCGGACTGCTGTGCGTGACCCTCCTGGAGGGGCTGCGCCGCACCTGGGACCTGCGCCAGTGGTGGGGCGAATTCGTCGAACAGTGCTGGTTCCTCGCACGCGTCACGAGCGTGCCGGTCATGCTCATCGCCGTGCCGCTCGGCGCGACCATCTCGCTCCAGGTGGGCGACATCGCCCGGCAGCTCGGCGCGCAGTCGGGCACCGGCGCGCTGCTCACCGCGGCGATGATCCAGCAGGTGGCGCCGCTGGCCGCGGCCCTGCTGGTCTCCGGCGTGGGCGGATCGGCCATCACCTCCGACATGGGGGCCCGCAACATCCGCGACGAACTCGCGGCGATGGAGGTCATGGGCATCAACCCGATCCACCGCCTGGTCACCCCCAGGCTGTGGGCGGCGAGCACGGTGTCCGGACTGCTCTGCTCGGTGGTGATCCTCGCGGGCGTCATCGGCGGGTACTACTTCAACGTCATCCAGCAGGGCGTCAGCCCCGGCGCGTTCTTCGACGGCGCCACCACCCTGCTGCAGTTCTCGGACCTGATGATCACGCTGTTCAAGGCGTGGGTGTTCGGATTCATCGCCGCCGCGGTCGCCTGCTACATGGGCATGAACTGCGACTACGGCCCCGTCGGCGTCGGCCGCGCGGTGAACCGGGCCGTGGTCGTCACCTCGATCGTGGTGTTCGCGACGAACTACATCCTCACCATGATCTACCAGGTCCTCTTCCCCCCGAGGTTCTGATGGTCGCCATATCCCCCGTCCGCAAGCTGGGCCGCGCCGTCAGGGGCCGCACCGCGGGCCTCGCCGCGTCGGCCGACCTGCCGGTGTTCCTCGGCCGGGTCCTGTACCACCTGCTGTTCGACATCATCATCCGGCGCAAGTACGGCAAGACCCTCGCCAAGCAGGTCAGCGACATCACCGTCGGCGTGGGCGCGCTCGTCATCGGCGGCGGCATGATCTTCGTGATCGCGACGATGTCGCTCGCCACCGGCGCCATGGTCGGCCTCCAGGGCTACCCCGGGCTGGAGCGCATCGGCGCCGAGGCGTTCACCGGCCTGGTCGCGAGCTACTCCAACGTCCGCGAGGTCACCCCGATCATCGCGGGCGTCGCGCTGGTCGCCCAGGTCGGCACCGGGTTCACCGCCGAGATCGGCGCGATGCGGATCTCGGAGGAGATCGACGCGCTGGAGGTCATGGGCATCAACTCGCTGGCCTACCTGGTGTGCACCAGGGTCGCCGCGGGCGTCATCGCGCTGGTGCCGCTGTACCTGGTCTCGCTGTTCATGGCGTTCTTCGCCACGAGGTTCATCACGATCCAGTACTTCGGCCTGTCGCCCGGCATCTACGACTACTACTTCCACCTCTACCTTCCGCCGATCGACGTGTTCTACAGCGTCATCAAGGTCGCGGTGTTCGCCTTCATCATCATGTTCATCCACTGCTACCGCGGCTACTACGCGGCGGGCGGCCCGGTCGGCGTCGGCGTCGCCGCCGGCCGCGCCATCCGGGAGTCGACCATCCTGATGATCCTGATGAACCTGGTCCTGTCGTACATCTTCTGGGGCCACGGCAGCACGGTGAGGCTGACCGGATGAGCGACGAATCAATGTCGAGCCGCTCCCGGACGGTCTTCGGGCTGGTCGGGGCGGGCGTCATCGCGGCGGCCGCGGCGTTCGTCGCGGTCGGCTCCACGCCGTCCCACGCGGGCTCCACCTACTACGACGCGACGTTCGGCCGCGCCGGGCAGGGGCTCGACCCCGGCAAGTCCGACGTGAAGGTCCGCGGGATCGCCGTCGGGGCCGTCGAGGCCGTCAAGCTCGACCGCAACGGCAGGGTCACCGTCCGGCTCCGGGTCGACAAGGGCGTCAAGGTGGCCGACACGGCGGTCGCGACGGTCGAGCCGGTCTCGGTGTTCGGCCCGAAGGACCTCGCCCTCGACCTCGGCGCGCACGAGCTCACCGGCCCCTACCTCAGGGACGGCGGGCGCATCGCGAAGACCAACGACCCGCAGGAGCTGTCGGACACGGCCTGGCCCACCTACCGGCTCACCCGGGCGATCAACCCCGACGACGTGGCGACGATCCTGCAGACGTTCGGCGCCGGGCTCGCCGGACAGGGTCCGGCGCTGCGCCGCACGATCGACAACGGCGCGATCGTCGTCGACGCGACCTACAAGGACCGGGCCGCCATCCAGTCGCTGCTGAGCGACATCAACGGCCTGTCCGGGACGTTCGAGTCGCGCGGCGACACCCTGACCCGGTTCGCCGGGGACTTCAACCGGCTCTCCCAGGTCGTCAACGAGCGGCCCGACAAGGTCACCCAGCTGCTGGACGAGTCGGCGCGGCTCGGCCAGACGGTCGGCACGAACCTGGAGCAGCACGGCCGCAACATCGGCAAGATCATCGACTCGGGCGGGGAGGTCGTGCGCGTGTTCAACGGGCAGCGCCGCAACGTCCCGGTCCTGCTCGACAGCCTGACCGGGTTCTTCGGCCTGCTGGCGCAGATCATCCGCATCCCCGGCCCGGAGGGCACCCTGATCGCCCAGGCGCGCGACGACCTCCCGCTGGACATCTGCCAGATCCTCATCGACGTCTGCCCGGTCAAGCCCAAGACGACCGCGTTCGACGTGCCGCTCCCCGGCGCGGGCGGCAACCAGGGCGGGCAGCGCCGCACGGCGACGGGGACGCGGCCGTGAGCCCGCGGCTGCGCGGCAAGACCGCGCGCGGGCCGGAGTACACCACGATCCTGAAGTTCACGGTGTTCGTGGCGCTGACCGGGCTGCTCACGTTCTACATCGGCCAGCAGATCCTCGGCACGAGCTTCACGTCCCGCTACCGCCTGTCCGCCACGTTCGACGACGTCACCGGCCTGCTGGAGGGCGACGCCGTGAAGGTGGCCGGCACGCCCGTCGGCCAGGTCGAGAGCATCAAGGTGGTGCGCGGCAAGGCCGTGGTGAAGATGGCCGTCGACAAGGAGGTCCGGCTGCCCTCCGACTCCACCGCCGCGATCCGCTGGCGGAACGTGATGGGGCAGCGGGTCGTCTACCTGGAGCCCGGGAAGGAGCGGGGCAGGCTGGGCGACGGCGACCGCGTCCCGCACACCAGGTCGGTGGTGGACCTCGGCGCCATCGTCAACAGCCTCGGCCCGCTCACCCGCAACCTGGACCCGAACCAGCTCAACAAGATCCTGTTCGCCTTCTCCCAGGCGCTGGACGGCAACGAGCAGAACATCTCGCTGCTGACCGACAACCTGGACCTGCTGCTGCAGACGTTCGCGGCCCGGAAGAAGACGATCAAGGGGATGATCGACGACTACGAGACGGTGAGCGACGCCATCGCCACCCGGGACCGGCAGATCGCCGCCAGCGCCGACAACCTGGAGTCGCTGACCCGGGTCTTCGCGAACAACCGCAAGCTGCTGGAGAGCGCGGTCGTGGAGGTCGCGGGCGTCACCACCAACCTCAACCAGGTGCTCGGCGGCAACGACGCGCAGCTCGCCCGCATCATCGCCAACCTCGGCAGGTTCAGCGAGACGTTCCGGCTGAACGTCGACCAGCTGGAGAAGATGGTGCAGCAGCTCCCGCTGACCCTCCGGCAGCTGTTCGCGTCGGCGAACGGCGGCCACTACCTGCGCACCAACGCGCTCTGCCTGAACGTCGTGCAGGGCCCCTGCCCGTTCCCGATGGAGCTGCCGAGATCGCCCGGCGCGGGGCAGCCCAGCAAGGACGACCTCACCAAGCTCAGGAAGATGCTGATGGGGGGTGGCGGCTGATGGCGCTGAAGTCGCTCCGCGACGTCAACCACAAGATCGTCGCGATCGTCACCCTGACCGCGCTCGGCGCGGGCTGCGTGTTCGCGTTCGCCCTCGGCCAGCTGCACCTGCTCGACCGCGGCTACACGATGAGCGGCGAGTTCAGCGACACCGCCGGGCTGAAGAAGGGCCAGGA
This sequence comes from Actinomadura verrucosospora, assembly GCF_039540335.1. NCBI lineage: Bacteria > Bacillati > Actinomycetota > Actinomycetes > Streptosporangiales > Thermomonosporaceae > Actinomadura > Actinomadura verrucosospora. The sequence goes on along the minus strand of NZ_BAABEV010000036.1, from coordinate 77,902 downwards.
CGTGCGGGTGGCCGGGGTGAAGTCCGGCCGGATCACCTCCGTGGAGCCCGACTTCGCCCACGGCAGGGTCATCGTCTCCTGGCACGTGAACGCCGGCATCGACCTCGGCCCGAAGACCCGCGCCGACATCCAGACGACGACGCTGCTCGGCGGCCGGTACCTGCGGCTGTCCGGCCCGGTCTCCAAGCCCTACCTGGCGGACGTGCCGGAGTCGCGGCGGCGGATCCCGCTGTCGCGCACCAGCGTCCCGTTCACCGTGCCGGAGGCTCTGGAGGGCGCGCAGAACATCGTCGGCAGACTCGATCAGCGCAGCGTCGACAAGCTGCTCACCGAGATCAACAAGATCAAGTCGCCGGGGGCGGTGAAGCTGGGCCGCATCCTGGCCAACATCCAGGAGCTGTCCCGGACGCTGAACGACTCCTATCCGGAGATCCAGCGGCTGATCGAGAACAGCAAGACGATCACCGGGACGCTGGCGAGCAAGGACCAGGAGCTGCGTCAGATCATCGACGCCAGCCAGGTGCTGCTCCAGTCGCTCGTCCGGCGCCGCAACGAGCTGGCCGCGGCGATCGGGCAGGGCAGCCGGACCGTCCGGACGCTGTCCAACGTGATCTCCAGGAACCAGAAGGAGCTCGACACCCTGCTGGACAACCTGCACCTGCTGACGACCCGGCTCGCGCCCAACATGGACGCGCTGAACACCGACTTCTCGCTGCTCGGCCCGACGTTCCAGCAGGTCGCCAACCTCAAGGGCAACGGCCGGTACATCGAGGGCCTGCTCACCGGGCTCGGCCCGCTGCAGCCGGCCGGTCCGATCTCCACGCGGCGACCGCAGGGAGGCAACTGATGAGCGGCGACGGCACGGGGGGACGGCCCCCCGAAGGCCCCGGCTCCGTCCCCGGGCGCGGCCGGCTGCGGGGCGTGGCCGTCGCGCTCGGCCTCGCCCTGACCGCCTCGCTCGGCGGCTGCTCGCTCGCCCCGTCCGCGGGCGGCGAGCGCACGATGGTCGTCTACGTCCCGAAGGCCCGCTCCTTCTACAAGGAGTCGAAGGTCAAGGTGATGGGCGCCGACGTGGGGCTCGTCGACAAGGTCGAGAACCAGGGCGACCGGGTGAAGGTCACGTTCCATCTGCGCCGGGACGTCCCGCTGCCGAAGGGCGTGCAGGCCTCGATCGTCCCGCTGAACCTGATCGGCGAGCGCAACCTCGTCCTGCACCCGGCGTGGAAGCCGGGGGAGGCCAAGGAGACCGCGGACGTCATCCCGATCGAGCGCACGCACGTGCCCGTCGAGGTGGACGACGCGCTCAGCTCGTTCACCAACCTGGCCAACGCGCTCGACCCGACCAAGATGCAGACCGCCCTCGGCACGGCCGCCGACACGGTGAGGGGCAACGGCAGGGAGTTCAACGCGACCCTGGAGCAGAGCGCCCGCCTCGTCGAGAACGTCGCCGGGCAGGACAAGGAGCTCATCGAGGTCGCGCAGAACCTCAGCCGGCTGGCCGGGGTGGTGCGCGGGCGCGAGCAGATCCTCGGCACGATGATCCGCGACTTCGGCACCGCGAGCCAGGTGCTGAGCTCCGAGCGCGGCGAGCTCCAGCAGCTGATCAGCGGCATCCTGGAGCTGGCGAAGAACGGCGACAAGCTGCTGCGCAAGTACAAGGGGAACCTGCCCTACGACCTGGCGGTCCTCACCCGGACGGCCCTGATCCTCAAGGGCAACGCCAGGGAGCTGGCGCAGCTCATCCGCGTGCTGCCCGGCATCAGCGACGCGCTCATCGGCGGCTACAACCCGAAGAACAAGTCGCTGCAGATCCGGTTCGCCACGGACGCGTTCCTGCGGACCTGGCTCAAGGGCCTGATGAACTCCGACGACGTCGACTGCCCGCTGCCCGCACCCAACTCCAACTGTCCCTGGCAGAACGGAGGCAACTGATGGGCAGGTCCCTCCTCACCGGCCGGCTGCTGCTGGTGCTCGTCGCGGTCGCGGCCCTCGCCGTCTCCGGCTGCTCCTACAAGACGGCGGGCGCGCCGAAGGGCGGCCTGACGCTGACCGCCACGTTCGACGACGCGCAGGGCCTCGTCGCCGGGCACAGCGTGAAGATGTCCGACCTCACGATCGGCACCGTCACGAAGGTCGAGCTCGCCGGCTACCGGGCGAAGGCGACGCTGGCCATCGAGGACGACGTCAGGATCCCGCGAGGCACCCGGGCCGAGATCAAGGTGACCTCGCTGCTCGGCGAGAACTACGTGGACCTGCAGATGCCGCCCGGCGCGAGCATGGACCGCGGCCCGTTCCTCGCCACCGGCGCGGCGATCACCGACACCAGCGTCCAGCCGGCGTTCGAGCAGGTCGTCGGGCAGGCCGGGCCGCTGGTCCAGGCCCTGGCCGGGAACGACGTCGCGACGGTCGTGAACGCGGGCGCCACCGCCCTGGACGGCAACGGGCAGAAGCTCAACAAGACGATCGCGCAGGTGAACGCACTGCTGGGGATGTTCGCCGAGCAGCGCCGCGAGCTCGGCGAGTCGGTCGACCGGTTCGCCCGGCTCGGCCGGTCCCTCGCCCGGGGCAGCGACGCCCTGAACGAGACGCCCGCGCAGCTCGAACGCACCACGCGGCTGCTGAACAAGGACAAGTACAAGATCATCGAGATGGTCGACAAGCTCACCAAGACGGCCCACGAGCTGAACGACAAGGTGCTGGAGGGGCGGATCCAGCGGTTCCGCTCGCTGCTGCGCGACCTCGACCCCGTCCTGCAGCAGCTCGGCAGCAACCGCAGGCGGCTCACGGCGCTGGTGGACGGCCTGGTCCAGTTCACCGACAAGCTTCCCCGGGCCACCTACGACGGCCAGCTGCTGCTGTACCCGCTGCTGCGGATCGTCTGGCCGGACGGGACGCCGATCTTCCCGGGCCTCGGCCAGAGCCCCAAGAAGAAGAAGGCCGGGACGCCGGAGATCCCCAAGCAGCTCCAGGGCGCCCTTCCGGACCTCGACAAGATCCTGGAGCCGCGCGGATGAACAGACGGCTGACGATCAACCTGGCGGCGTTCGGCGTGCTCGCCGCGGTGATGGTCGTGTGGGCGTTCAACAACGTCGTCCGCTTCGACTTCATCGACCGGCCGTACCACATCACCGTGGAGTTCGAGTCGTCTCCGGGCCTGCACCCGAACTTCGAGGTCGACTACCTCGGCCTGCGGGTCGGCAAGATCGACTCGGTGCGGCTGGAGAAGGACAAGGTCGTCGTCCGGCTGGACATGGAGCGCGGCGTCAAGATCCCGCAGGGGGTCACCGCCGCCGCGGCGCGCAAGTCCGCGGTGGGCGAGCCGGTGGTCGAGCTGACGCCGGGGCCGGGCAGGTCCGGCGCCCCGCCGATGAAGCCCGGCACCGTCATCCCGGTGTCGCAGACGAAGGTCCCGCCGAAGTACGGCGACCTGTTCGGCGCCGTCATCGACACCCTGAAGGCGATCGACCCCGACGACGCCAAGGTGCTCACCCAGGAGCTGGCCGCCGGATGGGCCGGGCGCGAGGGCTCGCTCCGCCAGATCGTCAACGGGAGCGACGACCTCACCCAGACGTTCGCGCAGAACACCGAGCTGCTGGACGGGCTGACCAACGACCTCGGCCGCATCACCCACGTGCTGAACCAGAACCGCGGTTCGCTCGGCGCCGGGATCGACGACCTGGCCGCGCTCATGGCCGCGCTCAGCCAGGTGCGCGGGCAGATCGCCGAGCTGCGCGACCGCGGCCCCGGCCTGCTCGCCACCGTCAACGACCTGCTCGACCAGACCGGCCCCGACTTCGGCTGCGCCGTGGACATGCTCGGCAACCTCGGCATCGGGAGCTACGACCCCGACTACCTCGACGACCTGCGCAAGACGCTCGCGGTGGCGCCGCAGCTCAAGGTCGTCCTGGACAACGTGATCGGGAGGGACCAGGGCCAGCCGGTCCTGAACGTCGTCTTCCAGGTCACGCTGAAGAGGCTCGCCACGCTGGAGTACAAGTACCCGCGCGCGCAGCCGGCGGTGAACCGGATTCCGACCTGCCCCGGCGGCCGCACCCCCGCGGTGACCAAGCAGAAGCCCTACAAGGCGAAGAACCCGGGCGAGACGATCCCCACCCACGATCCCGCCCTCCAGCGGAACGTGCAGGCCAGGAAGGCCGCGAACGAGAGCGACTCTCCCGGCGGACCGCCGATCTGGCTGGTGTACGTTCCCCCGATCATCGCCCTTCTGGTGCTGATCAGGGTCATGATGGGCTCGGTGCCCGTGGTGTCCCGCCTTTCCCGACTGCGTCGGGGCAAGGACTGACCCCAACCCGAGGAGTATCCGAAGTGACAGCCAAGACCACCAAGGGCGGGTCCGACGAGGTCGAGGCGGTCCCGGCCGAGGAGGCGGCGCCCGAGACGGCCGAGGCCGCGGAGCCGGAGGCCGCCGAGCGGCCCGCCCGGCCCGCCGCCAGGCGCAAGCGCCGGGTGCGGGTCATCGAGGTCATCGACGACGAGGACCTCGACGAGGTTCTGGAGGCGCTCGACGCCGAGGACGAGGAGGCCCCGGACGAGGCTCCGGCCCGTCCGGCCAGGCCGGCGGCGAAGCCCGCGGCCAAGGCCCCCGCCAAGCCCGCCGCCAGGCCCAGGCCGCGCCCGACCCGCCTCGAACCGCCGGAGGACGAGGTCGAGGAGGAGGAGACGCCGAAGAAGGCCCCGGCACGTCCGAGCGCCTCGGCGTCCTCTTCGGACCGGCCGGGCGTCTTCGGTCTCGGCATGGTGCAGGCGGTCGTGGTGGTCGTCCTTGTCGCGCTGCTGGCGAGCCTGGCGATCTGGCAGTGGACGAGCGCGAGCTCCCTGTCGTCGAAGCAGGACGAGCGGGACGCGGTGAGCGAGGTGGCGTCCGCCTACGGCGACGTCGCGCTCAACTACAACGCGCAGAACTACCAGACGCAGATGGACAAGGCCCAGAAGCTCATGGGCGGCGACCTGCTGGAGAGCTTCAAGAACACCACGCTGCCCAGCCTCGGCGAGACGTTCAAGAGCAACCCCGAGCTGTCGCTGACGTCCAAGACGAACCAGGTCTTCGTGGGCAGCGTGGACGGCAGGTTCGCCACGGCCGTCGTCATGGTCGACATCGACGTCCGGACCAAGGACGGCGCGACCGCGGCCCCGGCGACGCTGCTCCGCCTCGCCCTGGCCAAGATCGACGGGAAGTGGAAGGTCACCAAGCAGTACGCGTCGGGCGTCAACGACCAGAACCAGAACCAGCAGAACCAGCTGCCGGCCGTTCCAGGCGGGGGCGCGTCGAAGTCGCCCGCGGCGGAGAAGAGCGGCAAGCCGAAGAACTGAGCCCGCGAGGCCCGAGCGAGCGCCCCGGCACGGAAGCCGTGCGGGGCGCTCGCGCGTTATGCCTGCGACGGTGTCGCGCGGCCGGCGGGCGGCCGGACGGAGACGGGGGCATCATGGCGATCGTGACGGAGCAGGACGGGCAGGGCACGGCCGTCCCGGACGCGCTGGTGCACGAGTTCGGCGCGCTGCTGGGCGCGGCGTCGGTGCTGGAGCGGATCGCCGGCCGGGAGCTGGAGCGCCGCTGCGGCATCCGGCACGCGGTCTTCGAGGTGCTGCTGAGGCTGTCCGGCGAGGGCGGCGACTGCGCGGTGTCGATGGGCGGGCTGGCCGGCGAGCTGATCCTGACCAGCGGCGGCATGACCCGCATCGTCGACCGGATGGAGGAGGCCGGGCTCGTCCGCCGGGAGCCGGCCCCGGACGACCGGCGCCGCCAGAACGTGGCGCTGACCCCGGCCGGCCGGGCGAAGCTGGAAGAGGCCCTGCGGGTGCACGCCGAGACGCTCCGCGCGCACTTCGCGGGCCCTCTCACCGAGGAGCAGCGCCGCGTCCTCGTGGACGCGCTGCGCGTCCTGCGCACCACCGCCCGCGAGGAACTCGGCGACCTGCGCTAGCACGGCGCCGAGCGTCCGCTAGCGGGAGTAGTGCTCGACGACGAGCTGCTCGTCGCAGAGGATCGGGATCTCGGCGCGCTCCGGCAGCCGGGCGAGCCGGGCGGCGAGGGCGTCGTGCCGGACCTCCAGGTAGGGCGGGACCTCGGCGGCGTGACCGCCGGCCGCCGCGACCTGGAACGGGACCATCGCGCGGCTCCGCTCGGCCACCGTGATGACGTCGCCGGGCCGCAGCCGGTAGGACGGGCGGTCCACGCGGCGGCCGTTCACCAGCACGTGGCGGTGCACGACGAACTGGCGGGCCTGGTAGATCGTCCGGGCGAAGCCGGCGCGCAGGACGAGCGCGTCCAGCCGGCGTTCGAGGTCGACGAGCAGGGCCTCGCCGGTCTTGCCGCCCGTCCGGGCGGCCTTGTCGAAGGCGTTGCGGAGCTGCGCCTCCCGGATGTTGTACTGCGCGCGGAGCCGCTGCTTCTCGCGCAGCCGGACCTTGTAGTCGCTCTCCTGCTTGCGGGCGCGGCCGTGCACGCCGGGCGGGTAGGGGCGCGCCTCGAAGTACTTCACGCTCTTCGGCGTCAGCGGGATGCCGAGGGCCCGGGAGAGCCGCACCTTGGGACGGGGGTTGTTCATCACGCTCCTTGATGGTTAGGTAATCCTAAGTTAGGTAAGCCTAACCTGAGACGTCAAGGAGGCACGGTGCCGCGAGCGGAGACCACGCAGGCCACGCACACCATCCAGGGCCCCACGGCGGCGGAGCGCGCGCGGACCCTCGCCTACGGCGTCGCGGACGGCGTGCTCGTCGCGCCGGGCGTGCCCCACGCCCCCGTCCCGGCGCACACCACCGACCGGGACGGCCGGCCGCTGCTGCTCGTCCGGGCGGACGCGCCCATCGCCGCGGCCCTGGCCGGCGAGGACGACGTGCCCGCCACGCTGCGGATCAGCGACGTCGCGCCGGTGCCGCTGCCGGACCGCGTCCGCGGCCGGGCCTGGCTGCACGGCTGGCTGGGCGAGGTGCCGGACGGAGAGCTGCGCGCCGCCGCGCTGCGCCTCTCCCACGCGCACCCGCGTCCCGAACTGCTCGACCTCGGCGCCGGGCGGGACGGCCGCGAATGGACGGTCCTCGCCCTCGACGTCGCCCAGGTGGAGGTCGACGACGCCTGGGGGAGCGCCATCCTGGAGCCGGAGGAGTACGCCGGCGCCGCGCCCGACCCGTTCGTCGCCGTCGAGGCGGGCATCCTGACGCACCTGGACTCCGCCCACCGCGCCGAACTGCCGCGGCTGCTGCCGGAGTCGGTCCCGCCCGGACCCGTCCGGCCGCTCGGGCTCGACCGGTACGGCATGTGGCTGCGCTGCCCGGCGCCGCCGCCGGACGCGCCGTCCTCGCTCGACGTGCGGCTCCCGTTCGCCGAGCCCGTCAGTGATCTCCACGGTCTGCGGAGCGTGTACCGGAGGCTGTTCGCCCGGGCGACCCCGTAGTGCGCGGGGGAGGTCGTACGTACAAACCCCGCCGAATGCCAGTGATCTCCCGGATGGCGGGCGGGCCCCCGCGCGGGCGATGATCGAGTCTCCGGTCGAGGACGCCGCTTCATTCCCCGGCCGGACGGCCTCGACCGCCGGTTCGCCCCTGCGGGGTGGGCGGGCCGGCGGCGAGACGGTACCGGCCGGCCGGGGACGCGGCGCCTTCGGCCGGGCCGGTGGTCCGGCGCGGTGCGAGCACGAGCATGAGCAAGGGGGCGCACCGGGCCACTGGTCGCGATTGGCCGTTTCCGCCGCGCCGATCCCGCCGCACGCTGGGAGCATGACCGCACATCACCCGCAGACCCGAGCCGTGCACCCGCCCGTGATCGTGCCCGAGGGCAGCCGCCCGCTCGGCGTCCCCATCTACCAGGGCCACCTGTTCTCCTTCGACGCCTCCGACGCGCTGGCCGCCGCGTTCCAGGGCCCCGACCAGGCGTTCTTCTACGCCCGGATGGCCAACCCGACCGTCCGCGCCCTGGAGCAGTCGCTCACCGAACTCGAAGGCGGGGCGGGCACGCTCGCCACCGGGTCGGGCATGGGCGCGGTCAACGCGGTGCTGACGGGCCTGCTCCGCAGCGGTGACCACGTCGTCGCGCAGGCCGCCCTCTACGGCGGAACCCACGCGCTGCTCCAGGACCTCGCCGCGCGGTGGGGCGTGGAGGTCACGTTCGTCTCCGGCGACGACCCGGCCGAGGTGCGGGACGCGCTCCGCGACACGACGAGGATCCTCTACCTGGAGACCGTCGCCAACCCCACCACCCACGTGACGGACCTGCCCGCGCTCACCGAGGCCGTCCGCGGGACGGGCGTGCTGACCGTCGTCGACAACACCTTCGTCCCGCTCCTGTGCAGGCCCATCGAGCACGGGGCCGACATCGTCGTCCACTCCACGACGAAGTACCTCGGCGGCCACGGCGACACCATCGGCGGCGCCGCCGTCTTCGCCGACCCGGCCGTCCACCGGCGGGTCTGGGAGCACGCCGTCGAGCTGGGCTCCACCCCCGACCCGTTCGCCGCCTGGCTGACCGTCCGGGGCCTCGCCACGATGCCGCTGCGCGTGGCCCGGCAGAGCGAGTCCGCCCTCGACATCGCCCGGCGCCTGGCCGGCCACCCGTCGGTCGCCCGCGTCCACTACCCGGGGCTGGAGGACCACCCGCAGCACGAGATCGCCCGGCGGCTGCTGCCGGACGGCGCCGGCGGCGTCCTCGCGTTCGAGCTGGCCGGCGGCCGGGACGCGGGCCGGACCTTCTCCGAGGCCGTCGAGCTGGTCTCGCTCGGCCCGTCGCTCGGCGACATCGCGACCCTGGTCATGCACCCGGCCAGCACGTCCCACCGGCAGCTGGACGCCGCGGCCCTCGCCGCCGCCGGCATCGGCGAGGGAACGGTGCGCCTCGCCGTCGGCCTCGAACACCCGGACGACCTCTGGGCCGACATCGAGCAGGCCCTGCGGAAGGCCGCCTAGAAAGGAGACGCCCTAGAGGTAGAAGCCGGTCGCGGTGGCGGGGGCGTCCTGACCCTCGGGACGCTTCTCGCCCTTGCGCAGCGCGGCCAGCTCGGCGAGCGTCGCGCCGTCGGCGCCGATCTCCGCGCCGGGCACGTCCGTGCCGTCCAGCCAGGCGAGCGACTCCGCGCGGGTGAGCCGGCCCACCTCGATCTGGGCGAGGCAGCGGCCGGGACGGACCACCGCCGGGTGCAGCATGGCGAGGTCCTCGTTGGTGGTGATGGCCACCAGCACGTCCCGGCCCTGGCCGAGCATCCCGTCGGTGAGGTTCAGCAGCCGCGACAGGCCCTGGCCCGTCGACTGCTTGGCCTCGCCGCGGATCAGCTCGTCGCAGTCCTCCAGGATGAGCAGCCGCCAGCGGCGGTTCTCGTCCTCGTCGTCGCCGACCGCGACCTCCATCAGGTAGCTGGGCGTGCCGAACAGCGCCTCGGGGTCGAGGACGCAGTCGGACTGGCACCAGTCGTTCCAGGAGCGGGCGAGGGCGCGCAGCGCGGTGGTCTTGCCGGTGCCGGGCGGCCCGTGCAGGAGCAGCAGCCGTCCGGAGACCTCCTCGCGGGTGAGCTTCATCACCGCGTCGAGCGCGTCGGCGACCGGCGCGGTGTAGTTGCGCCGGATGTCGTCCCACGCGTCGGCGGTGATGGCGCGCTCGCTGCGGACGGGGCCGTGCGCCCCCATGTGCCAGAAGCCCATCTCGACGCTGGTCTCGTCCACCTTCGGCGGCTCGGTCGCGTCCTTCACCGACGCCGCGAGCACGGTCTCGGCGAGCTCGTCGGTCACCGCGGACACCGCGACGTAGGCGATGCCGCTCTTCCACCGGTTGCTCAGCAGCGTCCAGCCGTCGCCCTCGGCGAGCACCGACTCCTTGCCCTTCTCGTGCGCGACCCGCACGAGCCTGGCGCCGTCCGGGCGCAGCGGCGCCTCCGTCCGGACGTTCTCCAGCCGCGTCGACCGGGACCAGGGCTGCTCCCCGGACGCGAAGGGGCGCAGCGACAGCACGTCCATCACGTCGGCGGGGGAGTTGTTGTCGGACAGGTTGAAGACCACGGGCAGCGCGGGCTCCGGCGCTTCGGCGCCTTCCCGGGGCTCGATCAGATGCAGGACCTCCTGCGGCTTCTCCTGCGACATGGTCATGACACCGATGATCACGCCCCGCGGCGCGCCGCGTCCACCGATTTAGCCGGACGCGCCGCGCACCGCGGTCGGGCCCGCTCGTCGGGGCGGGGCGGGTCAGGAGCCGCCGCCCTCCCGGGCCTCGCGCTCCGCGTGGGCGGCCTTGCGCGCCTCGGCCTCCTCCAGGTCGAGCTTCTCGGCCTCCTCCGGCGTCGGCGCCGTGCCGCCGAGGTAGGCGGGCTGCCACCACGTCTCGTCCGAGCGCGGGACGTCGGGGTACTCGCGCTGCGCCTTCTCCAGCAGCTCCGCCATCCGGGCGTGCAGATCCCGGGTGACCTGCTCGTAGTCGTCGCCGCGCTTGGGGTGCATGGGCTCGCCGACGATGATCGTCACCGGCACGTTGCGCTGGAACAGCCGGCGCTTGCGGCCCTTGGTCCACAACCGCTGCGGGCCCCAGATCGCGACCGGGACGAGCGGGGTCTTGGACGCCACCGCCATCCGCACCGCGCCGCTCTTGATGTCCTTCACCGTGAACGAGCGGCTGATCGTCGCCTCGGCGAACACCCCGACGATCTCCCCGCCGCGCAGCGCCTTGAGCGCCGCCGCGTAGGAGGAGGCGCCCGCGTCGCGGTCCACCGGGATGTGGTGCATGCCGCGCATCAGCGGGCCGCCGATCCGGTGGTCGAAGATCTCCTTCTTCGCCATGAACCGCACCAGCCGGCCGGCCGGGTGCGCGGCGAGGCCCGCGAAGATGAAGTCCAGGTAGCTGACGTGGTTGCTGACGAGCACCGCACCGCCGGTACTGGGGATCTGGTCGGTCCCCTCCAGACGGATTCTGATGTTCAGGGCCTTGAACACGCCGAGAGCCGTCTTGATCACCGGTGGGTACACGAGTTCGCGCATGTAGGCACCGTACTTGAGCAACTCCTGATCAGCGAGTGCGAGGCGGGGATCGCGATGCATCGCACAACCGGGTCCAACTCTGAGAAGGTGGGTGTGCAACTGATCCGCCGAATGCTGAGGGAGGATGAGCCCCATGGAACCGTTGGACGCGGCGGCGGACGTGCACGCGCTCATCCGCGACGTGCTGCCCGCCCTGGCGCCCAGCGCCTGGTTCGATCACGGCACCTCCGAGGTGGTGCTGCCCGTGGGCCGGTCGGAGGCGCGCGCCTCCAGCTGGACGGTGCTGGAGCGCTGCGCCCGCGAGCCGCGCTCGGCGTGGCCGAAGGTGGTGGACGAGTGGGTCCGCGAGGTCGGCGACCGCGCGTTCCTCGCCGTCGGTGAGATGGAGCTGTTCGGCGACGTCCGGGAGCTGCTGCGCCTGCGCATCGTGCCGAAGCTCGACCCCCGCGACCGCGAGGGCCTCGTCGTCGTCCCCGCCGGCGACCACTTCGACGCCATGGTGATGATCGAGCACCCCCGCTACGGCGGCCCCCTCACCAAGGCCCGCGCGGGCCTGCTCGGCCTGCACAAGCTCGGCTACGTGATGACGAACACCCACGACCGCGAGCTGGCCGACGTGTCCGTGCACGACCAGCCGCTCCTGCCGGGCCGCAACGTCCGCGTCGTCGGCAAGCCCGGCAGCCGCTACGTGTCGGCGCTGCTCAGCGAGGTCCACCAGTTCGTCCCGTGGCCGAACGAGCACGGCGCCCTCGTCGGGGTCCCCTGCCACAGCACGCTGCTGCTGTACCCGATCACCTCCACGGCCGTCCGCGAGGTCCTGCCCGTCTTCGCCGACGTCGTCCGGGAGATGCACGCCAACGCCGACGACCCCTGCGCCCCCGGCGTCTACTGGAGCCACGGCGAGCGCCGCCTCACCCCCCTCTCCCCGGACGCGGCCGAGGGCGCCGGCGAGTTCGCCCTCTTCCTCCGCAAGCTCCCCAAGGAATGAGCTAGGCCCCAGCCACGGGCGCGGGTCGGGTGGCCGGAAGGCGCTCTGGCGCCTGGAGGTCGCACGACCCGCCGAGCCGGGCGACCGCAGCGACACGACACCAACCCGCACGGGCACGGAAACCCGCACCGTGGCGTAAGGATCGCCCGGCTCGTAACGGGGGTCGCCCCCCTGGGGTTACGGCAGCTTCCAGTCGACCGGGGCGGCGCCCTGCTGTTCCAGCAACTGGTTGGCGCGGGAGAAGGGGCGGGAGCCGAAGAAGCCGCGGTCGGCCGACATGGGGCTCGGGTGGGCCGACTCGACGCAGGGGACGCGGCCGAGCAGCGGCTTGAGGTTGCGGGCGTCGCGGCCCCACAGGATGGCGACGAGGGGGCGGTCCCGGGCGGCGAGGGCGCGGATGGCCTGCTCGGTGACCTCCTCCCAGCCCTTGTTGCGGTGCGAGCCCGGCTTGCCCGGCATGACGGTCAGCGACCTGTTGAGCAGGCAGACGCCCTGCCGCGTCCAGGGGGTGAGGTCGCCGTTGGACGGCTGCGGGTGGCCGAGGTCGTCGCCGTACTCGCGGAAGATGTTGACGAGGCTGCCGGGCAGCGGCCGGACGTCCGGGGCGACCGAGAAGCTGAGGCCGACCGGGTGGCCGGGCGTCGGGTAGGGGTCCTGCCCCATGATGAGGACGCGCACGTCGTCGAACGGCTGGGTGAAGGCGCGGAGGATGTGGTTCCCGGCGGGCAGGTAGCGGCGCCCGGCGGCGACCTCGGCGCGCAGCCAGTCGCCCGCGGCGGCGATCGTCCCGGCGACGGGGGCCAGCGCGGCCGCCCATCCCGCCTCGACGATCTCCGAGAGTGGTCGTGCCGTCATGGGGTACGAGCCTACTGGGATGATCTTGGCGCCGGTGAACGATTGCCCGCTTGATCGATGTTGTGAAGTTTTCTGACCACATCAGGTCGGGACACGGGCAAATGTTCTCCAGCGCCGCGAAAAGTGGTCGATGAACTGGGTGAAACGTCCCGTTAAGTCGCTGTTACTTCCTGGCGGCCTTCATTGACCTGCGGACTTCCAGCGCATAACTCCTAGAGAGTAAGCCGGCCCAGGACGAGCGGACGGACGAGAGAGCATGACCCAGCTGACCACGGTGGACGCCACCTTCCTCCATGCCGAGAACGCGACGACCCATGCCCACATCGCCGGGCTCGGCATCGTCGACCCCGGGACCTGCCCCGGCGGCCGGCTCACCGTCCCGCACGTCGCCGAGCTGATCCGCGCCCGCGCGCACCTCGCGGCCCGGCCGCTGCGGCAGCGGCTCGTCCAGGTGCCGCTCGGCCTGGACAACCCGTACTGGGAGGACGACCCCGACTTCGAGCCCGAGCGGCACATCTCCGAGTTCGGGCTGCCGGAGCCCGGCAGCGACCGCCAGCTCGCCAACCTGGTCGCGATGCTCCACGAGCAGCCGCTCGACCGGTCCCGCCCGCTGTGGGAGATGGTCCTCATCCAGGGCCTCGCCGGCGGCCGGACGGCCGTCTACGTGAAGGTGCACCACGCGGCCGTCGACGGCGTGATGGCCGCCGAGACGCTCGCCGCGCTGCTCGACCTGACGCCCGAGCCCCGCGAGCTCCCGGCCGACGAGACCGTCCCGGCCCGCGCGCCCGGCACCGCGAGCATGCTCGGCACGGGGCTGCTGCGGACGGCGCTGCACCCGGTGCGGTCGGCGGTGTCGGCGGTGCGCACGGCCCCGTACCTGGACGAGGTCCCGGGCCTGGCGTCCGTCCCGGGCGTCGGGCTCATGTCGTCGTGGATGCAGGGCGTGCTGGGCCGCCCGGAGCTGCCGAGGGCGCCGCGGATCAGCGCGCCGCCGACGCCGTTCAACCGCCCGATCGGGCGGCGCAGGGCGGTCGCCTGCGGGGAGCTGCCGCTCGCCGACATCAAGGAGATCCGGCGGACCCTCGGCGGCAGCGTCAACGACGTGGTCATGGCGCTGTGCGCGACGGCGCTGCGGCAGTGGCTCGACAAGCGCGGCGACCTGCCCGAGCGCCCGCTGGTCGCGGCCGTCCCGGTGTCGCTGCGGCGCGGCGCGAGCGCGGCCGCGGAGCCGGGCAACCAGGTCTCGATCATGACCACGCCGCTGGCCACGCACCTGCCCGACCCCGCCGACCGGTACTCCGCCGTCCAGCGCGACATGGAGCTGGCCAAGCGGCGGTTCACCGGGACGTCGGGCGGCTGGGTGCGGGAGATGAGCGGGCTGCTCCCGGCGCCCTTCGCCGGGGCGGTCACGCGGCTCGCGCTGCGGGCCGCGCCGGCGGTGTCGCTGCGCGCGGTGAACCTGGTCATCTCCAACGTGCCCGGCCCGCAGTTCCCGCTGTACCTGTGCGGCGCGAAGGTGCTCGCCTACTATCCGATCTCGGTCATCACCGACGTCAGCGGCGGCCTGAACATCACCGTGTTCTCCTACGACGGGAAGGTGGACGTCGGCATCGTCGCCTGCCGCGAGCTCATCCCCGACCCCTCGGAGATCATCGACCACCTGGTGGACGCGCTCGACGAGCTGCGCTCGCTCTGCCGCGAATGAGGCCGCTACAGCCCGAGGGCCGCCCGGTGCCGCCGCGCCAGACCCAGCGCGGCGGCCCCCGCCGGCTGCATCGGCCGGGGAACGGCCCCGTCGAACGGCGCCATCGACACCTCGCCCTCGTCGTTGACCGCGACGAGGCCGCCGAAGAGCTCGCCGAACAGCGCGTCGTCGACGGCGACGACCGTCAGCAGGTCGAGCGCGAGCGTCAACGGGTCCACTCCGAGCCCCAGGAAGTGCGCCCGGAGGCGGCCCCCGTCGCGCGCGGCGGTCATCGCCTGGTGAAAAGGCCAGTCCTCCTGGACGAAGCCGTCGCCGTAGTCCTCGTCGGCGCCGAGAAGCTCCTCGGCGTACTCGCGAACCATGCACTGCCACAGATCAGGCGGCTCGTCACCGAGCGGCTGGAACACCCCGACCGGCATCACCTGGAAGAGCCCGCCGGCGTGCGCCACCTTCGCCGCGTCGCGCCGGTGCAGGACGTACCGCCCGGACGTCGTCACGGTGACCGTGGTGACGGCGGGCAGCGCGGCCCTGCGTGACAGGTCGCACGGGTCGCCGACGCGGTCGCGCAGCGGCAGCCCGTCCACCCCGGCCGCGAGTTCGTGGGCGACCGACTCGCCCACGTTGACGGCGTCGAAGTAGCGGGCGGGGCCGAGCCGGAGCACCGGCGGCTCGGCCGCGACCAGCCGGTAGCTCGGACGGTCCTCGAACACCTTCGGAGGGGCGAGGGCGGCGACGGCCTCCGCGTACGTCCGGTACCCCTCCGGGAGCCCGTCGGCCGGGTCGGCGATCGCGGCCGGGACGGGACGGGCGTCCCACTCCAGCCTGATCTCCTCCAGCGGGATCGGCGCCCCGGGGATCCAGTCGTCGCGGCAGAGCAGCGGGGTCCCCGCGACGCGCGGCACGTCCGGGTACAGCCCGTCCGCGACCTCGCCCAGCCGTCCGCGGCCCGCGTTCAGCTCCGCCCGCGCCCGCCGCCACTCCTCCTCGTCCGCCACACCCCCGAGCCTAGGACGGGTTTCGAGGTGGCCTCGGCCATGAGCGCGAACGCGTGACCTGGCCGGTGGAGCGAAGCCGGAGGCGAGCGGAGCCGGGCAGATCGCGAAGCGATGCCGCGTTCGCCCAGGCACGGTCACGTAGCGAGCCCCTAGGCGAGCGAAGTGGGCCGGGACTTTGCGACACTGACTCCCCGGGCGACCTCCTCCTCGACCAGGTCGGCGTTGATCATCGCGCCGGCCATCGCCCCGGCCGCCGCCGCCATGACGACCTGGCCGGCCGGGACGACGACGTTGCCGGCCGCCCACACGCCGGGCACGCTGGTCCGCCCGGTCGGGTCGGTCTTCACGAAGCCGTCCTTGCCGGTCTCACAGCCGAGGTCGGTCAGCGGCCCGGCCTTGGGGACCCACGTCGGCGCGAGGAACACGGCGTCGCAGCCGAGCACCGAGCCGTCGGCCAGTTCCAGGCCGGTGAGCCGGTCGTCCTCGACGACGACGCGCCGCACCCCGCTCGGCGCGACGGGGACGCCGCGCGCGGCCAGCCGCGCCGCGTCCTCGCCCGCCGGGGGCGCGGCGTCGCCGGGAGCGACGGGGACGAACGTCACGTCGGGCGACCACTGGCGCAGCAGCAGCGCCTGGTGGACGGAGTTCGGGGACGTCCCCAGCACGGCGATCCTCTGGTCGCGGACCTCCCAGCCGTGGCAGTAGGGGCACATCTGCGCCTCGCGGCCCCACCGCTCCCGCAGGCCGGGGACGTCCGGCAGGACGTCGGTCACGCCGGTGGTGACCAGCAGGCGGCGGCCCCGCAACCGGGTGCCGTCGCCGAGGGTGAGGACGAAGCCCTCCTCGGCGCGGGCGACCGTCCCCTCGACGATCTCGGCGCCGTAGCCGCGCACCTCGGTGCGGCCGGTCTCCAGCAGGCGGGCGGGCGGCATCCCGTCCCGGGTGAGGAACCCGTGCATGTGGTCGACCCCGGCGTTGCGCGGCTCGCCCGCGTCGACGACGGTGACGGAGCGGCGGGCGCGGGCGAGGGTGAGGGCGCCGCTCAGCCCGGACGGCCCCCCACCGATGATCAGTACGTCTCGTTCGGTCATGCCCCGAGGGTGCGCGGCGCCTTCCGGATTTGACAAACTTCGTTGCCAATCCTGCAATGAGGGCATGGAGACGACCGAGGAGGTCCTGGCCGGGGTCGGGCCGCGGCTGAGGAGGCTGCGGCAGGAGCGCAACGTCACGCTGGCCGCGCTCGCGGAGGCCACCGGCATCTCGGTCAGCACGCTGTCGCGGCTGGAGTCGGGCAAGCGGCGGCCGAGCCTGGAGCTGCTGCTCCCGCTCGCCCAGGCCCACCAGGTCCCGCTGGACGAGCTGGTCGGCGCCCCCGCCGTCGGCGACCCGCGGATCAGACCGCGGCCGCTGCGGATGCACGACATGGTCGTGCTCCCCCTCACCAGGCGGCCCGGCGGCGTCCAGGCGTTCAAGATGGTCGTGCCCGAGCGGATCCCGCCGCCCGAGCCGCGGACCCACGAGGGCTACGACTGGCTGTACGTGCTGAACGGACGCCTGCGCCTCTTCCTCGCCGGCCGCGAGATGGTGCTGGAGCCGGGGGAGGCGGCCGAGTTCGACACCCGGCTGCCGCACTGGTTCGGCGGGGACGGCGGGCCGGTCGAGGTGCTCAGCCTTTTCGGGCCGCAGGGGGAGCGGATGCACCTGCGCGCGAAGCCCCGCCGGTCATGAGACGGCAAGGGTGACATAAATTTAGTAAACGTGCAGACCGCCCAAACTCCCCAGAAAGCCCCTGCCCGGAAGAAGCCCGCCCGCACGGCGTGGGTGCTGTGGAGCGTCGGCGTCCTCGCCTACGCCGTGGCGGTACTGCACCGGACGTCCTTCGGCGTCGTCGGCCTGGACGCGGCGCACCGCTTCGACGCGTCCGCCGGGATCCTCGCGTCCTTCACCGTCCTGCAGCTGCTCGTATACGCGGGCCTGCAGATCCCTGTCGGGCTCCTGCTCGACCGCGTCGGCCCGCGCTGGATGGTCGCCGGCGGCGCGCTGCTCATGGCCGGCGGCCAGGCGCTCATGGCCGTCTCCACCGGCGTCGGGACGGCCGTCGCCGCCCGCGTGATGGTCGGCGCCGGCGACGCCATGACGTTCATCAGCGTCCTCGGCATCGTCGCGACCTGGTTCCCCGGGCGCTACGTCCCGGTCGTGACCCAGCTCACCGGGCAGCTCGGCCAGCTCGGCCAGGTGCTCAGCGCGATCCCCCTGGTCGCCCTCCTGCACGGCCCCGGCTGGGGCACCGCGTTCGGCTCCGCCGCCGCGCTCGGCGCCCTCATGGCGGTGCTCGCCGTCGCCGTGCTGCGCGACGGCCCCGGGCGCGCGGACGTCCCGTCCCTGCGCGAGACGGGCGCCAACCTGGCCGAGGCGTTCCGCCACCCCGGCACGCGCCTCGGCCTCTGGTCGCACTTCGTCACGCAGTTCTCGTCCAACACCTTCGCGCTGATGTGGGGCTACCCGTACCTGGTGTCCGGGCAGGGCCTGCGCCCCGCGACCGCCTCCACGCTGCTGACGCTTTTCGTGCTGGTCAACGTCGTGTCCGGACCGTTCATCGGACGGCTCGTCGCCCGCTACCCGCTGCGCCGGTCCTGGCTCGTCCTCGGCATCGTCGCGCTCAACGCGGCGGCGTGGGCGGCCGTCCTCGCCGTGCCGCCGCCCGCGCCGCCCTGGCTGCTGGTCCTGCTCGTGCTGTGCGTCGCGCCCGGCGGCCCCGGCTCGATGATCGGCTTCGACTACGCCCGGACGTTCAACCCGCCGGGACGGCAGGGCACCGCGACCGGCATCGTCAACGTCGGCGGCTTCGTCGCCTCCCTCGTCACGATCCTGCTGATCGGGGTGGTCCTGGACGCCCTGTCACCCGGAGGCGAGTTCACGCCCGGAGCGTTCCGGGCGGCCTGGACCGTCCAGATCGGCATCTGGGCGATCGGCGTGACGGGCGTCCTGCGCACCCGCGCCCTGGCCCGCCGCCGCCTCGCCCCGGCCGACTAGGAACGCGGTTCCCCACCGATCAGGAGCGGAGCTCTCCACCGATCAGGAGCGGAGCTCCAGCGTGCAGCACTTCGGCCCGCCGCCCGCCTTGCGCAGCTCCGACAGGTCGACCGGCAGCGGCTCGTACCCGTGCTCCCGCAGCGTCTCGATCAGCCCGACCGCCTCGGCGTTGATGACGACGTTGCGCCCGTCGCAGACGGCGTTGAGCCCGAGGACCGCCGCGTCCGCCTCGCTCGCGAGGATCGCGTCCGGGAACAGCCGCCTGAGCACCGCCCGGCTGCCGGGGGAGAACGCGCCGGGGAAGTACGCGACGTTGTCGCCGCCGAGGGGGAACAGCGCCGTGTCCAGGTGGTAGAAGCGCGGGTCGACGAGCCGGAGCGTCACCACCGGGCGGCGGAGGAACTCCTGCGCCTCCTGGTGCGCGGCGATCTCCGTGCGGAACCCCGTCCCGGCCAGGATGACGTGGTCGAGCGTGAGGAAGTCGCCCTCGCCCTCGTTCGTGTGCTGCGGCTCAAGCAGCTCGGAGAAGCCGTTCTCCAGCATCCACTTCGCGTACGCGGGGCCCTCCGCGTACCGCTCCGGGTGCGTGAACTTCGCCCCGTACACCCGTCCGCCGACCACCAGGGCCCCGTTGGCCGCGAACACCATGTCGGGCAGCCCCTCGATCGGGTCGATGAGGCTCACCTCGTGCCCGAGGGCGAGGTACGCCGCCCGCAGTTCCTCCCACTGCGCCACGGCCTTCGCCGCCTCGGCCCCGGCCGCCGGGTCCATCCACGGGTTGATCGCGTACGTGACGGCGAAGTGGTCCGGACGGCACATCAGGTAGTGCCGCCGCAGCGCGGTCCGGACGGCGGTCGGCTCCATCGCCGGCATGACGGTCATAGGTGTCTCCAGGGACATCCGAAGGGGAAACGACTCAGCGAAAGCCTAGGAACCAGACACGCGCAATCCAATGCGCCGATGTTGCTCTGACCTGGCGGTTCGTTGCGCGTTTCCGTCTCATTCGCGCTATTCGTTGCGTACGTCGGCGCCCTCGCGACGGTCTCGGGCCGCCGATCCCCGGCCCTCCAGGACCTGCACCCACCACACCGTTGTGCCGCCGCCCGGACCCGGATCGACCGGCATGAGAAAGGCGAGGTCCTCCCGGCCGACTGGGCGGCTCACGGTTCACGCGCGCATGGCGCGCGGTGGCCGCGTCCGGCCTGCATGAAGGCCTCCTCCAGCAGGGGGAACTCTCCGACAATGGGGAAATGGGTTCGCGTCCCTTAGTCGTGGTGTCGCTGGTGTTCGGCCTGGCCGCGCTGACGGCGTGCGGCGGCTCACCGCACAAAGGACCAAGGGCCGACCCCGTGACGCTCGCCCCCTCAGCGACGGGGGCGGCGACCGGGGCGGCGACCGACCAGCCGACCGGCGGCACGACCGGGCCGCCGTCGGTGGGTCCGTCGCCGCGCGCCTGGACGACGCCGCGGGTGAGCACCGGCAGTGGAGCGTCCCTCCAGAACCGGACACCGGACGCGCTGTGCCAGATGGTCTGGAGCCCTTACCCCGTGCGGATCGAGGGCTTCACGGCCGCGCAGTCGGGCGAGCCCGTGCAGATCGCCGACAGCGGCATGTCCGACGATGTTCTGGCGCGGTCCCGGTTCGGGACCGTCACCTACGAGACGGCTCCGAGCTGCACGGGCGCCGCGGGGGTGGGCATCCAGGCGCGCAAGCCCTGTGCACCGGACACGGTGGTCGCGCCCACGGACCCGTGCGCGATCACCCCCGTGTACACCGACCGGCCAGAGATTCCACGACCCGCCCGCTATACGGTGCTGGTCACGTGGCGGCTCTCGAAGCTGTGCACGGACTCCTCCGGGCCGTGCGGTGGTCTCGGGGCGACCGGCGACCGTCCGGTGCGCGCGACCTGGCAGACGACGCTGACGCTGAACGCCTGCACCAAGTGGACGCCCTTCCCCGAGGCGCCGAACGGAGGCGAGGGCAATCTCGGCCAGTGCTAGGAGCCGATCCGAACGGCTGGCGAGGGCGCGCAGGCCTCTCCCTCCGGAGCCCGATCCCGGACCGGCGCCGGACTGGACGCAGCGACTCTCCGCACTCGGCACCTTCGGCCCGCCGACGTCGCTCGTCGCGGCCGTCCTGATCTGGTACGGCTATGTCGCCACGCTCCAGCGGTTCCGCTACTTCGGCGTTGATCTGCAACTCACCGACCTCGGGAACCAGACACTCCTGCTCTACGGCGTGGAGGTGGCGTACCCGGCGGCAGTGCTCCTCCTCCTGATCGTGCTCGCGAGTCTCGGCGGACATGCGGTCGTGCGCGGCGTGGTGCTCCCGGACCGGGTGCGCGCCGCCCGGCGGATCGCGCTGGCCGTGGCGCTGGCCGGGCTCGCGCTGACCGGCAGGGCGCTGGTCGGAGTCCTGTCGGCGAAGGTCGCCGCGAACGAGACACCCGGCGTGACGCCGCTCTGCCTGACGGCCGGCGTACCTTCGCTGGTCTACGCGTTCTGGCTGTTCCGCCAAGCGGGGGACGGCGGTTGGCGAGAACGTCCGGCTCTGACCGACGTGGAGCGCGGCGGACGGTACGTGGCGTTCGCGGTGGTCGCGATGGGCCTGTTCTGGGCGGCCAACAGCCTTGCCGGGGAGGTCGGTGTCGCCCGCGCCTACGACGACGCCCGCGACTTCGCCGAGCTTCCCGAGGTCGTCCTCTACACCAAGGAGCCGCTGAGCGACGCTCCGCCCGAAACGCTGCACGCCGATTTCGGCAGATCGGTCACCTACCGCCACCGCTACCAGAACCTGCGACTTCTTCTGGCCTCGGGCGGGCGCCTCTTCCTCGTCCCGTTGACCTGGAGACCCGACGCTCGCACGGCCCGGATCTCAACGTTCGTCGTCGCGTATGACGGCGACATCCGCCTTCAGCTCATCCCGCAGAAGACCGACTGACCGGGCCCGGTGCTGCATACCGCGCTCGCCAGGGACCTCGCGGCCGGCGGAGGTTCTGCCGCCGGCCGCGCTCTCAGCGTGGATGCCGTGGCCCGCCGGTCAGGCGCGCTTGGCGGCCGTGCGGTCGAGCCCCTCGCGGATCTGCCGGGCGAGGGTGACGGGGTCACCGACGCGGTACATGTGCGAGAAGTACAGCTGCGGGTGCTCGTCGGTCTCCTGGTTGTAGAGGCAGCCCACCTCCCAGCGATGGCGGCGCATGACCGTGATGACCGGCTGCGTCTCCTTCGCCGTCATCGAGAAGTCCGGAACGACGGCCGCCCGGCCCTTCCTGAGCGGCTGGAACTGGATGCTGGTCGACACCCCGAGGTCCGGGTCGACGACCACGCCGCCGAGCCTGATCCTGTCGGTGCGCTGCACGGTCACCGTGACGATCCCGTTCTCCCCGACCGTCGCGTCCCCGCCGAGGATCCTCTCCAGCTTCCGCACGGGAAGCGGGGTCGTGGGATGCGGCGGCGAGTGCTGCGGCAGCGGCGTGGACGTCTTGGCGATGGCGGCGCGTGCGGCGCCGGCGAGCCGGAGCGGGTTGCCGATCGCGCGGAAGTGCAGGAACCACACCATCGGCCGCAGGTCGTACAGGTGCTGGTGCTGCGCCTGGAACGTGAGCCCGTGCGCGATGAACGAGTCGATGACCGGCTGGATCTCCTGGGGCCGCAGCGCCAGGTCGCCGTTGAGGATCGCCTTTCCGTGCCCGAGCGACTGGAAGAACAGCTCGTGCTGGATCTGGAAGCCGTCCTTGAATCTCACCGGGGGATTGCCCCCGATGACATGGAGGTCCGTGCGGTCGATGTCGACTTCGAGAACCCCGCTTTTGCTGACGTGGCCGTCGGCCTGCAGAATCTTCTCGATCGCCTTGACCGGAAGCCGGCCGTTCTCGGTTCTGGTCTGGGACGTCGCCGCCCGTGGACTCGCCGGGTCCGGGGCCGCCGCCGTGGCGGCGCCGGCGGGCGCCGCCACCCCGGTCGCGACCAGGCCCGCGAGAAGCGCGGCGGCGCCGCAGAACCGGCCGAGGGCCCTGCGTCGCGTCGTTTCCGATGAACTGATTATGATCATGAATTTTCCCCCCGTTCGTTCCAAGCTCTCCCCTGACGCGGGCAAGCGTGAACGCGAGCGAAGATCATGGAATCGCTACAGGGAGGAATGGCGATCCGCGAGACTCGGTGAAGTCGAGCGTCCCGTGGTCGACCTTTGTGCCGGAGAAATTCTTCTCCCCCATGTCGGGGAATATCGCCTTATCCCAGGCGGGCGAGTCCGATGCCGGCGGTTCCATGCTGATCGTCAGTGCTCGTTCGGCTCTGGCCGCTCGGCGTGCCGGAGGCGCCGGGGCGCGATCTGGTGGAGGCGTGCGGGGCGATCGTTCAGAATCGTGGCATGCGAAGGTCGGATCGGATCGCATGGTGGACGTTCGGCATCGGCATCGTCGTGATCTTCGGTGGTATCGGCGTGGTCGGCATGCTGGCCGATCCGCCTCCCCCGGAGCCGCCCTCCCCGGACACCGTGAACCTGTTCTGCCCCCGGGAACCGGTCGGCAAGGCGCGGGGCGACACGTATTTCAAAGAGGTCGCCGAACCTTACCGGGGCAACGGCCCGCACGCCGTGAGGCTGCTGTACGTGAACGCCAACACCGGTGAGGACGCCGACGAGCTTCCCGCCCGCTGGACGGCGGACGACGGGGGGAGCGACGCCGGCGCGAAGCCCAAGGTCCAGCTCGTCGCCTGTGGCTACCAGGACACGGGACGGGAGACCCGGGTCTGCGAGTACGTCCCCGAAGCCGTTGCGCGGCTGGACTGGCAGCTGTCGGAGCGCACCGGGGCGCTGGGCACGACCAAGATCTCGCTCCTGAAGGCCTCCTACGTCTTCGAGATCTACGAGGCGAAGACCGCCAGGCCGCTGGGCCGCTTCACGGTGCCCGGCGACGCGGCGTGCCCAGGGAGCGTCAAGCTCGACGACCGGGCCTCCATCGGGCAGCCGCCGGACGCGGCCAAGCTGCGCAAGGCCTTGCGCCCCTACGCGGAACGCGCCGTCGGCTGAGGAACGGCGGGCGCCGCGGGCTATGGCCGAACTCCCAGGGCGGCGAGTTGGAGGCGGAGGGCCAGGCGGGTCTGGGGCCTCGTGAGGTCGAGCGGGGTTGTCTCGGTCATGCGGCGCAGGCGGTGGCGGAGGGTGTTGGGGTGGACGGCCAGGGCCTGGGCCGTGCCTTTGGTGTCGCCGTAGTGGTCCAGCCACGCGGCGAGGGTCGGGAGGTAGGACGTTCCGTGCTTCTCGTCGTGGGTGCGGAGGGCGGGGAGGGGGCCGCCCAGGAGGTCGGCGCCGACCGCCTTGCGGGCGCGTTCGACGACCACCTCGTCCCAGGCGTCCTCCAGGAGGACGGCCCCGGGGGCGAGGCCGCCGGAGCCGACCAGGGCCGCGAGTTCGGACGCCTCGGCGCGGGAGCGGGGGAGGTCGGCGGAGGAGTGGGCGAGGCCGCCCGCCGCAGCGTACAGAGTGCGGTCGTGGGCGCGGACGCGGGTGAGGACGTGGCGCAGCCAGGGCGTCGTCCCGGATTCGGCGGTGTCGCGGCCGGGCTCGCTCAGGACCGCGAAGATCGTGCCGGCGAGGTCGGTGAGGAGGGGGCGGCGCCAGCCGTAGCGGCGGGTGATCGCGTCCCAGAGGTCGAGGCGGCGGCGGACGTCGTCGGTCCCGGCCTGGTCGCCGAGCGCGACCACGCGCCAGGGCGGGGGAGCCGGGACGGGCCGGGAGCCGTCCTGGAGCGCGGCGCGCACCTCGTCCGCCGTGACGCGGCGCGCGACGCCGGCCTCGGCTCGGAGGCGGAGCAGGTGCAGGGCCAGGACGGAGGCCAGGTCGGCCAGGCGCCGGACCCGGTCGGGGGGAACCGCCGTGCGCGCCACCACCCAGATCGAGCCGAGCCATTCGCCGCCGGCGCGGACCGGGATGACGAGGCGGGGCAGCATTCCGTCCGGGCCCGCGGGGACGAGGACCGGGTCGCTCGACCGGGCCAGCTTGCGGAACACTCCCGAGGCCCGCAGGTGGGCGATGACCTGCGGTGGGACGCGGCGGCCGACGATCGTGGAGACGCGGGCCGGGTCGGTGCTGTCCTGGCGGCCCGAGTAGGCGAGGACGCGGGAGCGCGCGTCCTCCAGCGTCACCGGGGCGTCGGCGATCTCCGCCGCCGTGTCGGCCAGGGCGAACAGGTCGTCCTGCGGGCCGGACGGCCCGGGGAGCGGGGCGTGGGCGCGGTCGACGGCGCCGCGGACCAGCCAGATGACGTGCGTCCAGGACGCGTCCCGCTGGAGTTCGACGAGGGCCGGGGCCAGGCGGCGCGCGGCGGCGGCCACCTCGGCGGCCCCGGCGAGGGGCGACTTGAGCACCACGCCGCTCGCCCCCGCCGCGTCGGCGCGTTCCAGGAGCGCGACGGCGCCGGCCGGGCCGGTCACGCCGGCGCCGAGGACGATCTCTCCCGGCTGCCCGGCGGCCTCGCCGGGCTCGGCCAGGACGACGTCGTGCACCTGCGCGTCCCGGCCGGGGGCGACCAGGCGCAGCAGCCCCGGGCCCAGCGCGTCGACCAGGCCGCTCACGCTGATCATTCGATCTGCCTCCTTCCCTCCATTGTGCGCTTCGCACCATGGTGGGCCTCCTGATTGGCCGAACTCGACAGGGGCATCGGCTCGCGGACGCCTCACCATCGAGGTGACACGTTTCACGAGGAGAGGAGAGGCCATGGCGCGCCGAGTCGCCGTCGTGGGGGCCGGGATGGTCGGTCTGTCCACGGCATGGTTCCTGCAGGAGCACGGCGACGACGTCACCGTCTTCGACCGGCGGGACGTCGCGGCCGGAGCGTCCTGGGGCAACGCCGGGTGGCTGACCCCCGGGCTGGCGACCCCGCTGCCCGAACCGGCCGTCCTCTCCTACGGCGTGCACGCGGTGCTCAGCCCGTCCTCGCCGGTCTACGTCCCGCCGAGCGCGAACCCGCGCCTGCTGCGGTTCCTCGCGGGCTTCGCCCGCAACAGCACGGCCGCGCGGTGGCGGCGCGCGATGGAGGCGCTGGTGCCGATCAACGGCCGGGCGCTGCCGAGCTTCGACGCCCTGCTGGACGGCGGCGTCCGCGCGGAGACGAGCGAGGCCGGGTCGTTCCTCGCCGCGTACCGGACGGAGGGGGAGCGGCGCGTCCTGCTGGAGGAGATCGAGCACATCCGCGCCGCCGGGCAGGAGCTGGAGTTCGAGGTCCTGACCGGCGACGAGGCGCGCGGGGTGGAGCCCGCCCTCTCCGACGAGATCGGCGCGGCGATCCTGCTGCGCGGCCAGCGGTTCATCAACCCGGGCGTGTTCGTGCACGCGCTCGCCGACTCCGTCCGCGACCGCGGCGGCAAGATCCGTGCGGGTGCGGACGTGACGGACGTCCGCGACGAGCCGGGCGGCGTGGCGGTCCGCACGGGCGGCAGCGACTTCGAGACGTTCGACGCGGTGGTGCTGGCGAGCGGCGTGTGGCTCGGCGACCTCGCCCGGCGGTTCGGCGTCGGCGCGCTCGTCCAGGCGGGTCGCGGGTACAGCTTCAGCGTGCCGATGGAGCGGGTCCCCGACGCGCCGGTGTACTTCCCCGCGCAGCGGGTCGCCTGCACACCGCTCGGCGACCGGCTCCGCGTCGCCGGGATGATGGAGTTCCGCCGTCCCGAGGCGCCGCTCGACCCGCGCCGGATCCGGGCGATCGTCGAGGCCGCGCGCCCGCTGCTGCGCGGCGCCGACCTCGGCGCCCGGCAGGACGAGTGGGTCGGGTCGCGCCCCTGCACCCGCGACGGCCTCCCGCTGATCGGCGCCACCCGGTCGCCGCGGGTCTTCGCCGCGGGCGGCCACGGCATGTGGGGCATCACGCTCGGACCGGCCACCGGGAGCCTCCTCGCGGAGATGATCGCCACCGGGCGCCGTCCGGGCGAGCTGGACCCGTTCGACCCGCTCCGCTGACGATCCGCGCTCTCCGCCCCGGGCCGTCGCCTCTCGCCGTCACCTTTCCTCCGGCCGCTCCGTCAGTGCGGTGAAGAAGGAGGAGCGATGAGCGAATATGACTGGACCCTGATGTACGTCATGCACGACGCGCTGAGGAGGGAGCTGGAGCACCTCGCCGAGGTGACCGCGCGCGAGGACGACGACCCCCGCCGCCTGCTGGCCGCGGCGGCGGGGTGGGAGCTGTTCAAACTGTCCCTGCACGCCCACCACACCGCCGAGGACGAGGCGCTCTGGCCGGTCGTCCGGGAGACCCTCGCCGGCCGCGCCGACGACCTGGCGCTGCTGGACGCGATGGAGGCCGAGCACGCCGCCGTCGACCCCCTCATCGAGGCCGTCGACACCGGCGCCGAGCCCGTCGGTGAGATCGTCGACGCCCTCGCCACCGCCCTCACCGCTCACCTCGCGCACGAGGAGAAGGAGGCGATCCCGCTGATCGACGCCACCCTGAAGGCGGAGCAGTTCCAGAACTTCGGCCAGGTCCACGGCCGCCACGTCGGCCCGAACGCGCCGCGCGTGCTGCCGTGGCTCCTCGACGGAGTGGACGACGCGACGGCCGCGGCCACGCTGTCCGTCCTGCCGGAGCCCGCCCGCACCGCGTTCGAGACGCAGTGGCAGCCCGCCTACCGGGCGCTGCAGCGCTGGCCGGCGGCCTGACCGGCGGAGACGGCGAGGCCGCCGCCACGGACGGACCGTGGCGGCGGCCTCGTGCCGTCCCGCGGATCAGAGGTTGATCATGTGCCCGGCCAGGCCGTGCACGGCCTCCTTCATGGCCTCGCCCAGGGAGGGGTGGGCGTGCACGTTGCGCGCGACCTCGTTGACGGTGAGGTCCCACTGCTGCGCCAGGGTCAGCTCGGGCAGCAGCTCGGTCACCTCGGGGCCGATCATGTGCGCGCCGAGGATCTCCCCGTACTTCGCGTCGCTGATCACCTTGACGAAGCCGTCGCCCTCGCCGAGGCCGAGCGCCTTGCCGTTGGCGCTGAACGGGAACTTCGCGGTCTTGACCTCGAAGCCCTGCTCCTTCGCCTGCGCCTCCGTCCAGCCGAACGAGGCGACCTGCGGCTGGCAGTAGGTGGCGCGGGGGATCATCACGTAGTCGAGCTCCATCGTCTCGGCGTCGCCGATGGTCTCGGCCGCGACGATGCCCATGGCCTCGGCGGCGTGCGCGAGCATCAGCTTCGCGGTGACGTCGCCGATGGCGTAGATGTGCGGGACGGACGTGCGGCAGCGGCCGTCCACGTCGATCGCGCCGCGGTCGGTCAGCGCGACGCCGGTCTTCTCCAGCCCGTAGCCCTCGACGTTCGGCTGGAACCCGATCGCCTGGAGCACCTTGTCGGCCTCCAGCACCTGCTGTGCGCCGTCCTTGCCGGTGACGGTGACCTTGACCTTCTCGCCGGAGTCGTCGATCGCGTCGACCCGGGTCGAGGTGAGGACGTCCACGCCGAGCTTGCGGTAGCGCTTGGCCAGCTCCTTCGACACGTCGGCGTCCTCGTTCGGGACCATCCGGTCGAGGAACTCGACGATCGTGACCTTCACCCCGTAGTTGTGCAGCACGTAGGCGAACTCGACGCCGATCGCGCCGGCGCCCGCGATGACGATGCTGTCCGGCAGCTCGGAGCTGAGGATCTGCTCCTCGTAGGTGACCACGCGCTCCGACAGCGACGTGCCCGGCAGCAGCTTGGTGTGCGCCCCGGCCGCGATGATGCAGTTGTCGAACGTGACCGTCTCGCTCGACCCGTCCTGCCTGGCCACCTGGAGGGTGTTCGGGTCGGTGAACGTGCCCCGCCCGTCGTAGGACGTGATCTTGTTCTTCTTCATCAGGAACTGGACGCCCTTGACGAGCTTGTCCGACACCTGGCGGCTGCGCTCGTAGGCGACGCCGTAGTCGAAGGACACGCTGCCCTCGACGTTGATCCCGAACGTCTTCTGCTCGTGGGTGAAGATGTGCGCCAGCTCGGCGTTGCGCAGCAGCGCCTTCGAGGGGATGCAGCCGACGTTGAGGCACACCCCGCCCCAGTACCTCTCCTCGATGATCGCCGTCTTCAGCCCAAGCTGCGCCGCCCGGATCGCGGCGACATATCCACCCGGGCCCGCGCCCAGGACCACGACGTCAAAGTGTTCGCTCATATCCAAGGACGATATTCGCCACGGCCATGTGTTCGCATCCTGGCGGAGCGCACGCGGGGCGCCGGGTCGGACGCGGCCGTCACGTCCTGTTAGGGTTTCGGCAAGGTCTCCCTCCGATCACGATCCGTGGGAGCCCGTCGACTGACAGGGCGGCGCGCAGGGGCGCGAGCCCGGAGCCGTCCCGGCCGCGGAGCCCGGCGGCGTCCCCTGGAACGGCGGAGCCGCGGCGCTGGAACATCACGCCTCGGCCCGGTCGTTGTCCCCGTTCCGAGCCGAGTGGAGGAGAAGGCGAGTGAGGATCCCCAAGCGCGTCAACACCGTCCTGGACTGGGTGGAAGAGCACCTGCTCGCGCTCGCGGTGGTCGTCGCGCTGGTCGTCGTCGCGCTGGTCGCCACGCTCGCGCCGTCGGCCGTCGGCCTGCCCGTCGCCGGGTTCGTCCTCGGCGCCGCCGCCGGGGGCCTCGTCGTGCACCTGCGGATGAGCCGCCGCGTCGCCCGCGCCCGCTCCGACATCGACAACCTGCTCCGCGAGAACGGTGCGCTGCGGCACCGCAACACCGTCCTCGCCAGCGGAGTGATCACGCGCGGTGCGCAGGAGACGCAGGCGCTCGTCTCCATCCCCGAGGACGACCTGCTGGACGCGCCGGACGACCCGCAGGCCACCGTGTCCCTCGACGAGCTGCTGGACGGCGACCCGCTGAGCACCAACGAGCTGCCGGACGACCCGCAGGCCGCCGAAGACCCCGAGAACGCCGAAGCCCCTGAGGTCACCGGCGACCCCCTGTCCACCGATGAGCTTTCCGGACGGGACGAGACCCCGCCCCCCGCCGCCGGTCCCCTGGACGGCGACCCGCTGCGCACCACCGTCCTGCCCGCGCTGCCGGACGACGTCCTCGGCGGCGCCGACGAGGACGAGGACACCGCGCGGACGCCCCGCCGGCGGTCCCGCAAGGCCTGACCGGGGCTCGTCCAGGGGCCTGAGCAGGCCTCCTGCCGCAGAGTCATCGGAGCCCCAACCCCCCGTTACTTTTGCTGATCTTCGGGCAGGGGCATGCCGTGGACGACTCGACGAACGCGCGGCGGGGAGCGGATCCGGGACGCGGCGGCGAGGGCGCGGGACCGCCCGAGGGCGCCGGGCCCGGCGAGGGCGCCGTCCGCAAGGCCGTGATTGCCTCGGCGATGGGCAACTGCATCGAGTGGTTCGACTTCGGCGTGTTCAGCGCCGGCGTGATGACCTCGATCATCGGCACGGTGTTCTTCCCCGAGGACGCGGGCGGCAGCGCCACGCTGCGCTCGTTCGCGCTGGTCGCGGCGGCGTTCCTCGCCCGCCCGTTCGGCGGCATGTTCTTCGGTCCGATGGGGGACCGGCTCGGCCGCAAGCGGATCCTGGCCGCCACCATCATCCTGATGTCGGGCTCGACGTTCGTGATCGGCGTCCTGCCCGGCTACGCCACGATCGGGATCGCCGCGCCGCTGCTGCTGCTCGGCGTCCGGCTCGTCCAGGGCTTCTCGACGGGCGGCGAGTACGGCGGCGCCGCCACGATGATCGCCGAGTACGCGCCCACGAACCGGCGCGGGTTCTACGGGGCGTTCCTGGAGTTCGGCACCCTCGGCGGCTACATCCTGGGCGCCGGGCTCGTGCTGCTCATCGACCTGTCCCTCAGCGAGAGCGCGGTGCAGGGGTGGGGCTGGCGCATCCCGTTCCTGATCGCGCTGCCGCTCGGCGCCGTCGGGCTCTACGTCCGGACGCGGATCGAGGACACCCCGACGTTCCAGCACATGGAGGCGGAGGGCCGGAAGGCGCGGTCGCCGCTCAAGGAGACCGTGGAGTACCACTGGCGCACCATCCTGAGGCTCATCGGGATCGTGATCCTGCTGAACGTCGCGGTCTACACGCTGCTGACGTTCATGCCGTCCTACCTGGTCGACTTCCTGGACATGAACGACACCACGTCGCAGCTCACCACGATCGGCGTGGAGGCGGCGATGATGACGGTGATCCTGCCGCTCGGCGCGCTGTCGGACCGGATCGGCCGCAAGCCGCTGCTGATCGCCACCGCGGTCGGGTTCCTCGTGCTGTCCTGGCCGGCGTTCGCGCTCATGCAGACCCACGACCCGGCCGGGGTCGCGGTCGGCTACGCGGTCATCGGCGGGCTGCTGGTGCTGATGCTGGCGGTGATCGGCGCGACGTTCCCGGCGATGTTCCCGACGAAGGTGCGGTACGGGGCCTTCGCGATCGGCTACAACATCTCGACGTCCCTGTTCGGCGGGACGGCGGCCGTGCTCGTGGGCTCGCTGATCGACGCCACGGGCTCCAACTTCGTCCCGGCCTACTACCTGATGATCGTCGCCCTGGTCGCGCTGCTGCCGATCATCAAGATCCCGGAGACGGCCGGGGTGCCGATCGACCGGGCCGGGGAGGAGAACGCCCCGGAACCGGTGGGCTCCGGGGCGCGGCGCGGCTGAGTGATCTGCCCCACGCCCTCCGGCTGAGCAGCCGATATCGCGCCCGGGTGCGAGTTGTGTGGCGCGAGGGCAAATCAGAGGTGCTGCCAATGGCTCCTTGCGACCGTCTCATTACCGTCTGTAGCGTCACGGGTGGCCAAAGGCCGCAACTTCCCCGCAAGACCACGACGAATCGGTGGTGTGGACGTGACGGAACAGCAGCTTCAGGAACAGCAGCAACAGGACCACCAGCACAGCCTGAGCACCGCGGCCGCGCGGAACCTGGCGACCACGACCAAGACCGTCCCGCAGATGCAGGGCATCACGTCGCGGTGGCTGCTGAAGCTGCTTCCCTGGGTGCAGGCGTCCGGCGGCACCTACCGCGTCAACCGGCGGCTCACCTACACGCTGGGCGACGGCCGGGTCACGTTCGTGACGACCGGCGCCGACGTCCGCGTCATCCCGCGCGAGCTCGGCGAGCTGGCCCCGCTGCGCGGCTACGACGACGACCTGACCCTGGACGCCATCGCGGGGCGCTTCACCCAGCAGGAGTACGCGCCCGGCGACGTCGTCGTCGAGCGGGGCCGCCCCGTCGACCGCGTCGTCCTCGTCGCGCACGGCAAGCTCAGCAGGATCGGCGCGGGCGAGTACGGCTCCGACGCCGTCCTCGGGACGCTCGCCAACGGCGACTTCTTCGGCGAGCAGGCCCTCCTCGGGACCGAGGAGGGACAGGAGCCGCCGACGTGGGAGCACACCGTCAAGGCGGTGACCACCTGCACGATCCTCAGCATGAGCCAGGCCGACTTCCAGGAGACGCTCGGCCAGTCCTCCTCCCTCCAGGCCCACCTGGAGGAGTACCGGGCGAGCCCGCGCCGCGCGCACAACGCGCACGGCGAGGCGGCGATCGAGGTGGTGTCCGGGCACGCCGGGGAACCCGTCCTGCCGAGCACGTTCGTCGACTACGAGGCGTCCCCCCGCGAGTACGAGCTGAGCGTCGCGCAGACCGTGCTGCGCGTCCACACCCGCGTCGCCGACCTCTACAACCAGCCGATGGACCAGATCGAGCAGCAGCTCAGGCTGACCATCGAGGCGCTGCGCGAGCGCCAGGAGCAGGAGATCGTCAACAACCGCGACTTCGGCCTGCTGCACAACACCGACCTGTCGCAGCGCATCCACACCCGCTCCGGCCCGCCCACGCCCGACGACATGGACGATCTGCTCACCCTCGTCTGGAAGGACCCGGCGTTCTTCCTCGCGCACCCGAAGGCGATCGCCGCGTTCGGCCGCGAGTGCAGCGCCCGCGGCATCTACCCCGACAGCGTCGACGTCGGCGGCCACAAGGTGCCCGGCTGGCGCGGCGTGCCCATCTTCCCGTGCAACAAGATCCCGGTCTCGCCGACGCTGACCAGCTCGATCCTGCTGATGCGGACCGGCGAGGCGGCGCAGGGCGTCGTCGGGCTCCACCAGGTCGGCCTGCCGGACGAGTACCAGCCGGGGCTGTCGGTCCGGTACATGGGCATCGACGACAAGGCGCTCCTCAACTACCTGGTCAGCGCGTACTACTCGGCGGCCGTCCTGGTGCCCGACGCGCTCGGCATGCTGGAGTCGGTCGAGGTCGCGCACGGCGGTGCCGGCGCGTGACGGAGGAACGGCTGGCCCTCTCCACCCGCGCCGCACGCAACCTCGCCTCGACGACCAAGACCGTTCCGCAGACGCAGGGCATCACCCCGCGGTGGCTGCTGTCGCGGCTGCCGTGGGTGGAGGCCGCCGGCGGCGCCTACCGGGTGAACCGCCGGCTCACCTACCGGCTCGGCGACGGGCTCGTGACGTTCGTCAACGACGGCGCGGCGATCCGGGTCGTCCCGCCCGAACTCGCCGAGCTGCCGCCGCTGCGCGGCCTGTCCGACCCCGAGATCCTCGACGCCCTCGCCGCGCGGTTCGAGCAGCGCGAGTACCGGCCCGGCGAGGTGATCGCGGAGTCGGGCGGGCCCCTCGACGCGGTCCACCTGATCGCCCACGGCAAGGTCGAGGAGAGCGTCCCCGGCGCCTATGACGCCGCCGGCCGGGTCGGCGTCCGCGACGGCGGCGGGTTCTTCGGCGCCGAGGCCCTTCTCGGCGAGCCGGCGGAGTGGGCGCACACGTTCCGCGCGCTCACCCCCGTGATCGTCCTGTCGCTGCCGCGGCAGGCGGTCGAGGAGCTGACCGAGCGGTCCGAGGCGCTGCGCGCGCACCTGGAGGAGTACCGGGCCGCGCCCGCCCCGCCGCGGACCAGGCACGGCGAGGCGGCGATCGAGGTGGCGTCCGGGCACGGCGGCGAACCCGTCCTGCCGAGCACGTTCGTCGACTACGAGGCCTCGCCCCGCGAGTACGAGCTGGCCGTCACCCAGACGGTCCTGCGCGTCCACTCCCGGGTCGCCGACCTCTACAGCGATCCGATGGACCAGGTCGAGCAGCAGCTCAGGCTGACGATCGAGGAGATCAGGGAGCGCCAGGAGCACGAACTGGTCAACAACCGCGACTTCGGCCTGCTGCACAATGCCGACCTGCGCCAGCGCATCCAGACCCTCGGGGGCCCGCCGACCCCCGCCGACATGGACGAGCTGCTGGCGCGGCGCCGCAAGACCCGGTTCTTCCTCGCCCACCCGAAGACGATCGCGGCGATCGGCCGGGAGTGCACGCGGCGCGGCGTGTACCCCGCGCCCGTCGAGGTCGAGGGCCGCCGCGCGCACGCCTGGCGCGGCGTCCCGATCCTCCCCTGCGACAAGATCCCGATCTCCCCGACCGGGACCAGCTCGATCCTCGCGCTGCGCACCGGCGAGGACGACCAGGGCGTCGTCGGCCTGCACCGCACCGGGCTGGAGGGCGAGGTCCGGCCGGGCCTCACGGTCCGTTTCACCGGCATCGACGACAAGGGGCTGCTGACCTACCTCGTCAGCGCCTACCACTCGGCCGCCGTGCTGGTCCCCGACGCCCTCGGCGTCCTGGAGAACGTCGAGATCGCCCGCTGACGAGAGGGGACCCGCCATGCCCGCCTGGAGTGACGACCCGGCCGTGGTCGGCTGCGACCATCGGACGGAGCCGCGGCTCCGCCCCCGGACGGCGGCGGAGGTGCTCACCTGGAGCCGCCGCCTGCTCGACCCCGCGCTGCGCCACGTGGTCGAGGCCATGCCGGAGGCGTCGCGCTCCACCGCGGGCTTCCACTTCGGCTGGCGCGACGAGCGCGGCCGCCCTGCCGCCGGGGCGGGCGGCAAGGCGATCCGGCCCGCGCTGACGCTGCTGGCCGCGGAGGCGGTCGGCGGGACGGTCCAGGCCGCCCTGCCGGCCGCCGTGGCGGTCGAGCTCGCGCACAACTTCTCCCTCATGCACGACGACGTGATGGACGGCGACCTCACCCGCCGGCACCGCCCCACCGCGTGGGCGGTCTTCGGCGCGAACGCCGCCATCCTTTCCGGGGACGCCCTCCTCGCCGCCGCCTACGAGCTCCTCGCCGAGGAGCCCTCCGCGGTGGTCGCCCGCGGCGTGCGCATCCTCGCCCGGGCCGTGCTGGAACTGGTCGAGGGCCAGCGCGCCGACCTGGCCTTCGAGGAGCGCGCCGACGTCACGCTCGACGAGTGCCTGGCCATGGCCGCCGGCAAGACCGGCGCGCTGCTCGGCGCGTCGTGCGCGCTCGGCGCCGTGTACGGCGGCGGCACCGCCGGGCAGGTCTCCCGGCTGCGCGTCTTCGGCGAGCGCCTCGGCCTGGCCTTCCAGCTCGTCGACGACCTGCTCGGCATCTGGGGCGAGCCGGCGGTCACCGGCAAGCCCGTCCACGCCGACCTGCGCCGCCGGAAGAAGTCGCTGCCCGTCGTCGCGGCCCTCACCTCGGGCAGCGCCGCCGGCGGCGACCTCGCCGCCCTCTACCTGCGCGAGGAGCCGCTCACCGACGAGGAGGCGGTCCTCGCCGCCGGTCTCGTCGACGCGGCGGGCGGGCGCGCCTGGGCCGCCGCCCGCGCCGACGAACTCCTCACCGACGCCCTCGCCGACCTCGACGCCGCCGGAGTCGCCCCGGCCGCCGACGCCGAACTGCGGGCGCTCGCCCGCCTGATGACCCACCGCGACCGCTGACCCCCACCGGGGCCCTTCTGGATCGATCATATGTTCGAGTAGGGTGTGGAGTCGTGCAGGCTCCCGAACACGTCCCGTTCCTGTGCCCGGCCGGGCACCGGCTCGACCCGGGCCGGGTCATCGTCGGCTGGTCGCCGTGCGTCTGCCCGCCGTGCGACAGGCGGGGCCGCGGCCTGCGCGGCCACCGCACCTACCTGTGCCTCGACTGCAAGGACGAGCACGTCACGACCAAGTGCTACCTGCCCCACCACGTCCCGTCCGCAGGCGCGGAGTACCGCTGGCCCTGACGTGCGGCCGGCGGTCAGTACGGGTCCCCTGGTCAGGCGCGGGTCAGCCCTTGATCTGCGTCCAGGCCTGCGCCCAGCGGGAGTAGTCCACGCATTTGCTGCCGCGGTCGTCCCCGCATTCCTTCACGGGGGTCTTCCAGAACGCCAGTCGCTTGTAGAACTCCGGGTCGCCGACGTGGTAGGTCGAGCAGAAGCCCTTGGCGGTGTACTTGCACGCCTTGGGGTTGGCGGGCGCCTCGCCGAACCACTGCGCGACCTCCGCCTGCACCTTGGGCATGGTGATCCAGTTCATCCACTTGTACATGCAGGTCGGATGCTGGGCCTTGGAGGAGATCATCCAGGTGTCGGACCAGCCGGTCGCCCCCTCGTCGGGGATCGTCGTGGCGACCGGCGCCTTCTCGGCCATGGCCAGGTTCGCGGTCACCTGCCAGGCGGTGCCGGCGTAGTTGTAGCCGCTCTTGAACGACTGGAGTTCGTCCAGGTAGTTCGCCCAGTACTGGTTCACGTTCGGGCGCTGCTGCTTGAGCAGGTTCACCGCGGCGTCGAACTGCTTCTCGTCCAGCTCGTAGACGTCGTTGATCTTCAGTTCGGGGCGGTGCGTCTTCAGGTACAGCGCGGCGTCCGCGATGTAGATGGGGGAGTCGTAGGCGACGACGTGCCCGGCGGCGGGGGACTCCTTGTCCCACACCACGCTCCACGACGTCGGACGCTGCGTGATCTTGTCCGTACGATACATCAGCATGTTGGCGCCGTAGCCGTGCGGGACGCCGTACATCCGCCCGGCGGCGGAGTTGTACGGCTGGTTCTTCAGGTACTTGGCGATGTCGTCCCAGCTGCTGATCAGGCCGGTGTTGACGGGTGCGACCGTCCCGCCGTAGATGAGCCGCAGGCTCGCGTCGCCGGACGCCGACACGCCGTCGTACCGCCCCGTCTTCATGAGCGCGACCATCGAGTCGGAGGTGTCGGCGACCTTCGTGTACACCTTGCAGCCGGTCGCCTTCGTGAACGGCTTGACCCAGTCGACCTTCGGGTCGTTCGAGCCGTTCTCGGCGTATCCGGCCCAGGCGACGAGGTCGAGCCGGCCTTCCGGGGTGCCGAGTTCCTGCAGCATCGGGACGTCTGGCGGCGCGGCGGTCCCGCCGGAGTCGCCGCTGCAGGCGCCGGTCAGCACCGCCGCGACCAGCGCCCCCGTGGCGAGCAGGGTCCGGCGGACGCGGGCGGGTGAGCGCACGGTCGTCGTCGCTTCTGGGGTACGAGCCATCACGCTGAGGCATCGTAGGGGTATTTTGGGCTGTCCGCCGCCACAAAACGTGATGAACTGGAAACTGTCGACACATGGCGGCGGACCGCCCTAGGCTCTCCTGCGTTCCGCGTGAGCCGCTCCGCACGCAATCGATGCCAGCCGTCCAGACCAGTCGATGTCAGTCGTCCGATCGAGTGAAGGTTCTGCCGCAGTGCCAATTCGAGGCCGCACAACGGACTCGTCCGCCGGACACCGGCGGGCTCCCAAGGCCGCGCGTTTCCGCTCCATCCGCTTCAAGGTCGTCCTGATGGTCACCGTCTCGGTGGTCTCCCTGGGCGTCCTGTGGGCGTTCGCCGCGAGCATCGCGCTCGGCGAGGGGCTCAACCTCCGCCACGTCAAGACCGTCCAGGACCACTACGGCTACCCGTCGGGCGCGCTCGGCAGCGCCCTGCAGGCCGAACGCCGGCTGTCGATGGTGTACCTCGGCGGCCGCGCGGAGGGCGACCGCGCCGCCATGGAGTCCGGCCGCCTGGTCACCGACCGGCAGGCCGACCTGTTCCGCAAGCTCGCCGAGGCCGAGGCCGTCGACGGCGCCGCGCCGGAGGACGCCCAGCGCATCGCGGGCAAGATCCTCACCGAGCTGGACGGCCTGGCGGACCGGCGCCGCGCCATCGACGCCGGCCGCCTGGACCGGGCCCGCGCGTTCGCCGACTACACGGCCCTGCTCGGCGACGTCGGCGCGCTCCAGGGCTCCCTCGCGACGCTGGACAACTCCGAGGTCGCCAAGGACGCCCGCAACGAGGCGTCGCTGACCCGGGCCCGCGAGGTCCTCGCGCAGGAGGACGCGCTGCTGGCGGGCGCCCTCGCCGCCGGCAGGATCACGCCCGGCGAGCACGCCCAGTACGTCAAGCTCGTCGGCACCCAGCGCACCCTCTACACCTACACGGCGGCCGAGCTGCGCTCGCCCGACCAGTCCTACTACGAGCGCATCGTCGGCATGCCCGAGTACGGCCGGCTCCGCGCGCTGGAGGACCGCTTCGTCGCCTCCCCCCGGCTGGTCAACGCCACCGGCGCCGCGGGGGCGCTGTGGAAGACCACCGCCGACTCCAACCTCACCCGGCTCCGCGGGCTCGAACTGTCGGTGTCGGCGGGCGCCGAGAAGCGCGCCCAGCCGATCTCCGAGGGCATCATCACCCGCGTCGTCCTCGCGGGCGCGCTCGGACTGGTCGCGGTCGTCGCCACCCTCGTCCTCGCGGTCTGGGTCGCCCGGTCCATCATCCGCGAGCTGCGCGGGCTGCGCCGCGAGGCGATCGACCTGGCCGACGTCCGGCTGCCCGGCGTGATCCGCCGGCTGCGCCTCGGCGAGGAGGTCGACGTGGCCGCCGAGGCGCCGCCGCTGGCGTTCGGCACCCGCGAGATCGACCAGGTCGGCGAGGCGTTCAACGCCGCCCGCCGCACCGCGATCCAGAGCGCCGTCGAGGAGGCGACGCTGCGCCGCAACGTCAGCGACGTGTTCGTCAACCTCGCCCGCCGCAGCCAGACGCTGCTGCACCGCCAGCTCAAGCTGCTGGACTCGATGGAGCGGCGCATCGAGACCCCCGACGACCTGGAGGACCTGTTCCGGGTCGACCACCTCGCCACCCGCATGCGCCGGCACGCCGAGGGCCTGATCATCCTGTCCGGGCAGGCGCCCGGCCGCGGCTGGCGCAGCCCCGTCGCGATCGTGGACGTCGCCCGCGCCGCCGCGTCCGAGGTCGAGGACTACACCCGCGTCAACGTCGCCCCGATGACCCGCGCCGCCATCGTCGGCCCGGCCGTCGCCGACGTCATCCACCTGCTCGCCGAGCTGATCGAGAACGCCGCGACGTTCTCGCCGCCGCACACGACCGTCCAGGTGCACGGGCAGGCCGTCTCGCACGGCTTCACGCTGGAGGTCGAGGACCGCGGCCTCAGCATGGACGAGCCCAGCCTCGCCGCCGCCAACGAGCGGCTCGCCACCGCCGCCGAGTTCGACCTGTCCGACAGCGCGCAGCTCGGCCTGTTCGTCGTCGGCCGGCTGGCCCGCCGGCACAACATCAAGGTCACCCTGCGGACGTCCCCCTACGGCGGCATGACCGCGATCGTGCTGCTGCCCGAGGAGCTCGTCGTCCCCGACGAGGGCGCGCCGGTGCACAGCGCACCCGCTCTGACCACCCGCCGCGCCGAGGACGCCCTCGTCCCCGTCGGCACGGTCGTGAACGGCGGCGCGAGCGTCCGCAGCGGCCCCCAGCCGGTCCTGGGCGAGGGCGGCTCCGTGCTGCACCTGCCGTCCGGACGGCACGCCGCCCCGTCCGCGGCCCCGTCCCCGGCGCCCCCTCCGCCGCGGGAGCCGCTCGCCCAGCCCGCCCGCCCGTTCATCCCCCCGGCCACCCCCGTGCCCGCGCCCGGGGAGCCGCTCGCGGAGGCGGACGCGCTGACCGGGCCCCTCCCGGTGTTCGAGGAGCCGATCCAGGGCCCGGCGCCGACGCCCCGGGCGGCCCCGTCGCCGTGGGGCGACCCGCCGCCCGAGGCCGAGCCCGCGCCGTCGCCGCCCCCGCCGAGCGTGCCGCGCTCGCCCCGCGAGGTGCGGCGCCGGCCCCCGGGCAAGTCGCCCGGCGCCGACCGGCCCTCGCTGCCGAAGCGGGTCAGGCAGGAGAACATGGCCTCGCAGCTGCGGGAGGAGAACTCCGCGCCGGCCGATCCCGCGCCCTCCGCCCGCGCCGACCGGTCGCCCGAGCAGCTGCGGTCGATGATGTCGTCCATCCAGCAGGGCACCCGGCGCGGCCGCGCCGAGTCCCTCGACACCGAGGAATCGTGACGGACCATGACCGGTCCTGGCAGCGAATGGCTCGATGACGAGGCCGGCCCGATCGTGCGGTCGTACGCGCTCACCCGCGGGCGCGCCAGGCCCGCGACCGGCGAGGCCTTCGACATGATCACGATAATCTCGACCGCGGCGCGGCCGCGGTCGGGCTCACCCGGCATCGGTCCCGAGCATCTCGACATTCTGGAGATGTGCCTGCAACCGCTGCCGGTGGCCGAGGTCGCGGCGCGGGTCGGGCTGCCGCTCGTCGTCGTGCGGGTGCTGCTCGGCGATCTGCTCCACCACAGACTGATCACCGCCACCCGTCCCCAACAGGAGAGCGCGCTCTCCAAGGAACGTCTGCTGAGGGAAGTGCTCCATGGTCTTCAAGCCCTCTGAGAACGCCGGTGCGGCCGCCGGAGGGAGCGCGGGGCCGTCCCCGGAGGGGGTCGGCCCGGCGACCCCGGTCGCGGTGAAGATCCTCGTCGCCGGGGGCTTCGGCGTCGGCAAGACGACGCTCGTCGGCTCCGTCAGCGAGATCCGTCCGCTGCAGACCGAGGAGCTGCTCACCGACCGGGGCGTCGGCGTCGACGACACCGAGGGCGTCGAGCAGAAGACCACCACCACGGTCGCGATGGACTTCGGCCGCATCACGATCCGCGACGGCCTCGTGCTCTACCTGTTCGGCACGCCCGGCCAGGACCGGTTCTGGTTCATGTGGGACGAGCTGTCCTTCGGGGCGCTCGGCGCGGTCGTGCTCGCCGACACCCGCCGCCTCTCGGACTGCTTCCCCGCCGTCGACTACTTCGAGAACCGGGGCCTGCCGTTCGTCATCGCGGTGAACCGCTTCGACGACGGCTACGACTACACGCCCGACGAGATCCGGGAGGCGCTCGACCTCAGCGAGGGGACCCCGGTCGTGATGTGCGACGTACGGGAGCGCACGTCCGGCAAGGAGGTGCTGACGGCGCTGGTCAAGTACCTGCTGACGGTGCACGAGA
The DNA here is from genome assembly GCF_039540335.1 of Actinomadura verrucosospora. Lineage (NCBI taxonomy): Bacteria > Bacillati > Actinomycetota > Actinomycetes > Streptosporangiales > Thermomonosporaceae > Actinomadura > Actinomadura verrucosospora. The sequence goes on along the minus strand of NZ_BAABEV010000036.1, from coordinate 37,338 downwards.
AGACGACGCGGGCGGACGCCCCGGCGCTGTAGGCTGCCGGACGAGATGAACCGGACACGCGCGCGGCTCTCGGACGGCCGCGAGATCGTCTACTACGACGAGGCCCCCGGCCGGGCCCCCGTCGCGGACCCGCGCGGCCTGCCGCCGGTCGAGCCGGTGTGCGAGGTCCGCCGCGACCCGCTGACCGGCGACCACGTCACGATCACCAGGCACCGCAACACGCGGACGTTCCTGCCGCCCGCCGACCAGTGCCCGCTGTGCCCCGGCGGCCCGGCCTCGGAGATCCCCGACCCGTCCTACGACGTCGCCGTGTTCGAGAACCGCTTCCCGTCCTTCGACGTCCGCACCCCGCCGGTGCCGGGCTCGGTCGACGGCGCGGGCTCGATCGACGGGGTGGAACGGTCCCGCGGCGCCGGGCGCTGCGAGGTCGTGTGCTTCACCGACGACCACTCCGCCTCGATGGCGCAGCTGCCCGTCTCCCGCGTCCGGACGGTCGTCGACGCGTGGGCCGACCGCACCGCCGAGCTGTCGGCGATCCCCGGCGTCGCGCAGGTCTTCGCGTTCGAGAACCGCGGCGTCGAGATCGGCGTGACCCTGCACCACCCGCACGGCCAGATCTACGCCTACCCGTTCCTCACCCCCCGCACCGAGCGGATGCTGGCGTCCGCGTCCGCGAACCCCGACCTGTTCGGCGACGTCCTGAAGGCCGAGCGCGCCGGCGGCCGCGTCGTGCTGGCCGGCGAGCACTGGACGGCCTACGTCCCCGCCGCCGCCCGATGGCCGGTCGAGGTGCACCTGACGCCGCACCGCCACGTCCCCGACATGGCCGCCCTCGACGCAGGGGAGCGCGACGAGCTGGCCGTCCTCTACCGCGACCTGCTGCGCCGCTGCGACGCCCTCTACGAGGCCCCCCTGCCCTACGTCGCGGGCTGGCACCAGGCGCCCGTCGGCGAGGGCCGCGAGCTGCTCCGCCTGCACCTGGAGCTGTTCTCGATCCGGCGCGCCGCCGACAAGATCAAATACCTGGCGGGCTCGGAGTCGGGCATGGCCGCCTGGATCAACGACGTCCCGCCGGAGGACGTCGCCGCGCGCCTGCGCGCCCTCGGCTGACGCGCGCCCGCCGTCCACTCCCGCCCGGTTGACTCGGGCTTGACCCTCCCGATTTCGCGACTGTCTGGAACGATCTCCGCCGCGTGGCCTACGCTCCGACGCATGCCGGAAAGCGTGCTGGCGGACCCGTTGGCGCGGGGGTCCTTCGACGGCGTCGCCGCCACCGCCGAGCGCCCGTCGCTCGCGTTCGCCTCCCGCGTCGGGCAGGGAGTGAACATCGGCCAGGCGTGGGACCTGGCGGCCGGCGCGCCGCTCGGCCCGCCGATCCCCGACTTCCCGGCCGACCGGGCCGACTGGGCGTTCGGGCTCCCCGCCGGGTCCCCGACCGTCGCCTGGACGCACCGCGACCGCCTCCACGTCCACGACCTCGGCACGGGCCGCGAACTCACCCTGGACGCCCAGCCCGACCTGGTCGGCCTCACCGTCCACCACGGCCGCGGCGCCGTCGTGGCCGTCTTCGGCCCCGCGAACGACGCCGAGGTCGCCGTGTGGGACGCGCTCACGGGCGACCGCCTCGCGAGCTTCCACCTCTGGCTCGGCCACCGCAGCGCGATCGGCCGCCGGCTCCTGCACGCGACGCCCGCCACGGGTCCCATCACCGGCCTGACCGGCGACTCCGCGGTCACGCTCCTCGACCTCGAACGCGGCGAGGAGATCGCCACGGCCCCGTCGCGCGCCCCGTCCGCGTCCCTGCCCCCCGCCACGGCCCTCACCCCGTCCCCGGACGGCCTCGTGCTCCTCTATCCGGCCCCTGAGAGCCTGGGCGTGCACGGCCTCGACGGCGACCGCCTCGCGACCCTGTCCACTCCGGCCCCCTGCGACCATGTGGCCGCGGCCCTGGTCGACGGACACCTCCTGGTGGCCGCCGCTCTCCAGGACGCTCCCGACACCCTCCTCGCCTGGAACGCCGCCTCCCCGGCCCCGTCCCACCGTGTCAGGCTCCCCGCCCCCGCCAACGACCTGTCCCTGGCCCCCGACGGCACCCTCCTGGCCGCCACGGACACCGCCCTCTACACGGCCTGCCTCCGCACATGAAAAGGCACCGCCGGCGCCCGTAGGACGCCGGCGGTGGGGGTGGGAGGTCAGCGGTTGGCGAACTTGTACTGGATGGCCGCTTCCTTCGGGGTGAGGGGGCGGTCGAGGAACATCAGGCCGTCCATGCGGCAGTTGCAGGGGTTCTTCTCCGCGGTGTTCTGCGGGTAGCTGCCGCCGATCTTGATGCCGCGGGGGTCCGTGGCGGACGTGACGTCGGGCTCGGGGGCGCCTTCGAGCCCCCACGGGTCCCCGGCCGTGGTGTAGAAGCCGTCCAGTGGCCGCCCGTCCTTGTAGAGCGCCATCTCGCCGGTGTCGTAGTCGAACGTCGCGGCGAGGTGCACCCAGGTGTTCTGGGGGAGGATGCTCTGCCAGTCCTCGCTCGCCGCGAACGTCTGCGACTTCGAGCCGTCCACGCGGCGGCCCAGCGCGACGACGTGGAGCTTGCCGGAGACCTCGATGATCTCCAGCAGGGCGCGCACGGCGTGGCCGTCGGAGTCGCCGGTGAGCAGGCCCGACAGGCCGACCGCGTTGTAGACGTCGCTCGGGTTGGACGTCTCGGTGTTGGGGCTCGGGTTCGTCCCGGTCATCTTGAACCAGCCCGCGAGGGTCGCGCCCTTGGCGGAGCTGAACGCGTGCAGGGACGGGACGCCGGACGCGGAGTAGAGCCCCGCCTTCCAGTCGTCGTTGCCCTTCGCGGACGGGTTGACCTGCCCGAGCTGGATGGCGTGCCGGCGCTCGCCGTCCCGCACCCGCATGGCCGCGCCGCCGTTGATGAGGTTGATCGTCGTTCCGGAGCGTCCGCTGTCGGCCTCGCGGGACGGGTCGCCCGGGACGGGGTGCTCGAAGTCGTAGTAGGAGATCAGGTTCTGCCGGAGCGGCGGGAAGACGCCGCCGGTCGAGGCGTCGGCCGGGGCTGCGGCGACGCACAGCGACGCGCCCAGCAGTGCGGTGGTGAGTGCGGCGGTGCCGCGGCGAATCATCATGTCGACTCCTTGGGGCCCTCCGGGCGGGCGCAGGCTCGCGGCGCCCGCCCGGAGGAGGCCGTTACTGCGCCGGGGTTCCGCGGACCGTCAGGTCGCGGAGCCGGCCGATGTTGTCGAACGAGCCGAAGCCCACCCGGCCGGAGCCGAGGGTCTTGTCGAGGGCCGTGAAGACGGGCTTGGACGCCCCGTCCACGTACACGGCGATCTCACCGGTGTCCGCCCGGCGGTCCACCCGGACGCGGTGCCACGCCTCGTCGGTGATGGCCGGCGGGGCGCCGTGCGACCGGGTGGCGTTCCACTGCTGGTCGATGCGCAGCCGGTCGGCGCCGTTCACCAGGAAGATCCCGTTGTGCGGGTAGATGGTGTTGTCGCTGGACAGGTGGGCGTAGTAGAAGTGCGTGTCGTCCTGGTAGCCGAAGACGACGATCACGTCCCGGTTGCTGACCGACACCGGAGTGTCCAGCCGCACCTCCGCGTCGATCCGCGCCGAGGTGAGGGCGGGGCCCTTGTTCAGCACCGCGTACTCGAACGGGCGGCGCGGACCCGGGCGCTGCACCCCGGCCTCGGCCAGGACCACCTGGTCGCCAGGGAACTGCCACTTGGACGGCGTGACGGGCGTCCAGTTCTCGGCGCCCATCGCGTTCCCGACGCGGACCGGACCGGCCGCGCCGGCCGCGACCCGCTTCGTCCCGACGACCTTCCAGATCTTGCCGTTGGCCTTGGCGAGCAGGTACGGCTCGCCCTTGCCGTCCGAGCCGTACCGCAGGTCGACGCGCTGGTCGCCGGCCAGCTGCTGCATCGTGACGGGCTTGCCGGAGGTGTCGAAGGCCGCCAGGTCGTAGATCTGGGCGCGGTTGGTGCCGGTCGAGTCGTGCTTCATCTCCGACTCTTCGGTGTACATGAGCCGGCCGCTCACGATGTCGGTGAACAGGTACTTGCCGCGCAGTGCGGGCAGCTTCGCACCGCGGTACACGTAGCCGCCGGAGATGGCGCGGCCGACGTCGCTGGAGCAGTTCCAGTCGGCGGGCGGGTCGTGGTCGTAGGCCGCGAGCGGGTACTCGTAGTCGTACTTGGCGTCGTCGGCCGGCAGCGGGTAGAGGTGGCAGCGGTCGTCCTTGCGGAACGTGAACGCGCCCTCCCGCTCGCTCCACCCGATGTTCGCGCCGGGGTAGAGCTCGTGGATCGACTCGATCTCGTGCTCGCCGATGTGCGCGAGGAACAGCCGGTGGGTGCCGCCGGTGTCCCAGCTGAACCGGTGCGGGTCGCGCATGCCGTAGGCGTAGATCTCGCCGAGCTTGCCCGCCTGCCCGGCGAACGGGTTGTCGGCCGGAACGCCGTACTTGCCGTTGGCACTGTTCTTCCCGGCGGGGTCGATCCGCAGGATCTTGCCCTGCGGCACGCCGAGGTTCTGCGGGTCGCCGCCGTTGTCGCCGACGTTGCCGTTGCCGCCGTCGCCGACCGACAGGTAGAGCTTGCCGTAGTCGGCGTCGCCGGGACGGGCGTTCGGGTTGAAGTCGATCTGCTGGAGGTTGTGGATGCGCCCGGCGAACCCGATGCGCAGGATCTCGCGGTGCGTCCCGGAGAAGGTGCCGGCCTTCGGGTCCTTGGCCGTCCACTCGTCGACGACGCCGTGGTAGCCGGTCTTCGGCTGCGCGGTGAGGTCGGGCGTCTTGGTCTTGAGCGCCTCGCCCGCCTCGACGTGCGTGGTGTAGAACTTCCCGTTCTTCCGGAAGTCAGGGTGGAACGCGACGAAGCCGAAGCCCTGCCCGAGTCCGGCCTGGGAGAAGAAGTCGGGCGCGAACGTGGCGGCGACGTCCAGGTAGACGTGGGGGGTGCGGGTCTTCTTGTCGAGCATGTACAGGTTGCCGTTCAGGTCCGGCACGTACAGGCGCCCCGAGTTGTCGGGGACCTCGCCGACGTAGTTGATGCGGTTCCACCGCAGCAGCCGCGGGTCGGTGGGGGTGCCCGTCGGGGTCGACTTCGGCAGCTGCGCGACCTCCTGGAGGACGAGGCCGAGGCCGGACGGTGCGGGGTCTTCGGGGATCGGGTCGAGGATCGGGGCGTCGTCCCGGGCCAGCGCCGCGGGCGGCACGCTGAGCAGCGGCAGCATCAGCGCCGCGATCGCGAGGAGACACCAGGTGAGCTTACTTCGCATTCCAGCCGTCCTAGGGTGGGGATCGGTGGCAGGAAAGCGCTTTCTGGAAGCGCTTTCCAGAAGGTACGACTGGGCTCGGCCGACGTCAAGGACGAATTTCGGACGAGCCGGATGTGGTCATCTCGTCGCGACCGCTCCGGGGGAACCACGCGTGGACCAGCGTCGCGGCCGTGGAGACGACGAGACCGACGGGGGCGGCGGCCGCGTGCCCGGCCAGGGTCAGCCCCACGGCCACCGCCGCACCGGGCGCCCAGATCCACGTCGCCACGGGCCGTCCCGCGCGCCCGCGCCGCCTCCGCCCGAACTCCGCCGCCATCGGCGGAACGAGCGCCGGCAGCGCCGCCGCGAGCACCGTCAGCCATTCGAGCAGCATCCGGTCGACCCGCAGCGCCGCGAGCACGGCCCCGGGCACCGCGATCGCCAGCACCGCCGCGACCCGCCGCCCCTCCACCCGCGGCCGGAACCGGCCGAGCGTCCTCCTGTCCCCCGAACCCGCATCCTCTCGCGGGACGGTGGGGCGGGGGAGGAAGCGGTCGACGGCGAGGGCGCCGGAGTGGACGGCGGCGAGGGTCGGGGCGATGACCGACGCGGCGACGAACAGGTTCGCGGCCGGCAGCCCGCCGGGCCCGGCGAGGACCGCGACCACGTCGGTGGAGCCGCTGGCCGCCGCGACCCCGGCCCCGACGACGGAGGCCGCCAGGGCGGGGACGACCAGCAGCGCGACGCAGGCCGCGAGGTCGCGGCGGCCGCGCAGTCCGACGGTGAAGTCGGGGGCCCGCACGGCGAACACCGACACGTACCCGATGTACCCGGCGAGGTCCGCGGCGAGGACGCCCGGCGGCCCGTCGCGGGAGAGCGAGACCGGCGACGCGGGCGGCGCGAGCCTCACCGCGACGATGCCGATCAGCGCGACCGCGGTGAGGGTGGTGGCGACCGCGACCGCGTTCCACCGCCCGCCGCCCGCCACCAGCACCGCGACCGTCGGGACGGTCAGCGCCGCGACCCCGGCCGCGTCCGGGACTCCGCCGAGCGCCGCGGCGGCCGCCCCGCCGAGGCCGACGTTGAACCCGAACCAGCCGGCCATCGCGACCGCGAGCAGGGCGGTGAAGGCGCGCTCGGCGACCGGGGGGAGGTAGCGGGGCGCGAGGTCGGCCATGGCGGCGTTCTCGCCGGCCGGCTCCCGCAGGCCGAGACGTCCCTGCGCGGCGAGCAGCGCGGCCATGACCGCCCCGCCGACCACCAGGACCGGGACGGGCAGCGCGCCGCCGTGCCGCCCGCCGACCTGCGCCCCGAGGACGAGCGCGCCCGGCGCCGTCCCGATCCCGAGCCACGCCCCGGCCGCCGCCCGCCACGTCCGCCCCCCGCCGGGGCCGGACGCGCGCGGGCGCGCCGGAGCGGACGTCACGCCCCGTCTTCCTTGAGGACGTGTTCCTCGTAACGTGCCATCGTCAGGGCGAGGGCCTCGGGGCCCGGCATGGCCCACAGCGCGTCGTTGAAGATCTCCACCTCGATCGGGCCGGTGTAGCCGGTGGCGTCCACCGCCTCGCGGAAGCGGCGCAGCTCGATGCGCCCGTCACCGAGCATGCCGCGCCCGGTGAGGACGCCCTCGGGCAGCGGCGTCACCCAGTCGGCGACCTGGAACAGCGAGATCCGGCCCTCGGCGCCCGCGCGGGCGATACCGTCCCACACCGCCGGGTCCCACCACAGGTGATAGGTGTCGACCATGACGCCCACCTGGGAGGACGGGAAGGGCGCCGCGAGGTCGAGCGCCTGCCCGAGGGTGGAGACGACGCAGCGGTCCGAGCAGAACATCGGGTGCAGGGGCTCGATCGCGAGCTGGACGCCGTGCTCGCCCGCGTAGGGCGCGAGCTCGGCCAGGACGTCGGCGACGCGCGAGCGCGCCCCGTCCAGGTCGCGGGACCCGTCCGGAAGGCCGCCGCTGACCAGGCACAGGGAGGGCGCGCCCAGCTCGGCCGCCTCCTCGACGGCGCGGCGGTTGTTCTCCAGCGCGTCCGGCTCCTGGAAGAAGCCGCCCCGGCACAGGGACGTGACCGCCAGCCCGTGGTCGCGCATGAGCGCGCCGGTGCGGGCCAGGCCGTACTCGGCGACGGGCTCGCGCCACAGCCCGACACCCGTCACCCCGGCGGACGCGCAGCCGGCGGCCAGCTCCTCCAGGGGCCAGTGCCTGGTCGTCCACTGGTTCAGGCTGAACCTCTTCACGCGCCCGCCCCCATCACGCGGCTCCCTGGACGGTCAGCCAGGCGCGCATCCGGTGCGCCGCGAGGTCGGGGTCGGGGAAGAGGCCGGCGGCGTCGGCCAGCCGGAAGAGGCCGGCCATGTGCGTCACCGAACGCGCGGTCTCCAGCCCGCCGACCATCCGGAAATGCCGCTGGTGGCCGGTCAGCCAGGCCAGGAACACCACTCCCGTCTTGTAGTAGTAGGTGGGCGTCTCGAAGAGGTGCCGGGCCAGCGGCACCGTGGGGGCGAAGATCTCCTCGTAGGACGCGGTGTCGCCGCCGTCCAGCGCGTGCAGGGCGGCCGCGGCGGCGGGCGCGATGGGGTCGAAGACGCCGAGCAGCGCGTCGCTGTGCCCCTCGGAGTCGCCCCGGATCAGCTCCGGATAGTTGAAGTCGTCGCCGGTGTAGAGCCGGACCCCGGCCGGCAGCCGGCGGCGCAGGTCGATCTCCCGCGCCGCGTCCAGCAGCGAGATCTTCACCCCGTCGATCCTGGACGCGTGCTCGCCGATCAGCGCGAGCAGCGCGCCGGACGCCACGTCCAGGTCGGCCGAGCCCCAGTAGCCCTCCAGCGCCGGGTCGAACATCGGGCCCAGCCAGTGCAGCACGACCGGCCGCCTGACCTGGGCCAGCAGCCGCCCGTACACGGCGGCGTAGTCCTCCGGGCCGCTCGCCGCGGCGGCCAGGTGCCGGCTCGCCATCAGCACCGGCACCGCGCCGACGGACTCGATGACGGCGAGCTGCTCCTCGTAGGCGGCGGCGATCTGCTCCAGCGACGCGGGCCCCGCGGGCAGCTGGTCGGTGCCCGCCCCGCAGACGATCCGGCCCCCTGCTGAAAGCGCTTCCTCACCGCTCCGCACGATGAGCTCGCGGGTCGTCGCCCAGTCCAGGCCCATGCCGCGCTGGGCGGTGTCCATCGCCTCGGCGACGCCCAGCCCGTAGGACCACAGGTGCCGGCGGAACGCCAGCGTCGCGTCCCAGTCCAGGCCCGCGTCGCCCGCCGCCCCGTCCCCGGCCACCACGTGCGCGGCCGCGTACGCGACGCGCGACGCGGCGGGTCCCGCGGGCGGCTTGTAGGTGCGCGGCTCGCTCATCACGTGGCCGGGCGCCCCGGGCAGGTCGATCCTCATCGGGTCAGCTCCGGGACGTCGAGGCGGCGGCCCTCCCGCCACGCCCGCAGGCCCAGCTCGGCGAGCTGGACGCCGCGCGCTCCGGCGTAGAAGTCCCAGGGGAAGGGGCCGTCGTCGGCGACGTGGCGCAGGAACATCTCCCACTGGGTCTTGAAGCCGTTGTCGAACTCGGTGTTGTCGGGGATCTCCTGCCACTGCGAGCGGAAGTCCTCGGTGGCGGGCAGGTCGGGGTTCCACACCGGCTTCGGCGTCATCGACCGGTGCTGGACGCGGCACCGCCGCAGCCCCGCGACGGCCGACCCCTCCGTGCCGTCGACCTGGAACTCGACCAGCTCGTCGCGGAACACCCGGGTGGCCCACGAGGAGTTGATCTGGGCGACGATCCCGCCCTCCAGTTCGAAGATCCCGTAGGCGGCGTCGTCGGCGGTGGCCTCGTAGGGCTTGCCGTGCTCGTCCACCCGCTCGCCGATGTGGGTCGCGCCCAGCGCCTGCACCGACCGGACCGGCGCGATCACCCCGTCCAGCACGTACCGCCAGTGGCAGAACATGTCCAGGATGATGCCGCCGCCGTCCTCGGCGCGGTAGTTCCAGCTGGGCCGCTGGGCCTCCTGCCAGTCGCCCTCGAACACCCAGTACCCGAACTCGCCGCGCACCGACAGGATCCGGCCGAAGAACCCGCCGTCCACCAGCCGCTTGAGCTTGAGCAACCCCGGCAGGAACAGCTTGTCCTGCACCACGCCGTGCTTGATGCCGGCCTCGTCGGCCAGGCGCGCCAGGGCGAGCGCCTCGTCGAGATCCTCCGAGATGGGCTTCTCGGTGTAGACGTGCTTGCCGGCGGCCACCGCCGCGCGGATCGCCTCGACCCGCGCGGAGGTGACCTGGGCGTCGAAGTAGACGTCGGTGTCCGGACGCGCCAGCGCCTCGGCCAGGTCGGTCGTCCACGCCGTCAGCCCGTGCCGTTCGGCCAGTTCGCGCAGCTTGGTCTCGCTGCGTCCCACCAGCACCGGCTCCGGCCACAGCACGGTGCCCTCGGCCGTGCGGACCCCGCCCTGCTCCCTGATCGCGAGGATCGAGCGCAGAAGATGCTGGCGGTACCCCATCCGGCCGGTGACGCCGTTCATGACGATCCCGATGGACCTGCGTGCCATCCCGTTCCTTCCTAGCCTGTCGTGTGTCCAGTGCGGCGCGCCCTCCGGCGTGCCGAGCAGGGCGCGCCGGTCGGTGGCGCGCCCGGTCGGTCGGCGCCGGTCAGTCCGCCGCGGCGCCCGCGCCGAGAAGTCCCCGGACGCGGTTGGTGACGCGGGCGAACTCCGGGCGGGCCATCGTGGCGGCGTAGTCGCGCTCCGCGGGCAGGTCGACGTCGATGATCTCGGCGATCGACCCGGGCCTGTCGGTCATTACCACGACGCGGTTGGCCAGGTAGGCGGCCTCCGCGATGGAGTGCGTGACCAGCAGGACGGTGGTGCCCGTCTCCCGCCAGATCCGGTTCATCTCGATGTTGAGCTGCTCGCGGGTGAGGGCGTCGAGCGCGCCGAACGGCTCGTCCATCAGCAGGACGCGCGGCTCGTGCAGCAGCGCCCGGCACAGCGCGACCCGCTGCTGCATGCCGCCCGACAGCTCGTGCGGCAGCGCGTCCTCGAAGCCCTTCAGGCCGGTCATCTCGATCAGCTCGGCGGTCCGCTTGCGGGCCTGCTCGGCCGGCATCTTGCGCATCTCCGCCTGGAGCAGGATGTTCTTGCGGGCGCTGCGCCACTCCAGCAGCGCGGCCCGCTGGAACACGTAGCCGATGTCCGGGCGCGGCGCCGTGACCTTGTCGCCGCGCAGCCGCACGTCCCCGGTCGAGGGCTTCAGCAGCCCCGCGACCAGCTTCAGCATCGTGGACTTGCCGCAGCCGGACGGACCGACGATCGCGACGAACTCGCCCATCGGGACTTCCAGCGACACCTCGCGCAGGGCGGTGACGTCGCGCTTGCGGGTGCGGAACCGGACGGCGACCTCATTGAGGCTGACGGCGTTCTCCCGGCCCGTCTCCCGGCCGGTGTCCGGCTTCGCGGTGGATTTCTCGCTCATGATCCTCATCGCTCGTCCCGTCACGTCTGCGGAGCGGCCGACGCCTGCCAGTACTCCGACGGCGCCTGCGCCTTGCCGATGACCCCGGCCTGCTGGAAGGTGGCGATCGTCTGCTTCCAGTCGTCCTCGGAGTTGACGCCGGGCGCCTTGCCCTGCGTCGCGGGGGTGTGCAGCAGCGTCAGCGTGGTCTTGAACTGCTCGGTGAGCACCTTCTCGGGCGGCAGCTGCTCGGACGCGCCCGCCATGCTCGCGACGGCGCCCGCCTGGTCGCCCTCCGCGGCCGTCCACGACTCGCTCGTCGCCGCGACCATCTCCTTGACGAGCTTGGCGTCGCTCTTCAGCTTCCGCTCGCCGGCCAGCAGGCCGTTGGAGAAGAAGTTCAGCCCGAAGTCGGAGTACCGCAGGTACGAGACCTCCTTGCCGGACTTGGCGGCCATCGTCGGGCCCTGGTCGTTCGCGAAGCCCATGAGGCCCTCGGTCTTGCCGGCCAGCACCGCGGCCATCTTCCCGGCCGGGTCGGTGTTCTGGACGGGGACGTCGCTCGCGCTCATCCCGTTCTTCTGCAGGAAGACGGGGAAGGTGCGCGCCAGCGCGTCCCCGGCCGTTCCGGCGATCTTCTTGCCCTTCAGGTCGGCGGGCTTCTTGATCCCGGCCGAGGTGAACGACTGCACGGACGCGGGCGTCGTCTGCAGGAACACGCCGATGCTCTTGACCGGCATGCCCTTGTCGACGGCGGCGAGCAGCGCGGGCGTGTCGGCCCAGCCGAAGTCGGTCTGCCCGGCGCCGGTGGCCTGGACGGTCTTCTGCGAGCCCTGGCCCGCCTTGATCTCCAGGTCGATGCCGTGCTTCTCGAAGATGCCCTTCTTCTTGCCGTAGTAGAACGGCGCGTGCTCGCCGTAGGGGTACCAGTTCAGGGTCAGGGTGACCTTGGTCAGCTTCTTGCCCGAGGCGCTCGTGCTGTCGCCCGAGTCACCGCCGCAGGCGGTGCCGGCGAGTGCGAGGGCCGGCGCCATGACGGCGATGGCGAGGGTGCGGAGTTTCATTGGACGGCTCTCCGTAGATGGGGTGGGTCGTGCTCGGCCGTTGGACTGTCGGGACGTCCCGTCCGGCGGATTCCGGGCGGGCGGTTCGGGTGGCGGGGGGCGCGCCGGCGCACCGCCGGGCGGCGCCGTCAGTACGTCGTGGTGACGGCGTCGCCGCGGCGGCTCGCGTGCCACGGCAGCAGCAGCTTCTCCGCGACCTCGACGACGACGAACAGCACCACGCCGATGGCCGACATGACCAGCAGCCCGGCGAACAGCATCGGGGTGTCGAGATTGCCGTTGGCCTGCAGGATCACGTAGCCGAGCCCCTCGTTCGCGCCGACGAACTCGCCGACCACGGCGCCGGTGACGGCCAGGGTGACCGCGACCTTCAGGCCGGAGAACAGGTGCGGGAGCGACGCCGGCAGCCGGATCTTGGAGAACGTGGCCATCGGGCTCGCGCCCATCGTGGCCGACAGCTGCAGCATCTCCGGATCCACCGCCTTCAGCCCGGCGACCATCGAGATCACCACCGGGAAGAAGGCGATCAGCACCGCCACGACGATCTTGGGACCGATGCCGAAGCCGAGCCACACCACGAACAGCGGGGCGATCGCGATCTTCGGGACGACCTGCGCGAACAGCAGGATCGGATAGAGGGTGCGCTCGACCGTCGACGAGTACACCATGATCACCGCGGACGCGACGCCGATGAGCACCGCGAGCGCGAAGCCGATCAGGGTCTCGTACGTGGTGACCCACGTGTGGTGCCAGATGTAGCCCCACTTGTCGCCCATCAGCCGCAGCGTCGCGCCGGGCGAGGGGACGAGGTAGGCCTCGACCAGCTTGAAGGCGCTGATCGCCCACCACGCGGCGAAGCAGGCCACCAGCAGGGCGACGGGCCGCCACGACCGTTCCAGGCCGTCGCGGATCCGTTCGCCCGCGCCGGGCCTGGCGCGTTCCACGACGCCCGCCGCGTCCGCCGAGGGCGGGGCGGCCGTCGTACCCTGACTCACCATGGGTTCCTCCGGACGGGGTGGTTTGGAAAGCGCGTTCAGAAAGCGCTTTCTGATGTACCGTAAGAAGCGGCGCGCGCCGCGGTCAAGAGGGTCTTCGCCAGGAACCCGCCGCGAGGGCCCGTGCCGGCCGAGGGGGCGGTGATGACGGAAGCGGCCGAAGGGGAGCGCACCGGCGACCGGGCGTACGTGACCCTGCAGGACGTCGCGAAGGAGGCGAGCGTCTCGCTGGCGACCGCGTCCCGCGTCCTGAACGGCACCTCGCAGGTGCGCGCCGACCTGCGGGAACGCGTCCTGGCCGCGGCGGCCGAGCTGAGCTACACCCCGAACGCGCACGCCCAGGCGCTCGCCAGCTCCTCCAGCAAGTCCGTCGGGGTGGTCTGCCACGACGTCAGCGACCCCTACTTCGCCGCCATCGCCCGCGGCGTCATGCGCACCGCCGCCGAGCACGGGATGCTGGTGATGCTCGCCAGCACCTTCCGCGACCCGGCGCGCGAGGTCGAGTACGTGGCGATGCTGCGCGCCCAGCGCGCCCGCGCGATCCTGCTCATCGGCTCCGGCTTCGAGGACCGCGACTGGGAGCGGGCGATGGCCGCCGAGCTCGACCCCTACCAGCGCACCGGCGGCCGCGTCGCCGTCCTCAGCCGGCACCGCAGCCTCAAGGTCGACGCCATCCTGCCGCAGAACCGGGAGGGCGCCGCCGCCCTGGCCCGCGCCCTGCTCGACCTCGGCCACCGCAGCTTCGGCGTGCTGACCGGCCCCCGCGCCCTGACGACCGTCCACGACCGGCTCGGCGGATTCACCGAGGCGCTCGCCGAGGCGGGCGTCCGGGTCGCGCCCGAGCACATCGTCGAGGCCCCCTTCACACGCGACGGCGGCTACCGGGCGGCGACCGAGCTGCTCCGCCGCGAGAACCGTCCGACCTGCGTGTTCGCCGTCACGGACGTGATGGCGGTCGGCGCGCTCGCCGCGCTGCGCGACAACGGCGTGTTAGTGCCGGAGGAGATGTCGCTCGCCGGATTCGACGACATCTCGATCGTCCGCGACCTGACCCCGGCCCTCACCACCGTCGCGCTGCCGCTGAACGCGATGGGGGAGCGCGTCATGGGCCTGGCCCTGCGCGAGCCCGCCACCCGCCGCAGCCGCATCGAGCGCGTCGCGGGCGAGGTGGTGCTGCGCGGCAGCACCGCACCGCCCGGCTGACCCGCGGGCGCCCGCTTCCCGGAGGCGTGAATGAAGATCGAGAAAATCGAGACGTTCTGCGTCGCGCTGCCCACCCGGCGCTCGTTCGGGGTGTCCGGCGGCGCGGTCGCCGTCGCCGGGCGGCCCAGCCTGCGCGTCCTGGTGAAGGTCAGCGCCGAGGGCGCGCACGGCTGGGGAGAGGCGACCCCCATCCCGGCCTGGACGTACGAGACCGCCGAGTCCATCGTCACCACGATCGACCGGTACCTCGCGCCCGCGATCACCGGCCGTCCCGCCTGGGACCTCGACGGCGTGACGACCGCCTTCGACCGCGCGATCAACCGGGGCTTCAGCATCGGCGCGCCCCTGGCCAAGTCGGCCGTGGACGTCGCCCTCCACGACCTCCTCGGCCGCGCCGCCGGGGTCCCGCTGGGCGTCCTGTGGGGCCGGCGCCGCCGCGAGACGATCGACCTCGGGTGGATCGTCTCCGGCCGGACCTCCGCCGAGGTCGCCGACAGCGTCGCCGAGGGCCGCGACCTCGGCTACCGGGCGTTCAAGGTGAAGGTCGGCCTCGGCCCCGAGGACGCCGACGTCGTGGAGGCCGTCCGCCTGCACGCGGGCGACGCCGCGGCGCTCTGGGTGGACGCGAACCAGGGCTACACCGTCCGCTCGGCCCTCACGCTGGCGCGCCGCCTGGAGGACCTCGGCGTGACCGCGTTCGAGCAGCCCCTCCCGGCCAACGACATCGCGGGCCTGCGCCGCCTCCGCGACGCCTGCCCGATCCCGGTCGCCCTCGACGAGAGCCTCCGCCACCCGTCCGACCTGGCGACCTTCGTCCGCCTGGACGCGGTCGACGTCGCCATCGCGAAGGTCCAGCGCACCGGCGGGCTGACCCTGTCGCGCCGCCTGTGCTCCCTCGCCGAGGACTGCGGCGTCGCGCTCATGGGCTCCGGCCTCACCGACTCCGACCTCGGCCTCGCCGCGTCCCTGCACCTCTTCTCGGCCTTCGGCGTCGACACCCCGGTCGACCTCAACGGACGCCAGTTCATCGAGTCCCCGTACGCGGGGCCGACCGTCGAGATCCGCGACGGCACCGCCCACGTCCCCGACGCCCCCGGCCTCGGCGTCGAGGTGGACGAGCGGACCGTCCGCGAACTGGCGGTCAACGTCCTCTGACCGCCCGAGCCGACCGACGGGCGGCTCCGGCGCGGCGCCCGGGGCCGGACGCGAAGAACCCGCCCGGGGGCCGGGCGGGTTCTCATCTATCGGCCGGAGGGCCGTCAGTGCGCGGCGAGCTCGTCCTCGGACACATCGGCCTCCGCGGGGCGCTCGGAGTCCGGTTCCGCGGGCCGCCATTCGGGCCACGCGTCGATCTTGGTCCGCCGGGGGTTCGCCAGGGCGTTGTCCATTGTTACCGCAGTCCTCCTGTTCAAGGCCGGGCCGGATCAATAGATGGTCCCGGCGAGATGCCGGGTCCGCAAAATGGTCTAGACCGCGGTTCCCACCCAGGGCCGCGGCAAACCTCACAACAACGCCAATCGATCATCCATTCCCGGCGGAAACCGGATGGACCGCGGCGGCCGTCCCTGGCACGCTCTCGGTCATGGACGTCGCCGAGCTGACCCGCCTCCAGGAGCAGGGCACGCACCTGAGGCTCCTGTTCTTCTGGGGCCACCAGACCCCAGGTCGCGGCTACCTCAGCCAGTGGTGGCCGTCCCCCTTCGCCGTCGGCGGAGTCACGTACGCGACCGCCGAGCACTACATGATGGCGGAAAAGGCCCGCCTCTTCGGCGACGAGGAAACGGCCGCCGCCGTCATCGCCGCGTCCCATCCCCGACGCGCGAAAGACCTCGGCCGCCGCGTCCGCGACTTCGACGAGCAGACGTGGCGCGACAATCGTGTGACCATTGTCACAAAGGGCAATGAGGCCAAGTTCGCCCAGAACAAAGATCTCCGCGACTATCTTGCCGGCACCCGCGACCGCATCCTCGTGGAAGCGAGCCCGCTGGACCGCGTCTGGGGCATCGGCATGACCGCCGACGACCCCCGGGCCGAGCACCCCGCCTCCTGGCAGGGCGAGAACCTCCTGGGCTTCGCCCTGATGACCGTCCGCGAAACGCTCTCCTCCTGACCGCCCTCCTCGGCGTCGGTCTCCCACCGGAAGCCGCGCCGGGGTACCGGGGCCGAGGGCTCGAACATCGGACCGCTTGAGACGGGCGGAGATAGCACGGGCCGCCGTGGGCAAGCCGGCGCGTTCAGGGCGCCTGCGTCTGGCGGGGACGCGGTCTGGCGCGGATGTGGATGCGCTCTCCCTGACGGCCGAAGAGGCTGAGGACCTCGACCGGACCCTCGCCGGTCGTGCCGAACCAGTGCGGCAGCCGGGTGTCGAACTCGGCCACCTCGCCCGGGCCCAGTACCAGGTCGTGATCGGCCAGCACGAGGCGCAGACGTCCCGACAGCACGTAAAGCCACTCGTAGCCCTCATGGGTGCACAGGTCGGGCACGCGCCGGGCCGCGGGGAGCACCATCTTGTACGACTGGATCGGGCCGGGCTGGCGCGTCAGGGGGAGGACGGTGTTGCCGTTCACGCGCCGTGGAGTCAGCCGGACGCGGGGGTCGCCGACCTCGGGGGCGCCCACCAGCTCGTCCAGCGGAACCTGGTGGGCCTGCGAGATGGGCAGCAGCAGCTCCAGGCTGGGGCGGCGCTGGCCGGACTCCAGGCGCGACAGCGTGCTCTTGGAGATCCCGGTGGCCTCGGAGAGCTCGGACAGGGTCACGTTGCGCTCGTTGCGGAGCCGCTTGAGGCGCGGGCCGACCTCGGCGAGCGCGTCGGCGATCGCGGTTGCGTGCTGCATACCCCCATTCCACTGCGGACGTCCCGGAAATGGCAACAAGGTTTGCCGTACGGCCGCCGGGGAGGGCACCGTCCGCGGCGGAGGTGATCGCGATGAGCGATGCGGAGTACGACGTCGTGGTGGTCGGTGCGGGGGCCGCGGGGCCGAACGCCGCGCTGGTGATGGCGCGGGCGGAAGGCGCCGGGGGTGGGGGGCGATGAGTGTCGAGACCGCTTCGCGGCGGGTGGGTTCTTCTGGGAGGCGGCTGCCGCTCGGGGTCTACCTGCTGGCGTTCAGCCTGTTCGCGATGGGCAGCGCGGAGTTCCTGCTGGCCGGGGTCCTGCCGGAGATCGCCGACGACCTCGGGATCAGCCTGTCCTCCGCGGGTGCGCTGATCTCGGCGTTCGCCGTCGGGGTGGTCGTCGGCGGGCCTCCCTTCGCCGTCCTGACGCTGCGCTGGCCGCGGCGTACCACGCTGGTGGCCACGCAGGTCGTCTTCGCGGTCTCGGTGGCGGTCGGCCTTCTGGCCGACGGTTACGCCGTGCTGGTGGCGACCCGCTTCCTGTGCGGGCTGGCCTACGCGGGTTACTGGGCCGTCGCGGCGGTCACCGCGATCGGTCTCGTCACGTCCGACCGCACCGCGCGGGCCTCCGGAGTGGTCGTCAGCGGCCTCGGCCTGGCGATGATCGCCGGTGGTCCGGCGGGCGCGCTGCTCAGCTACTTCACCGGGTGGCGGGGCGGGTTCTGGGGCGTGGTGGCCCTGACCGCGGCGGGCGCGGTCCTGAGCCTGGTCGCGATCCCCGCGACCGGCGCGGACGCGGAGCCGAGCGTGCGGCGGGAGCTGCGCACGATGAGGCGGCCGCAGCTCTGGGTCGTCTACGCCGCGACCATTTTGAGCACCGCCGCCTACATGATCTCGTTCAACTACCTCGCGGCGCTGCTGACCGACGTCACCGGCGTTCCGGGCGTGTGGGTCCCCGCGATCCTCGCGCTGTTCGGGGTCGGCGCCTTCATCGGCCTGTCCGCCGGGGGCAGGATCGCCGACCGGCGGCCCACGCACGCGCTCCTGGCGGGGGCCCTGGGGATCTCGGCCTGTTCCGTGCTGCTCGCGGTCCTGGCCGGGCACGCGGCGGCCGTCGTCCCGCTCGTCCTGCTGCTCGGGATCGCCGGATTCGTGCTGAATCCGGCCATCTACGGGCGGGTGTTCGCGATCGCGTCGGAGGCGCCGACGCTCGCCGGGGCCGCCACCGTCTCGGCGTTCCAGCTCGGCATCAGCCTCGTGCCGGCGCTCGCCGGCGCCGCCATGAACGCCGGCGCGGGTCTGACCTCCGTCGCCTGGATCGGCGCCGTCCTGGCGGCGGCCGTCGTGCCGGCCGTCCTCCTCGACCGGGCGCTCTCCCGTCGCGGACGGGGATGACCGGTCCGTGAGGAAGCGGACCGCCCCGGTCGGGGCGGTCCGCCGCCGCTCACCCGGTCGGGGTCGGCGAGGGGACGCCGGGAGGCGCCGAGGGCGGCTGGCCGCTCGCCTGCTCGGTGGGCCCGGGGCCCACGAAAAGGAGGACCTGGTTCTTGGCCCAGGGAACCGCGTCGTGGACGTACCACGTGGGCGGGACCTGGCCGGGCTTCAGCGCCTTGCTGACGTTGCCCTCCATGGCGCGGTACTCCGGCACCGTGACCTGCCGCTCGCGCAGGGCGGCCAGCACCTCGCCCACGCGGTGCCTGCGGTAGGTCATGCCGTGCATGACCTCGCCCGGAGCCGAGGCGGGCGCGGTGCTGTCGTACTGCTCGCCCGGGCGGGCGTCCCGCCCGAAGACGATCTGGGCGGTGCCCTTGTAGCCGGTGCGGATCCGGACGCCGACCGGGCAGACGTCGCCTCCGCCGCCGGTCACGCACTCGCCCTTGGCGGTGATCGTGGTGACGTCGCGCTCGCCGGTGTTCTCGCTGGTCTCCATCATGACGACGGTGCCGACGATGGACGGGGACGCCGGGACCATCGACAGCGTGACGTCGAGGCCGTGGGCGGCGAACTCCTCCTTGTAGCGCTTCGGGTCGGCCAGCGGGTCGCGGACGCGGACGTCGATGTAGCCGCCCCTGCGGGTGAACGACAGCGCCGAGACCAGCGAGACGCGCGGGCTCGTCGCGGTGACGCCCGGGGTGGCGCCCGGGGCGTCGCCGGGGCCGCCGTCGCGGGTCGCGACGACCGCCGTGACGGCCGCGCAGGCGACACCCGCCGCGGCCAGCGGGAGGCCGATGCGCATGACCGGCGAGCGCCGCCGGTGCGGGGCGGGTGACCCGTCCACCGTCGAGAGGGACGCGGTCGCGGTGATGCGGTCGGCGAGGGCGGCGGCCGCGTCCTCGGGCAGCAGGCCCGCGGCCTGCCGGTCGGTGACGGAGGCGAGCCCTCCGATCAGCGGGTCGATGTCGCGCTTCATGTGGGGTCTCCGTTCGGGATCCGCCGCCCCGTGGCGGGCAGGGACGCGGCGTGCAGGGAAGTGGCGGGTCCCGGGCCGGCGGGCGCCGGGGCGGCGGGGGTGTCCGTGTCCACGCGGGCCAGGGCGCGGGCGAAGCGGCGGCGGGCGCGGTGCAGGCGGATCCGCACCGCGTTGCGGGAGCAGCCCAGGACGGTCGCGATCTCGCCGTGGCCGAGGCCCTCCCAGCCGACGAGGGCCAGCAGCTCGCGGTCGGATTCGGGCAGGCCGCGGAACGCGGCGCCGACGCCGGTCAGGTCGCCGCCGGGCGGGTCCTGGACGGCCAGGCCGTCACGCAGCCGGGACCCGAGGTCGGCGGCCAGCGCGGACCTGCGGCGCTCGCCGCGGTGGTGGTTGGCCAGGACGCGCCGGGCCACCCCGTACAGCCACAGCCGGGTCTGGTCGCCGGGCGGGACGTCGTCGAGCCGCCGCCAGGCGGTGAGGAACGTCTCGGCCAGGACGTCGGCGGCGTCCTGCGGGTCGTTCGTGCGGCGCAGCGCGTATCCGAGGATCGGGGCGCGGTTGGCCGCGTAGACGTCCTCGAAGCGGCGCCGCCGGTCGTCGGGCGGGCGGGGTTCCCGCGGGTGCAGTGGTCGCGATGGGGATGGCAAGCCCTCTCCTCTCGTCGCGGTGTTCTCACCGGACGCAGGGCACATGTCCGCACATCGCAGAGCATTTCAGCTGAGCGCCGTCCAGCTTCGCGCCTTGCCCCCCAGACCGCCGCCCCGGTGCGGGGAGCCGGGGCGGCGACCTGAGGAGGGCGCCGCTCAGCGGGCGGCGCGCGCGAAGAGGCGGAAGGCCGACGTTCCCAGGCCGGCGGGCTCGGGAAGCCGGAAGACGGGCTCGCGCTCGTCGTAGCGGTCGGTCTCGCGGTGCCACCTGAGGATGCCGGCCATCCAGTCGCGCAGTTCCCCGACGTACGAGGAGACGGCGGCCCGGGCGGCGTCGTCCAGGCCGAGGTGGTCGCAGAGGGCGGGGAGCTCGCCGCCGGCGAGGTGCTCGAACTGGCGGCGGCGGGAGGCGATGAGGTCGCCCACGATGGGCAGCGCCTCGTCGCGGCCGCAGCCGAAGAAGTTCTCGACGGCGAGGACGCCGTTGTTCAGCTCGCCCTCGTACTCGATCTCCTTCTGGTAGGAGTAGCAGTCGTTGAGCAGGCACGCGACGTCCATCGCGGAGGCTTCGAGCTCGCGGAGGGTGCGGGTCTCGAAGACGTGCGGAGGGACCTCGTCCGCGCGCCCGATGCGCGCCAGGCTCATCGTCAGCTCGGAGCCGAACGTGCGGCGGCGCATCTCGACGTAGTCGACGGGGTCGGGGACGCGCGACTGGAGGTGGTTGTTCAGCTCCCACACCCAGCTCTCGACCATGTGCTCGACGGCCGCGCGGAACTCGCGGCGGCCCCGGTCGTCCATCGGCCCGGCGGTGCGGGGCCACAGGTCCGCCAGCCCGGCCTCGAACGGGTTCTCCGGGGCGGGGACGGGACCGCAGTCCAGCGGCATGAACCGGGGGACGCGGGCGTTGAACGCCTTCGCTCCCGCCATGTCGCGGTCGCGGTTGAAGACGGCCGGGAAGAAGTCGTCGCCGAAGGTGCCGCACCCCAGCCACTGGACGGCGAGGTCGAGCGCGTCCGGGTCGGCGTCGGGGGCGAGGGACGCGCCGCAGACCTCCAGTGCCATCCCGGTGAGCCGGTCGGCGCTCCACACGGGGACGGGCGTGCGGGGGTGGGGGGAGAGCATGCCCATCTCCCGCGCCCAGGCGAGCAGGTTGCGCCCCGCGCGCTCGCAGTGCGGGTTGACGCGCGCCGTGTACGGGATGTCGAACGCGGGCAGCGGCGTCGGCCCCACTTTCTGGAACGGGACGTGGGGGAGGCTGATCCGCGCCGACTTCAGCAGGGCGGGGATGCGGGCGGCGGACATGCCGAGCGACCTGTCGTTCATGTACCTGCTGGACCGCAGGTGCCATTCGTGGCCGCCGGACTGCCAGTCCTGGAGGGCCTTGACGTAGGCCGCGACGCTCGCCCGCTCCGCCGGGTCGAGGGCGTGGTCCTCGAAGACGTGCGGCAGCTCGGTCACCGCGGTGTTCTCGAACTGGCGGAGCCGCGAGGTGAGCAGGTCGTTGACGGTGTCGGCGGCGACCTGCGGCGCGACCGACAGGAACCGCTCCATCACCAGCACCGAGTTGTTGACCTCGCCCTCGGACTCGGTCTCGCGCTGGTAGGAGAAGATGTCGTTGCGCAGGTGGACGGCGTCGGAGAAGGTGTCCTTCAGGACGCGCAGCGGCCGCGTCGCCACCACGCGTTCGGGGATCTCGACGCCCGCGGCGTGCTCGGCGAGGTCGGCCGACCACGGCGCCCCGCCGACCTTGCGGCGCATCTCGATGTACTCGACCGGGTTCGGGATCCGCCCGGTGCTGATGTTGGACAGCTCCCACAGCGATTCGCGCAGCAGGTTCAGGGTGCTCACCGAGAAGCGGCGCCGCCAGGCGTCCGACCGCGCCGGGACGGTCCGCGCCCACAGGTCGGCGAGCCCGCGCTCGACGGCGTTCACCGGGTCGGGCGGGTCCAGCGACATGAACAGCGGCAGCCGGTCGAGGTAGGACCGTGCGCCCTCCTGGTCCTGCGGCTTCTTGAAGACCTCCAGGAAGTGGTCGTCGAAGTAGAAGACCCAGACGTACCAGTCGGTGACGAGGTCGAGTTCGGGGGCGGCGCAGTCGGGGTGCGTGTAGGCGCACAGGAGGGCGTAGTCCATCGCTTCGAGCGCGCGCTCGTCCCAGATGTCGGGGGTCCCGGGGTCCCGGTCGGCGTCCAGCATCTTCATCTCGCGCGCCCACGCCATGGTGTGCCGCCGCGCGCCCTCCAGGTTCGGGTTGAGCCGCGCGGGATACGGGACGTAGAAGTCGGGCAGCTCGAAGGGTTGCATGAACCGGCCTTCCTGTCGGGTCCGGTTCGGCAACCTACAGCACAGGAGATGTCACGGAAAGTGACACATTGCTTGCCGGAATCTCCGGTCAAACTGCGGGTAAGCCGAGGTCATGTCGAAGTCGCGCGAACCCGCCGCGGCCAACGACCCGCTGGAGCAGAACCTCGTGCTCGCCCGGCGTGTGGTCGAGGCGGCGCAGCAGGAGATGATCGATAAGGCCCGGCAGCGCATCCCGGCGCTGCGCCTGGGGGCCGTGGCCGGGGCGTTCGGGGTCATGGCGACCGCCGCCACCTACCGCATGAACGTGCTGCTGCTGGAGCGGAAGCTCCCTCCCGAGCTGGCGTCGTTCATCACCGCCGCCGTGTACGGGGGAGGGGCGGGGGCCGCGGCGATGGCCGCGTCCCGCAAGTGGAAGGGGCTTCCGCCGCCGCTGCCGACCGACACGGCCCGGCAGGTCGTGGAGATCCTCACCGACAACGACTGAGGCGAGGGCCGGGGAAGAGCCCCGACGCGGCCGCCGAGGTTCGGTGACCGACGGAAGATCCGGGGTAGGCACCCCGGCATGGACAGCGAAGCCACGCCCGTACACGCCGACGTCACCCTCGTCGTGAACGGGACAGAGCACCGGCTCAACGTCGACACCCGAGCGTCCCTGCTGGACGTCCTGCGTGAGGATCTCGGCCTGACCGGGTCGAAGAAGGGCTGCGACCACGGCCAGTGCGGAGCCTGCACCGTCCTCCTCGACGGGCGCAGGGCGAACGGGTGCCTGGCCTTGGCCGTCGCCCATGACGGAGCGGACGTCGTCACGGTCGAAGGGCTGGCGCGGGACGGAGAGCTCAGTCCCGTCCAGCAGGCGTTCATCGAGAACGACGCCTTCCAGTGCGGGTACTGCACGCCCGGCCAGCTCTGCTCCGCCACCGGGATGCTGGACGAGGCCGAACGCGGCTGGCCCAGCGCGGTCACCGGCGACCTGGGGGCCGATCCCGTTCTGGACGACGACGAGATACGCGAGCGGATGAGCGGCAACCTGTGCCGCTGCGGCGCCTACGTCGGCATCGTCGCGGCCCTCAAGCAGGCTGCGCAGCGCAGGGAGGGGGCAGAGGCATGAGACCCTTCGCGTACGAGCGCGCCACCAGCGCCGAGGACGCCCTCCAGCGCCACCAGGACGGAGCCGTCTACCTGGGCGGCGGAACCAACCTCGTCGACCTGATGCGGCTCGGGGTGGAGGAGCCGAGCAGGCTCGTCGACGTCGCGCATCTCCCCTACGACCAGATCGAGCTGCGACCGGACGGAAGCCTCGCCATCGGGTCGGCGGTGACCAACAGCGCCGTCGCCGCCGACCGGACCGTGCGCGAGGGCCACTCCCTCCTGGCGCAGGCCGTCCTCGCGGGGGCGTCCGGCCAGATCCGCAACCTCGCCACCGTCGGCGGCAACCTGCTCCAGCGGACCCGCTGCTCCTACTTCCAGGACACCTCCAAGCCCTGCAACAAGCGCACTCCGGGCAGCGGGTGCCCGGCGCGGGAGGGCGAGCACCACAACCTGGCGATCCTGGGCCATTCCGACGCCTGCGTGGCGACGCACCCGTCGGACATGGCCGTGGCGCTGGCCGCCCTGGACGCGTCCGTGCGCGTGCGGGGGCGCGGCGGAGAGAGGACCGTCCCCATCGAGGACCTGTACAGGCTCCCCGGGGACGAGCCCCAGCGCGACACCACCCTCGAACCGGGCGACCTGATCACCGCCGTGGAGGTCCCCGCGCTGGGCGTCCCGTCCCGCTACCGCAAGGTCCGCGAGCGCGCGTCGTTCGCGTTCGCGCTGGTCTCCATAGCGGCGGCGCTGGACGTCGCCGACGGCCGGGTGCGGGACGTCCGGCTGGCCCTCGGCGGCGTCGCCCACAAGCCGTGGCGGGCGCGCCGCGCCGAGGAGGCCCTGCGCGGCGCGGAGGCGACGGAGGAGTCCTTCCTGCGCGCCGCCGAGGCCGAGATGGAGGCCGCCGAGCCGCTGCGCGACAACGCCTACAAGGTGCCGATGGCGCGCAACCTGATCGTCCGGACGCTGACCGAGCTGGGGGAGGAGTCATGACCGACCGGCTGGAGGGCCGCGAGAAGGTCACCGGGACGGCGCGCTACGCGTTCGAGTACCCCGTGGAGGGCGCCGCCTACGCCGCGGCCGTCCAGGCGAGCGTGGGCAAGGGCCGGATCGCGTCGGTCGGGACCGAGGCCGCGCTGCGGCTGCCCGGGGTGCTCGCCGTCCTGTCCTGCGAGAACGCCCCCGAGCTCGACGACACCTCGGACGGCGAGCTGGCCCTGTTCCAGTCGCGGACGGTCTCCTACCGTGGCCAGTTCGTGGCCGCCGTGGTCGCGGAGACCCTGGAGACCGCCCGGGAGGCGGCCCGCCTGCTGCGCGTCGAGTACGCCGAGGAGGCGCCGGACGTGCGTCTGCGCGCCGACCATCCGGGCCTCTACAAGCCGGACAAGGTGAACCCGGTGTTCCCCGCGGACACCGGGCAGGGCGAGCCCGAGAAGGCGTTCGCCGACTCGGCCGTGCGGGTGGACGCCGTCTACACGACCCCGGCCGAGCACAACAACCCGATGGAGCCGCACGCCACGATCGCCCGGTGGGACGACGACGGCACTCTCACGCTGTACGACTCCAACCAGGGCGCGTCGACCGTCCAGTCCACGATCGCGAAGGTCTTCGGGCTCGACCCCTCCCGGGTGCGCGTCGTGTCGCCGCACGTCGGCGGCGGGTTCGGCTCCAAGGGCACGCCCCGGCCGAACGTCGTGCTCGCCGCGATGGCCGCCCGCGTCGCGGGACGTCCCGTGAAGTTCGCCGTCCCGCGCCAGCAGATGTTCGCCACCACCGGCTACCGGACCCCGACAGTCCAGCGCCTGCGCCTCGGCGCCGGCGAGGACGGGCGGCTGAACGCGATCCTGCACGAGGTGGCCGAGCAGACCTCGACCGTCAAGGAGTTCGCCGAGCAGACCGCGACGCCCACGCGCATGATGTACCGGGCCCCGCACCGCCTCACCTCGCACCGGGTGGTGCCGCTCGACGTCCCCACGCCGTCCTGGATGCGCGCCCCGGGCGAGACGCCCGGCATGTACGCGCTCGAATCGGCGATGGACGAGCTGGCCGTCGCCACGGGCATCGACCCGATCGAGCTCCGCGTGCGCAACGACACCGATCACGAGCCGGAGAGCGGGCTTCCGTTCAGCTCGCGGAACCTGGTCGCCTGCCTCCGCGAGGGCGCCGAACGCTTCGGGTGGGCCGGGCGCGACCCCCGTCCCGGCGTCCGCAGGGAGGGCCGCAAGCTCGTGGGCACGGGCGTCGCCGCGTCCACCTATCCCGCCTACCAGCGGCCCAACCAGGCCTCGGCCCGGGCCGAGCCCGACGGGACGTTCACCATCCGGATCGCCGCCGCCGACATCGGCACCGGCGCCCGCACCGCCCTCGCCCTGATCGCGGCCGAGACGCTCAAGGAGGACCTCGCCGACATCCGGATGGAGATCGGCGACAGCTCGTTCCCCCGGGCGTCGGTGGCGGGCGGATCCGGAGGGACGGCCGGCTGGGGGACGGCCGTCGTGCGCGCCTGCGAGGCCCTGCGCGGGAAGCTGAACGGCGCCGTCCCGCCGGAGGGCGTGGAGGCGTCGGCCGACACCGGCGAGGAGCTCAAGGCCCGCGCCGAGTACGCCCGGCACGCGTTCGGCGCGCAGTTCGCCGAGGTGGAGGTGGACGCCGACACCGGCGAGGTCCGCGTCCGCCGGATGCTCGGCGTGTTCGCCGCCGGGCGGATCATCAACCCCACGACGGCCCGGTCCCAGTTCATCGGCGGGATGACGATGGGCGTCGGGATGGCGCTGATGGAGCAGAGCGTCATGGACCGGGAGTTCGGCGACTACCTGAACCGCGACCTCGCCCAGTACCACGTCCCGGCCTGCGCCGACATCCGCGACGTCGACGCCGCGTGGGTGGAGGAGTCCGACCCGCACCTGAACCCGATGGGAGCCAAGGGCATCGGCGAGATCGGCATCGTCGGCGCGGCGGCGGCCGTCGGCAACGCCGTCCACCACGCCACCGGGATCCGCGTTCGCGACCTGCCCATCACCCCGGCCCGGCTCCTCCGGGAGCTCTGACCGGTTGAAAAGTTCACTATCAAGGTGATCTCCGTCACCGGGCCGGGTAGGGATGACGTACTCGGGGGCGACCACTACCCCACGAGGTGATCGCCGTGTACCAGCAGGTCCTCGATCCCGTCGCCGACTCGCTCGGCTGGAGCTCCCTGGTCGCCGCGCTGCCGCTGGCCGTGCTGTTCGTCCTGCTCGGCGGCGTCCGCATGCGCGCGTGGCTCGCGTCCCTGATCGCGCTGGCGGTCGCGCTGGCCGTCGCGGTCTGGACGTACGGGATGCCCGCCGACCAGGCGCTCCTCGCCGGCTCCGAGGGCGCGGCGTTCGGCTTCTACCCGATCCTGTGGATCGTCATCAACGCCCTCTGGGTCTACAACATCACTGTCGCCACCGGGCACTTCGACGTGCTGCGCCGGTCGTTCGCGCGGGTCAGCGACGACAGCAGGCTCCAGGCGGTGCTGATCGCGTTCTCGTTCGGCGCGCTGCTGGAGGCCCTGGCCGGATTCGGCACGCCGGTCGCGGTCACCTCCGTCATGCTGATCGCGCTCGGCTTCCCGCCGCTCAAGGCCGCCGTCCTCGCCCTCACCGCCAACACCGCGCCCGTCGCGTTCGGCGCGATGGCGACGCCGATCCTCACGCTCGGCAAGGTCACCGGCGAATCCAGCGACACGCTCGGCGCCATGGTGGGGCGGCAGACCCCGATCCTCGCCGTGTTCGTCCCGCTCGTCCTCGTCGCCATCGTGGACGGGCGGCGCGGGCTGCGCGAGACCTGGCCCGTCGCCCTGCTGTGCGGCGCCGCGTTCGGGGCCGCGCAGTACGTCACCGCGAACTTCGTCTCGGTGCCGCTCGCCGACGTCGTTGCGTCGCTGGTCTCCGCGGCGGCCGTCGTCCTGGCCGTCCGGGTGCGCCCGTCGGCGGCGCCGGCGAAGCCCGCCCCGGTCGCCGGCGGCGCGGCGGACGAGCCGACCCCGGAGTTCGCCGCCCGCGTCGAGGGCCGGGACGCCGAGGGCCGGGACGGGGGACGGGCCGGGGACTCCCGCGCCGAGGTCGCCCGCGCCTACGCGCCTTACGCGATCATCATCGCGGTCTTCGTCGTCTGCCAGATCGGGCCGGTCAAGGACCTCCTGGACCGGGCGACCCGGACGTTCTCCTGGCCGGGGCTGCACCTCACGGGCCCCACGGGCAAGCCGCTGGCCCTGCCGACCTTCACCTTCAACTACCTGACCACGCCCGGCACGCAGATGCTCGCCGCCGGGCTGATCACCATGGCCGCCCTCGGCGTCGGCGCCGGCCGGGCCCTGCGCGCCTACGGGACGACGCTCGTCCAGCTCAGGTGGGCGATCATCACGGTGATGGCCGTCCTGGCGCTGGCGTTCGTGATGAACGCGTCGGGGCAGACCGTGACGCTCGGGACGTGGATGGCGGGGGCGGGCGGCGCGTTCGCGCTGCTGTCGCCGATCCTCGGCTGGCTCGGCACCGCGGTCACCGGATCGGACACCTCGTCCAACTCGCTGTTCGGCTCCCTGCAGGTCACCGCCGCGAACAAGGCCGACCTGTCGACGGTCCTGATGGCCGCGACCAACAGCTCCGGCGGCGTCCTCGGCAAGATGGTGTCGCCGCAGAACCTCGCCATCGCCGCCGCGGCCGTCGGCCTGGACGGGCGCGAGGGCGACATCTTCCGCCGCGTGGTGCTGTGGAGCCTGCTGTTCCTGGCCGGGATGTGCGTGCTGTCCGGCCTGCAGTCCACCGCGGTGCTCGGCTGGATGGTCCCGTGAGGGGCCGGCCGCGAGGGGGCTACTGCCAGTAGCCCTCCACCTCGCCGGCGGGACGGACCTGGGCGTCTTCCGGGTTCTGTCCCGCCGAGAGGCGGGCCCTCCGCTGCCGCAGCAGATCCCAGCACTGGTCGAGCGCCACCTCCAGGTCCCGCAGCCGCGTCTGGACCTCGGCGTTGGATGCCTCGGCCCGCTCGTGCGCCTGCCGGAGAGAGTGCTCCTCCTCGATGAAATCGTTGATACGTTCCAGGATCGCCTTCTCGTCCATGAAATGGCTTCCGATCGTGGTTTTCCGCTCTGGTGGGGTCCAGAAGGTCCCGACAGGTGAGAGCCTTGCATATACGGGGCCGCGCACGGTAGCGGCGGCGCCCCGTTGAGGGTGAGGAGCAGATGACGGTCTGGCGGATCACCGGCGGCGAGGGCGCCCCCGACCCGGGTGCGCGGGAGGCTCCCCGCTACGACATCGTCGAGCACGACTCCGCGCTGCTGCGCATCACGGCCGCGTCGGGCGTGCCCCGGGTCCTGCTCGCGGGGGAGGTCGACGTCTCCAACACCGCCGCGGTCGCGCGCGCCCTGCGCGCCGTCCAGGACCGCGTGTCCGGCGACCTGCACGCCGACCTGTCGGGGGTGGAGTTCATGGACGTCGCGGGCCTGCGCGCCTTCAGCGAGGCCGCCCGCGCCCTGCACGAGCGCGACTGCCTCCTCGTCCTGCACGGGGTCCCCCCGCACATCGAGCGGCTGTTCACGCTGATCGGCTGGAACGCCACCCCCGGCCTGGAGATCCACTGCCCGCCGCGGCCGCTCGGCCGCTGAGCCACCGGAGCCGCTGAGCCATCGGATCACCATGCCCGCGTCAGCGTGCGGCAAAGGGTGCCGGGTGCAAACGCGAACCTCTTCAGGAAACCGTCATATGCCGTTTGACCTGGTTGAACACGGTTAGGAGGGGTTTACAGCTCTCCGATTCAGAGGGGGATCTCATGGCAAGGCGTAGAGAGCACCAATCCGCGCCGATGCCCGGCGAGCACACGGGACAGGCGATGCCCGCGGAGGGCACGGCCACCCCGGCGCACGGCGCGGCCGCACCGGCACAGGGCGCGGCGATGGCGCCCCCGAGGGGCGCGGACCAGGCCGGCGAGCACGCGCTCTGGGAGGACCGCACCCGCGTCTTCCTGCAGCCGATCGCGGCGCCGTCGATCCTCGGGCTGTTCGGGCTCGCCGCCGCGGCCATGATGGTGGGCGCGTGGCAGGCCGGCTGGTACGGCGGCGTCGGCACCCCGCTCATCCTGTGGCCCTTCGTGCTGACCTTCGGCGGCATCGCGCAGCTGCTGGCCGGCCTGTGGGGCTACCGGGCGCGGGACGGCGTGGCCACCGCCATGCACGGCATGTGGGGCACGTTCTTCATCGGCTGGGGGCTGCTGTTCCTGCTGGTGAGCATCGGCGCGGCGCCGGTGGCACTGGCGCCGGTCCTCGGCACGGCCTATCAGGGATTCGCGTTCTGGTTCATCCCGCTCGCGGTGATCACCGGACTGGGCGCGCTCGCCGCGCTCGGCGAGAACCTGATGACGTCCCTGGTCTGGGCCTGCCTGGCGGTCGGCGCGGGCTTCACGGCCGCCGGATTCTGGGTGGGGACGACCTGGGCGCTGGACGTCGGCGGCTGGCTGTTCGTCGCCGCCTCGGTGGTCGCCCTGTACGCGGCCGCCGCGATGATGTTCGCGAACAGCTTCGGGCGGACGATCCTGCCCACCGGCATGATGCGCCGGGGCGCCAACGTGCCCGGCGGCCGGGGGGTCCGGCCCCTGGAGTACCGGCAGGGCGAACCGGGCCTGAAGATCGGGCAGTGATCTCCGGCGTTTCGCCTTGACATTCCCGTTACCCTATGCTGAGCCCAAGAGCACCGAACCGGGCTCGGAGGGGGAGCGGGAATGTCATCGGCGGTCCGGAGGACGTGGCGACGCCTCGTCCAGTCCTACAACCTGCTGTGCGCGCGCGAGGACGCGTCGGCGCGCGGCGTCACGATACCCAGCGGAGTCTGGGCCTGCGACCGCTGCCACGCGCCGCACCTTGAGCTGGCGACCCTCAAGCACCACCTCCGCACCGAGCACGCCTGACGCGTCCCGGGCCCGGAGAAGGAGATCCGGGCGGGGCTCACAGGATCCGGGCCATGGCCTGTTCCAGACGGTGGACGGAGAGCGACTCTCCGGCCAGCCCCCGGGTGACGTCGACGAGCTCCTTCAGCCCGCCGGGGTAGTCCAGGCACGTGGTGAGGATGGCGAAGCAGTCCATCCGGGCGCCCGCGTGACGGGTGACCGCGGCGGCGACGTCGCGGCGGAGGGCGCCGACCACCTGGTCGCGGCCCTGCGGGGACGACAGCAGCGGCACCTCCAGCATGCGGTCGACCAGTTCGAAGACCGCCGGCCGGTCCGGCGCGTCCGGCGGCGGCGCGAAGACCGAGGGCCGCGGTGAGACCGCGGTGGCCGGGTTCCGGTGCGCGTCCGGGCGGCCGGCGTCCGCGCCCGGCAGCCTGATCCACGCCGAGGCGTCGGTCTCCTTGACCGCCACGTCGATCCGCCGGTAGTCCTCCGGGATGATCCTCCCCCTGGCGTGCCGGACGACGTCGGAATGGACGCGCTCGGAGACGACCAGCCCGAACCACGCCCCGGACGCGCCGAGCGCCTCCTTGAAGGCGGGGGCGTCGAGGATGCGGAACGTGTGGTTCACGGCCGTTCCCACCAGCCCGTGGCCGTCGAACACGGCCTCCCCGGTGTGCACCGCCATCCGCAGACGGATCCGGGCGATCTCGGAGGCGACCCGGTTGTGGCGGCCCAGTTCGGCCCGCAGCGTGTCGGCGACGTCCACCAGGACCGGCTCCACCTCCAGATGGGGCCGCAGGGCGATCATCGCTCCGTCGCCGCGGTCCTCCCAGTAGCAGTCGGCCAGGAGGACCCCCGCGGCGGCGAGGCTCACGTCCAGATGCCGGTACAGCGCGTCGCGCATGTGCCGTCGCACGTCGTCGGTCCGGGTCGCGTCGCCGAAACCCGCGATGTCGCAGCCGACGATGACGCAGGGCCCCGAGGGGCGCCAGAGAGGGCCGGTGGCGTCGAAATCGGGAAGCATGTCCGCTGCCCCTCCTCAGTTCCGTGCGCCGAGCCCCGTTCCATCCGGCTCAGAGCGAGGTCGGCGCGATGTCGCAGTCGAGTAGACGTCCCTCCCCGGCCTGCCTCACGTCGGGGTGCCCGTCCCCGAGGACGTCCGCCAGGGCGCCGACGGGGTCGCCGGCCGGGCCTTCCAGGCCGAGCGCGTCGCAGATCACCCGGTGGTTGTGGGCGCACGCGAGCGTGTAGACGTGGTCCGGGCCGTACCGGCCGCCGAACCGCTCCCAGGTCTCGTTGGAGCGGATGCGGGCCGCCTCCAGCCTGCCCATGTGGAACAGGTCGTGGACGAGCCCGACCGAGCAGCAGAGCGAGAAGTAGTGGTCGGCGCCCAGCGCGGCGCGCAGTTCCCGGACGGACGTGTCGTCGAGGACGCGCGCCGCCTCGTGGTCGCCCAGGCCCCGCAGCGCCATGGCGAGGTCCGCGGCGCAGGCGTGGGAGAACGGATGGTCCATGCCCATGACCCGGCGGTGCTCGGCGAGGGCCGCCTCTCCGAGCGCGCGGGCCCTCCCGGCGTCGCCGGCCGCCAGGCAGGCCGCCACCAGCACGCGCCGGGCGGCGAGGGTGTCGGGATGCCGCTCGCCGTAGCGTTGCGTGTGGAGCCGCAGCGTCGCCTCCGCCCGCGCCATCGCCTCGCCGTGGCGGCCCAGCTTCCGCAGGGTGACGGCGTGGCTCATCTCCGTGTGCAGCACGAACGCGTGCTCGGACACGGGCGTCTCCCGCATGGTCGTCAGGACCTCCCGCTGCAGCGCGGCGGCCTCGCGGTAGTCGCCCAGCCCGTGCAGGTCGCGGGCGAGCTGGCTGATGGCCAGCAGGGTGTTGCGGTGGCGCGGGCCGAGGCTCGCGCGGAGCTGCTCGACCGAGCCGGCGTCGATCGCCCGCGCCCGCTCGAAC
Source organism: Actinomadura verrucosospora (assembly GCF_039540335.1). Classification (NCBI taxonomy): domain Bacteria; kingdom Bacillati; phylum Actinomycetota; class Actinomycetes; order Streptosporangiales; family Thermomonosporaceae; genus Actinomadura; species Actinomadura verrucosospora. The sequence goes on along the minus strand of NZ_BAABEV010000036.1, from coordinate 5,245 downwards.
TCGCCCAGCAGGCGCAGGTCGATGCCGACGTTGTTGGCGACGACGAGCGTCTCGACGTGGCCGTTGCCGAACAGCCGGACCGTGCGGCGCAGCGTGTCCTGGTCGAGGGCGAGGGCGGCCCGGAAGTCGCCCTTCAGCCGCAGGTCGGCGGCGACGTTGCGGGCGGCGCGCATGGTGAGCGAGTGGCCGGGCCCGAAGCGCTCGGTCGTCCGCCGGTGGATGTCGGCGTTCTGCCGGTTCGCCGCGGCCACCTCCCCGAGCGCGCGCAGCACGGTGCCGAGCTCGCGGCCCGCGATGAGCACCGACTCGTCGTAGGGGCCGAGCTCCCGCTGCCACCGCTCCAGCGCGAGCTCGGCGAGGACGCGGCTGCCCTCGAAGTCGCCGAGCAGGTAGAGGTAGCGCATCTGGTCGAGCGCGACCGCGCGGACCTCGGTGGACGCGCCGCCGATGACGCCCGACGGCACCACGTGCGGGGCGATCTCCGCTCGGATCCCCCAGGTGGTCTCGTCCTCCGGCGTCGCCTGCGGCGTCGCGGCGGCGAGGATCCGGTGCACCCGGTCCCGCACGGTCCGGCGGTCGGTCTCGGAGAGCCTGGTCTGCAGCATCGTCCGCACGAGCCGGTGGACCTGGAGGCTGCACGGATCCGGGTCGAACCGGCCGAGGGCGTAGCGGCTGATGTCGGCCATCGCCGTCCGGAGCAGGCCGGCGTCTCCCAGCGTCTCCGCCAGTTCCGGGGGGAGGCCGTCCGCGGCGCCCGCCGACAGCAGGTTCCGGGTGACGGGCTCGGGGCCGAAGAAGGCCCACAGCTCCAGCAGCCGCCCCGCGGCGGGCGCGTCCTCCAGCAGCCGCTCGAACGCCAGGGTCAGCGTCGCGGCCAGCTCGGCCGGATAGTCCGGCGGGAGGGACGGCCGGGCCTTCTCGCGGAGCCGGCGGTCGAGGAGCCGCAGGTACTCCGCGGTCGTCCGGCCGGTCACGGCGTGCCACGCCGCGGCCTGCTCGACCGCCAGCGGCAGGTCGCCGATCCGCCGGGCGAGCCGGTCGGCGTCGGCGGGCGTGAGGCCGGGCACGCGGCGGCACAGCAGCGCGATGCTCTCCGCGCGCTCGAACACCCCCACCTCCTTGCCGGCGGTGAGCTCCGTCCAGCGGTGGTCCCGGGAGGTGACCAGGACGTGCCCTCCCGGGACGGCGGTCGTCAGCCGCCCGCCGGGCTCCCCCCGGCGCACCGGCATCAGCGGGACGATCTCGTCGGGGTCGGCGGCGTTGTCGTAGATGAGCAGCCAGCGCCGGCGCCCCGGGCCCGCGCGCAGCGCGTCCAGGAGGTGCTCGACGGTCCGGTTGACCTCGTCGCTGAGCGGCGTGCCGAGCCGCCGGGCCAGCTCGGCGAGCGACGACCTGGCGAGCGTGGTCCGCTCGGCGGGCACCCACCAGACGAGGTCGTAGTCGCCCGCGTGGCGGTGGGCGTACTCGACGGCGAGCTGCGACTTGCCCTGCCCGCCGAGCCGCCGCGGGTCCGCGGGCAGCAGGGAGGTCACCGCGCCGGACAGTTCCGCCCGGATGTCGCGGAGCAGGGCGTCGCGGCCGGTGAAGTCGGGGTTGCGCGCCGGGAGCCCGCCGCCCAGCAGCGGCGCCCGCGCGTCCCGCTCCTCCCGCGCGGGGCCCTCGCCGGGCGCGGGTCCGGCGTCGTCCGGGACGGCGGCGCCGGGACCGTCTGCGGCGCTCTGCGCCAGGCGCTCCGCGATCTGCGCGTACCGCCCGCCGAGCCGGGCGAGCACGCGCGCCGCGACCTGCGCGAACGGCGGATCCTGCCGCAGGTCCTCGGCGCCCTGCTGGATGGCCCGCAGCAGCGCGGGGAAGTCCTGCGTGGACCCCCACCGCCCGCGCACGACGTCCCAGACGTTGCGCAGGACGCCCATCGCCTCCGTGCGGCCGAGACCGCCGAGCAGGACGTCGCGGACCCCGTCGTGGAACTCGTACTCGACGCCCGCCGGGTCCGAGGCGCGGCGGGCGCGCCGCAGCAGGCCGCCCAGGAACACCTCGGCCAGGTGCGCCGACGTGGCCTCCGGGAGCATGGCCCTCTGGACGAGCGACATGACCTCCAGCCGCAGCGGGGCCGCCGCGAGGTAGGCCGCCAGCCGGAACGCCGTCGGCGAGGAGACCGCCCGGAAGCGCGTCACCCGCTCGGCGGGCGACAGGTCGCCTCCGTCCTCCTCCCGGGCGTCCCGGGGGGCCTCGGCGGCCGGCGCGCCGGTGAACACGGCCATCGCCGCGATCCGCTCCGCCCCGCAGCCGACGAGTTCGGCCCAGGGGCGCAGCCAGCGGGGCTCCAGCTCCATCACGGGAACGGCGACGCCGGGCGGCACGGCGGACTCCTCGCGCGGCCGCACCGCGAGCCGGGCGTTCGGCGCCCCGGCCCGCTGCGCCCCGAGCCACACCGGCTCGACCGCCGTCGCGCACCGCCACCACAGCCGCTGGGGGAGCGGCTGGAGGATCGCGACCGGGGCGGACCGCGCCCAGCGTTCGACGACCGCGGCGGCGCGCCCGTCGCCCCAGGCCGGCCCGATGCAGTCGCTGAAGACCAGGACCACGCGGCGGTGCGTCGGGTCGATCAGCTCGTCCGGGCTGCGGCCCGGCCCGGCCGGCGAGCTGCCGGTGCGCAGGACGAGCGCGCCGCCGTCGGCGTCGAGCCGCCACACCCGCACGTCGCGGAAGGCGCCCAGCCGTTCCATCAGGGTCCGCAGCTCGGCGGCGAGCCGGGTCCAGACGACCATGGAGGGGCCGCCGTCCACCACGAGGGCGAGGTCGAGCCGCCGTTCCGGCGCGGGCTCCATGACCGGCTCCCAGATGCCGGTCTCCGCGATCCGCTGCGCCGTCGCCTCCTCGACGAGGTTCTCCACCGTCCGGGACGAGACCCTGCCCCGCAGCGGCCGCAGCGCGCGGGCGAGGCTCAGCGCGTGCGGGAGCGCGGGCGCCGCCGGGGCGCGCCCGGCGTCGCCCGGCGCGGACCCCGGCGCGGGGAGGTGCAGTCCCGCCTGCGCGGCCGACGGCGCGGGACGGACCGGGCGGCGGGGCGCGGACGGTTCGGCGACCGCGGGCTCGGCCGCGACGGGCTCCGCGGGCGGTTCCGGCTCCGCCTCAGGGCCGGGCGCCGGCGGGTCCTGACCGCCGGGCGCCGCGGCCCCCGGCAGGGAGAGCGCCAGCCACAGGGCGTCGGCGACCTCCTCCGCGGTGGGCCGGGGGGAGAGCGCCTCCAGCGCCCCGATCAGCCGGGGGATCATCCCGGGCCGGCGGCGCCCAGCGGGCGCAGGATCGCCCTGACCATGTCATGGAGCGTGGCCTCCGAGGGCCGGGAGCCGGTCGTGCTCAGGTAGACCGCGTTGAGGAGCTGGTCGGTGGCCAGGTCGCCCTGCTCGCGGCGGTCCAGGAACTCCCGGATGAGGTCCGCGCTCGCCGCGCTCGCCGCGGGGCCGAGGTGCGCCTCGACGATCTCGGCGAGCTCCTCGGGGCTCGGCGGCTCGATCACCAGCCGGACGCAGCGGCGCAGGAACGCCGGGGGGAACTCCCGCTCGCCGTTGCTGGTGATGACGACCAGCGGGAACGCGGTGCACTGGACCCGGCCGCGGCCGACCGGCACCCGGTCCGGGCCCTTGGCCGGCATGACGTGCACGACCGGCTGGTCCTCCGGGAGGCGTTCGAGCTCCGGGATCGTGAAGCCGCCCTCCTCGAACACGTTGAGCAGGTCGTTGGGCAGGTCGATGTCGCTCTTGTCCAGCTCGTCGATCAGCAGCACGCGGGGGCGCGGCTGCGGCAGCAGCGCCGTCCCGAGCGGCCCGAGCCGGATGTAGCGGCCGATGTCGGGGGCCTCGGTGTCGGCCCCGGGGGCCACGGCCCGCCGCAGGCTCGTCTCGTGCAGGCGGCCGATGGCGTCGTAGCGGTACAGCCCTTCCTGGAGCGTGACCCGGCTGGTGATCGGCCAGTCCAGCACGGGACCGAGGCCCAGCTCGTGCGCCACGTTGTAGGCGAGCGTCGACTTGCCCGTCCCGGGCTTGCCGGTGACCAGCAGGGGCCGCCGCAGGCGCAGGGCCACGTTCACCATGGTGACGACGTTCGGTTTCGGACGGTACGCCAGGGCGCGCTCCAGACCGCCGCCCGGCAGCCGGGCGGCGCCGTCGGCCGTGTCGCCGGCCGCGTCGAACCGCCTCCAGGGCGGCGGATCGGGCAGCCGCGCCAGGCCGTCGTGCGGCCGGGCGTCACCCCGGTAGATCTCCCAGCCCTCGGACTCTTCGCCCGCGGTCGTCTCCGTCTTCGCCACAGGTACCTCCCAGGGGGCTCAGGCCGGGGCGTTCAGCCGCACGTAGGGTTCGGGCAGCCGGTCCGCGTCGTCGAACACCAGCGTCAGGTCGAGACCGAGATGGACGCCGCCGCCGTCTCCGTCGAGCGCCCGGAGCGCCTGCCGGCGCAGCGCCAGCACGGCGTCGGGCAGGTCCATCGCCCCCGCGCCCAGCAGTTCCCGGAACTCCCGGGCGAACCGCTCCGGATCGCGGCCGCGGCGGCACCAGGTGACGATCGGCGCCCCCGCCTGGAGCGCGGCGCGCAGCTCCGCGGAGTCCGGCCCGTCCGTGCGCGGGGGGAAGGCCATGGCCATGCACACCGACGACGGTTCGGACAGCAGCATGCTGTAGAGGCTTTCACCGCCGTACTGCCCGGGCTGTGTCACCCAGCACACCTCGGCGCCGTGGGGGTTGTCGCGCAGCCACCGCCACTTGCGGCGCCAGTGGTGGTGGTACGCCCGCCTGCGCATCCGGTCGAGGCTGCGGACGACCACCGGATGCTCGATGCCGAGGCGCCGCTCCAGCCCGTCCACCGTGATCCGCAGCTGGTCGACCGGCGTGCCGAGCAGGTCGACCGGCAGCACGAACTCCAGCGTCAGCTCCGGCGTCGGCCGGTTGACGACGTGCTGGTCCTCGCACAGCAGCTCCTTGACGAGTCCGGGCAGCCGGTCGAGGGGGACGGGTTCGTCGTCGCAGCGCAGCATGAGCCCGTGCCCGCCGTCCACCTGGAGCCACGCGGAGGCCAGGTAGCGGTCCGGGACGGCTCCGTCCCCGCGCAGCTCGATGACCAGGTAGCTCCGCGCCGCGGCCTCCCGCGCCCCGGCGTCGCGCGCCGCGGGCACCTCGCGCCGCCGCGCCGGGGGGAGGCCGCGCGCCGCCCCCAGCCGGTGCGGAAGCCGGTTCCGCTGGATGGGCCT